>CAZWTY010000084.1:0-19602 GCA_964637565.1 uncultured Desulforapulum sp.
CGATGTTCATAAAAATGCGGCAATCGGAATTTTATTCTGACAACCACTATAACGTCGTCATTCGTTTTTGAACGGCCAAATCCACCCGCGCTTGTCATTCCGGGCGGCTGTCCGCGCAAAGTCAAAGGGTGTACAGTCCGCATCGTCCGGAGTGTGACAGGGCCCGACACCCGGAGCCGACCCGGAATCCATGTTCGAGTTCCATAGACAATCCCGATAACCCCCATCCCATCCATCCGCATTATCACTTTGACACAGCCTCCGCCTGTCCTGTATCGACAGTCAGTCTTCAACCTGTCAGACACCGGAGGAAACCATGCGCGCCGCAGGAATCGACATCGGGTCACGGTCCATCGAACTGGTGATCCTGGAAAACGGGCAGATCGCCGAAACACGCTACACCCACACCACCTTCGATCCCATGGCCGTGGTAAAAAACCTGGTCTCGGACGTTCAATTCGACCGGATCGTGGCCACAGGATACGGCCGGAACCTTTTCGAGATCGCCTTCGAAGGGGAAACGGTGACGGAAATCAAAGCCCATGCCCGGGGTGCGCGGCACGATTTCCCGGAGGCATCGACGATCCTCGACATCGGCGGCCAAGACAGCAAGGTGATCCGGACCGATGAGGCGGGGAAAGTCGTGAAGTTCGAAATGAACGACCGCTGCGCCGCCGGAACCGGAAAATTCCTGGAAATCATGGCCCGGAGCCTGGGATTTTCCATCGATGAATTCGGAGCCGCAGCCCTTTCCCAGGGTGAGGAACTGCCCATCAACAGCATGTGCACGGTGTTCGCCGAATCGGAGGTCACGTCACTTCTCGCACGGGGTGAGGACCGGCTGAAAATCGCCCGGGGGCTTCACAGCTCCGTGGTGCGCCGGGCCATGTCCATGCTGAAACGGGTGTCGGTCCAGGGTCCGGTGGTCTTTACCGGCGGCGTGGCCAACAACCCCTGCATGGTCCGGCTTCTCAAAGATCTGACGGAAAGAAAGGTCCATGTCCCCGAAAACCCCCACATGGCCGGAGCCCTTGGCGCGGCCCTGATCGCAGACGAAACTATGAGGTAACCATGAGCCAGGAACTGATGAACACCTTGCAGCAGGCGTTCGAACAGAATGTCATCGACATCGAAAATTACAAAAAAGAGGGACGGAAAGCCGTGGGCTGTTACTGCCTCTACTCTCCGGTGGAACTGATCGTGGCGGCCGATGCCATCCCGCTGCCCCTGTGCGGCACGAAAAACGATCCCGTGGCCGCCGCCGAAGAGGTGCTGCCCCGGAACCTCTGCCCCCTGATCAAGAGCAGCTTCGGGTTCGCGGCCCTGGATTCCTGCCCGTTTTTCCGGTTTTCCGACATGATCGTGGCCGACACCACCTGTGACGGCAAAAAGAAGATGTTCGAGCTGATGCAAGACTACAAGAAAGTCCACGTGCTCCAGCTTCCCCAGAACCAGAACCTCGGCACCTCCCTCGATCCCTGGCGGGCCGAGGTGGAAACCATGAAAAAGGAGATCGAGACCCTCACCGGTGTCACGATAACCACCGCAAAAATCCACGAGGCCATGGACCTGCTGAACCGGGAGCGGGACGCCAAAAAAGCCCTGATGGATCTGGCGGCCATGAAACCGTCGCCCATCAAAGGATCGGAGATCATCACCATCCTTTTCAAAGTCGGCTTCCTGGCGGACAAGGAAAAGGGCATCCGCCTGATGAGCACCATGGTGGACCATTACACGGAAAAAGCACGGAACGGGGAAAGTCCCTACACGGAAAAAACCCCGAGAATCCTGATTTCAGGCGTTCCCATGGGTGTGGGCTCGGACAAGGTGGCCCGGATTCTCGAAGAAAGCGGGGCCAATGTGGTGGGATTCGAAAACTGCACGGGCTACAAGCAGGTGTTCACCGTGGAAAAAACCGACGATCCCATGGATGTCCTGGCCCGTCAGTACCTGTCCATCCCTTGTTCGGTGATGAGCCCCAACCAGGGCCGGCTGGACCTTCTGGACCAGCTGGTCCGGGATTTCAAGGTAAACGGCGTGCTGGACCTCACCTGGCAGGCCTGCCACACCTACAACGTGGAATCGTATTCCGTGGAAAAACACCTGAGGGACAAACACAATCTCCCCCTTCTCCATCTTGAAACCGATTACTCCGATTCTGACACGGAACAGCTAAGGGTCCGCATCCAGGCGTTTCTTGAAATGCTTTAGCCATCCAATCCAAGGTCTCCGGGACTTCCCGGAGACCTTTTCATCCGATTTTTTCCACAAAGCGCATGTCTTCCAGGGCCAGGACCCGGTCGGCGATCCGCCCGACCTGCTCCATGTAGTGGGATACCATGATCAGGGAGCACTGGGTTTTCAGTTCCAGAATCAGGTCTTCGATACCTGCGGCGGCTTTGGCGTCGAGGGACGAGGTGGGCTCGTCGAGAAGCAGCACCTCCGGCTCCAGGATCAGAGCCCTTGCCACACAGAGCCTCTGTTGCTGGCCGCCTGAAAGGTTCCGGGCGTCTTCGTTCAGCCGGTCTTTCACTTCCTCCCAGAGATGGGCCCGCCTCAAGGCTTGCTCCACCCGGCCTTCCACGGTTTTTTTATCGGCTGTTCCCGCCAGCTTCAAAGGGAAAGCCATGTTCCGGAACACGCTCATGGCAAAGGGGTTGGGTGTCTGGAACACCATGCCCACATTCCGGCGCAGACGGGAAAGGGGAAGCTCGTTGATATCTTTGAACACCCCGCCCATGTTGATCGAGACCTGTCCCGTGGCCCGGGCCCCTGGAATGCTCTCCCACAGCCGGTTGATCACCGTGAGAAAACTGGATTTTCCCTGACCCGAGGGACCGGTGATGGCCGTGATGGTGTTCGCCTGGAATTCGGCGGTAACCCCGTCGAGCACCCTGCGCCGGCCGTAGGCGAAGGAAAGGTTTTCAATGCGGATTTTTAGGGTTTCTTCCATGGCTCTCAGCGGTTCCTCCGGATGCTGGCTCCCAGCAGGCTTCGAATGACAAAAGACAAAAAGAACAGACTGGCGCAGACCAGAAAAAGGATCAGCGCCGCAGCGTAGCCCCTGGCCAGTTCCTCGTAATCCATGTACTGGGACGAGATGGTGTAGATATAAAAAGGAAGGGCCTCGTAGTTTCCCAGGAGGGACCGGGGAAGCCCGGCCGAAGCCGCCACGCCCGTGAGCATGATCACGGCCGTGTCTTCGGCGCAGCGTCCGATGGAAAGAACGACGCCCGAGAGGATTCCCGGAAGGGCTTTGGGGATCAGGACGTAAAACAGGTTCTGGGTGGGGCTCGCCCCCAGGGCCAGGGCGGTGAGCCGGATGTCCGCTGGCAGGTTTTCAAGGGCTGTCTGAGTGCTCCGGATCAGGTAGGGCAGCACGAGAAAGGCCAGGGACAAGGCCGAGATCAGGAGACAGGGGAAGATGTTCGCCGACACGTAGCGGTGGAGAAAAAGGGCCGTGCTGAATCCGAAAAGTCCCACCACGATGGATGGGGAGCCGGCAAGGATATCGTAGAACACGCCAAAAAAACCACGGGTTCTGTCCGAAGCGAATTCCGCCATGTAGATCCCCGTGAAAAGACCCAAAGGAATGGCGATGGACACCGACAGCAGCACCAGGGCAAAGGTCCCCATGATGGCGGGGAAAATGCCGTCGAGCACAGGTTGTTTGAACAACACAGCGGCCAGGGGGTCCGCAGATCCAAACACCAGCGTTGACCCAAGGACCGGCCCGCCATGCCACAGCAGATACCCGGCGAAAAAAAGAACGATGGTGAAAAGCGTTGCGCCTGAAAGCCAGGCAAAGGCGGTGAAAGCCCTTTCCAGGGGTCTTGTTCTCACAGGTTTCTCCCCCTGAACAGAACGTCGGTCAACCGGACGGCCACGGTGGAAACGGCCGTGAACAGATAAAGGAGAATGCCGCAGACAAACAGGGTTTTGAACTCGGGGCTGTCAAAATCCGCCGCGATGACCAGGGCGATGTGGGCCGTCAGGGTCCTGGCCGTGGAAAAAAGGGAATCGGGTGTGGCGATGGCGTTGCCCGAGACCATCAGGGCGATCATGGTGTCTCCGATGGCCCGTCCCAGTCCCAGGATCAGGCCGGTCACAAGCCCCTTGCCCGAGGCGGGGAGAACCACGTAAAGAAAGGTCTGGACCGGCGTGGCCCCCAGGGCCTGGGCCGCTGTCCGGGAGGCTTCCGGCACCTGATCGAAGCTGTCGGCGAAGGTCAGGATCATGGTGGGAGAAACGAGCACGGCCAAAAGGAGGGATGCGGACAGAATGCCCATGCCCGAGCCTTGTCCGAAAAGAATGCGCACCAGGGGGACCAGGAGGAAAACGCCGATAAACCCGTAAACCACCGTGGGAATTCCGGTCATGGTCTGAACGGCTTTCCGGAGAAAGGCGGCCAGGGAAGGCGTGGCCAGCCCGCTGATCAGGGCCGCCGCCCCTAAACTCAGGGGAAACCCGAAAGCCAGGGCCAGGGTGGCGATGATTCCCGTTCCCAGGATCATGGGGTAAAGGCCGTAGATCCCTCGGGCCACATCCCAGGGGCTCACGAGCATGGAGAAAAAATGGCCTTCCCTCAAAAGGGGAAGGCCAAGAACGACCATGAACAGAACCATGGCTACGGACACGCAGAGACTGACCAAGGCGGAAATGAAAAACAGAAATTTCACGGACTCTGCCTAATGCACCGGAATAAAACCGTTATCTGAGGCAATGCGTTGTCCTTCGGCGCTCATCAGGTAGTCGATGAATTTCTTGGTGAGACCCGTGGGTTTGCCTTTGGTGTTGCTGTAAAGGCCCCGGGCCACCGGGTACTTTCGTGATTTCACGGTTTCGAGACCAGGGATCACGCCGTCGAGAGTCACGGGTTTCACGCTTTTATCCATATGGCCGACAGACACATAGCCGATGGCGTAAGGATCGGAAGCCACGGCGGATTTCATGGCGCCGTTGGACACCACCACGGCGGCCTTGCCGAAAACAGGGCCTTTATCCAGGGCTTTTTCGCTGAACACTTCCCGGGTTCCACTGGCTTCGTCCCGGGTGTACACGTTGATCGCCTTGTCTTTTCCCCCCACCTGCTTCCAGTTGGTGATTTTACCGGCGAAGATATCTTTCACCTGGGCTTTGGAAAGGGCCGCCACCGTGTTCGAAGGATTCACCACGATCCCTACGCCGTCGATGGCCCATTCGAACATCTCGAGGCCGTATTTGGTGATTTCCTCATCCTTGGGTTTGCGCCCGGAATTCCCGATGTTTACCAGCCCCTCTCCCACCTGGGCGATGCCCACCCCGGATCCGCCTCCGGCAATGGAAATCTGAATGCTCGGGTTTACGGTCATGATCCGCTTCGCCGCTTCTTTCATCACGGGAATATGGGCCGTACCCCCTGAGATTTTGATGGAACCCTTTTCGCTTTTGAACATGTCAAGGGCTCCGGCTGTGACCATGGCCGGAACAACGGCAAGAAGTGCGGAAAGAACGATGTGTTTAAACACTGGCTTCAGATGTTTCATTCGATAGGCTCCTTTGATTTCTGTGTGATATTATCTTTGAAATCAGGATCGTTAACCCAAAAACGCTCTAAAAACCAATTGATTGTTCAAATATAAAAAAAGAGAATTATCAGAAACATCGATACAAAGCCCAATCAATGCCCGGCCAGAAACGCCCCATAGACCGCCGCTGTTTTCTTGGGATCTTCGAGCATGGGAATGTGGCCGATGTTTTTCAGAATCTTCAGCTGGCTTCCCTTGATTTTTTCATGGAACACCGAGGCGTTGTCCACATGGAGCACCCGGTCATGGTCGCCCCAGACGATCAGGGTGGGGAGATTCAGCTCGGGAAGCTGGTTTTCCACCGACAGAATGTCGGCCTGCATGTCCTTGAAGATCTTTTCATCCTTGGCTTTCCTGGCGATTTTCCGTTCGGTCAGCACCTGGAAAATCGGCCCCGGAACATAGGGCCTCTTTTCCATCACCAGGTTTTTCAACCTCACGAAATCCTCTTTGTTCGACACCACCAGGGGATTCACCCCCTGTTTCACCATCTTGATGTACTCGCTTTCCGTCCGGAAAACCCCGGCGCTGTCCAGAAGTGTAAGGGTTTGGATCATCTCCGGGTGGTCCAGGGCAAGCCGGACGCTGATCGCGCCGCCCATGGAGTTCCCGGCCAGATGGACCTTGTCCACGTGGACTGCGGCCAGAAACTCGGCCAACCACCGGGCCTGGTTTTCGATGGTGTAGGTGTTGGAAAGATCCGAGGCGCTTTCCCCGTGGCCGGGCAGGTCGGGCACGAGAAAACGGTAACCGTCGGGCATCTTGTCACAAAGTCTGATCCAGTTGTCCTTGTCGCCTCCGAAGCCGTGGATCATCAGGATGGTTCCCCGGTCTTTCGGGTCGTCCTGGTCTCCGGCGTTGTCCAGGTAAACCACTTCACCGATGGAAATGGCGGCTTTTTTCAAAGAAAGCCCGGCCTTGCTCCGGCCGCTTTCGATGGCCATGCTGTACATCTTGTATCTGGAGCAGCCGGACAGAACCACGGCCGCCACGACGAGAATCGCCAACGCCAAGTGTTTGAAACGGGTCATGTGTTTTTCTCCTTTTTTTCCAGAACCTGTGCCGCGATGCGGCGGGCGTAGACATCGTTCAGGGCCTTACCGGCATAAAAACCGTTCACGGCCTGAACACTGCCCAGTTCCAGAATCTTGTTTTGAATGAAAGCCGCGGTTTGCGGATTGGGGGGAACCCAGTCTTTTTCGAATTTTTGGGCCCGCTCCTTTTTCTTCAGTTCCGGGTCCGCGCCAGGGTCCGTGGTCCGGGACTTTTTCCTCTTTTTTCCCGGAAGGGGTTCCCCTGTTTCTTGCCGGACCGCTTTTTTCTTTTTGATGTCAACAGGTTTGACGCTCCCGGATCCGGGCCGCGCTCCGGGCAGGGGATTGTTGAATTCCCGGATGATTTTCAGGAGATCCCAGCCAAAGTCGTCGAATTTCTTCCGGCTGATCCCCGAAACCACCAGCATCTCTTTTTCCGTCGACGGTTTGGTTTGAACCAGTTCCAGCAGGGTACTGTCGTAGAAAAAGATGTAGGCCGGTTTGTTGCTTTTTTCCGCCAGCGAGAAGCGGTATGCCTTCAGCTTCATGTAAAGCTCCCGGTCCCTGGGGTCCGTGAGCTGGTCGATATCCGAGCGACGGATATCCTTTTTCTTCATGGCCGAAGCCAGTTTTTCCCGGCGTTTCACCGTGCTCGTCTTTTTCTGGCGGGTGAAAAGGACCGGGATTTCGCCCCGGAGGATCGGCATGGAACCGGCGTTCAGCCGGAATCCGCCCTTGTCCGGGTCCACGGTGACAAAGCCGAAAGCCACGATCTGCCGGAAGATGCTCTGCCATTCCTGCTCCGTGTGCTCTTTGCCGATGCCGAAGGTGGACACCTGGTCGTGGCCGAATTTCTTGATTCGTTCGTCGTCTTTGCCGAGGAGCACATGGATCAGGTGACGGGCCCCGAACAACTGGCCGGTACGGTACACGCAGGACAGGGCTTTCTGGGCCGCGACCGTGCCGTCGAAGGTTTCCACATCGCCCATGCAGGTGTCGCAGAATCCGCAGTCCTCGTCCCGTCTCTCCCCAAAATAGGCCAGGAGGGCCTTTCTCCGGCATCCGCTCATCTCGCAGAAACCCAGCATGGCGTTGAGCTTCTGAAGCTGGACCCGCTTGAACGTCGCGTTGCCCTCACTCTTGTCGATCATCTGGCGCAGCAGCACCACGTCGGACACGCTGAAGGCCAGGAGGGCGTCGGCTTTTTTTCCGTCACGGCCGGCCCGGCCCGTTTCCTGGTAGTAGCTTTCGATGTTTTTCGGCAGGTCCAGATGAACCACGAAACGTACGTCCGGCTTGTCGATGCCCATGCCAAAAGCGATGGTGGCCACCATGACGCTGCCGTCTTCAGTCAAAAAACGCCGCTGATTATCCGCCCGGTCTTCGGCACCCATCCCGGCGTGGTACGGCATGGCGTTCACCCCTTTTCCCTTCAGGAACGAGGCCATGTCATCGACCTTTTTCCGGGACAGGCAGTACACGATGCCCGACTCGTCCCGGTGTTCGGCGAGAAATTCCAGGATCTGTTTTTTCGCTTCGGTTTTCTGGATGATACGGTAGAAGATGTTGGGCCGGTCGAAACTGGAGATAAAACACCGGGCGCCTTCCATCTTCAATTTGTCCAGAATTTCCTTGCGGGTCATGTCGTCGGCCGTGGCGGTTAAAGCGATGCGTGGCACGCCGGGGTAGCGTTCGGCCAGGATCGACAGCTTCATGTATTCGGGCCGAAAGTCGTGGCCCCACTGACTCACGCAGTGGGCCTCGTCAATGGCGAACAGTGCCAGGCGCCCTTCACTGCAAAGGTGCTGGAGCAGGTTTTGAAAGCCCTCGGTCATCACCCGTTCCGGAGCCACGTACACCAGGTCGAGGCCGCCCTGGACCACCTCCCGTTCCACGAGAAAGGCGTCCCTGGACGATAAAGAGGAATTGAGGAAACCGGCCCGGATGCCCAGTTGCCGAAGCGCCTCCACCTGGTCCTGCATCAGGGCGATCAGGGGCGACACCACCACCGCCGTGCCCTGCCTCAAAAGGGCGGGAATCTGGTAACAGATCGACTTGCCTCCGCCCGTGGGCATGATCACCAGGGCGTCCCCGCCCGAAATCACATGGTCCACGATCTCTCGCTGTTCGCCCCGGAACGCGCCGTAGCCGAACACGTTCCGGAGAACGGCTTCGGGGGTGTTCATCGGGATCGGGTATGCGGGGATGTTCATCATCGTTGCGGGTCTTCAGACATTTCGGGTTGAATCGCTCATTTCCGGAATCCCAGGCCGCCTCTCACAGCGCCTGAATGATGCTGATCCGCTGAATACCACAGGTGTTGTCAAAGGTAAACAGAACGATTTCGGGTCAGGGCTTCCAATCCCCCACCCCGCTGTCCAGAGCCCGACCCCGGATGTCGCCCCGGAAGTCAGGCGGCTTTCTGTCTTGATCCGGGAGATGACCCAACGGGATCCTGAAGACGTTGAACCTGGCCGCCGGTATCTTTGTACCTAATCAAAGAATCATCATAGCGCAATCAGCCCTTTCATCGTCCGCTCGTCGAAAGGAAGGGCCTGGGCGTCGGTGGACCCGATCACGGCGGATTCCATGTCCCGTTTGACGGTTTTCAGTTCGTCGACCTTTTCCTCGATGGAGCCCCGGGTGATGAAGCGGTACACGGTGACGGGCTGGTGCTGGCCAAGACGGTGGCAGCGGTCGATGGCCTGGTTTTCCACGGCGGGGTTCCACCAGGGGTCGAGGAGAAAAACGTAGGACGCCTGGCTCAGGTTCAGCCCCGTGCCTCCGGCCTTGAGCGAGATGAAAAAAAGGCAGGGGCCCTGGTGGGACTGGAAGGCCTTGACCACGGCGGCCCGGTCTCGGGTGCGGCCGTCCAGATAGAAGGTGGGGATCTTCTCTCGCAGAAACAGTCGCTCGATGAGCTGAAGATGGCGGGTGAACTGGGAAAACACCAGGATCTTGTGACCCTCGGACAGAATCTCCATGGCCGCGTGAAGCACCTCGTCCGTCTTGCCGCTGCCAAACGGGCCGCCGGCCTCTTTCATGGCCAGGGCGGGATGACAGGCGATCTGGCGGAGCCTTAAAATCAGCCGGAGGATATGAAAGGCACGGGACCCCTCGAAACTCTCCATTTCGTCCCGGGCCGCCAGCAGGGCCTTCTGGTACACGGCTTTCTGGTCTTCGGCGAAATCGCAGTACAGGGTCACCTCGGTTTTCGGGGGCAGTTCGGCCAGCACCTGGGATTTCAGACGCCGCAGGATAAACGGTTCGGTCCTCTGCCGGAGCAGGGCCAGACTTTCGGGACTTCCGTCGCAGGATTCCCGGAAATCGGCGAGGGGACCCAGGAAACCGGGCATCAGGAAATCGAACTGGCTCCAGAGATCGGAGGGGGTGTTTTCCACTGGCGTTCCCGTGAGGGCCAGCCGGGAAACGGCGGGGATGTGCCGTGCGGCCCGGGCGGTCAGGGTTTCGGGATTCTTGATGGCGTGGGATTCGTCCAGGACCACGGTGTCCCAGCGGACGCTGCACAGAAGGGGTGTTTCGGTCCTCAGCAACCCGTAGGACGTGAGGACGATCCGGTGTTGTTCGAGAAACTCGGGATTCCTGGTCCGGGCCGACCCGCTGAAGGTCAGAACCGGAAGATCCGGGGTGAATTTCCCGATTTCAAGCTCCCAGTTGAAGATCAGGGTCCGGGGGACCACAAGCAGAACAGGACCGTTCAGCTGACCCTCCTCTTCCAGAGCCTGGATCAGGGCCAGCACCTGCACGGTTTTCCCAAGCCCCATGTCGTCGGCGAGGATGCCGTGGAAACCCAGGTCCCTGAGGCTTCTCAGCCAGTTGTACCCCGCGGCCTGATAGGGCCGGAGCACGGTTTTCAGGTTTTTGGGCAAGGGATAGTCCCGGATCGTCCTGGTTTTTCCGGTGAACCGGCAGAGGGTGCCGTAGTCCTGGTCATGATCCACATCGGAGGCGGCGTCAAGGCAGGCGCGGACCCGGACCGCGTCCGCCCGGTCAAACACCAGGGTCCCCTGAACAAGGCGGCCTGCGGCGTCGAGAGACGCCAGGGTTTGCCAGATGTCGTCGGCGATGATCCCCAGAGACCCGTCGCCTCTGTCCAGGGTGCGTTTTCCTTCCCTGTAGGCCTGGAAAAGTCCGTCGGCGCCAAGGGTCAGGTCCCCTGAGATCACCGTGCCCCCCACCCGGATCTTTCGCTCGTCCGATCTCACGGCCCAGCGGACCTTCACGGTTCCGGCCACAGGCCGGTTTTCCACCTCCACCCCGATTCCCTTGTCTTCAAGGTTGGGGACCAGGGTTTCCAGAGATTCCGACGGAGCCCGCCAGTTGAAGTCGCGTTCCGGGACAGGAACAAACCCGCAGGCCTTAAGACGGGCTTTGGCCCTGTCCTCTTCAGCCCGGTTTCTGTGGATTTCCAGATGGGCCTTCACGTCGGTGATCAGGGCTGTTTCGTCGTTGTCCTTCACCCGGTTGCCTTTTCCATAATCAAAGAACAGGCGGGCCCGGCCGAGCCGGCCTTCCAGGGCCACAACCGGCCGGGGCGCGGTGTTTTTCACAATCCTGATCCGCCGGACGCCCGTATCTCTGATCCTGAGTTTGTCCGGTTGTTTCGAAAGGTCGATGAGCAGCTGGCTCCGTTCGTCTTCGGCCAGGTTTTTCCCGGCAGGAACGTCCCGGACCAGGGAAAACGGGATGCCCTGCCTGAGCTGAACGATATGGTTTTCCCTGATCGCCGTCACCGGCATGGTTTTCACCACGAAATCCGCGTCGGACAGGCGCAGGCGGCCCATAAGCACGTCGATCCTCCCGTCTTCGACCACGATTTCCGGTGTCACGTCCCGCTCCAGGGTGAAGGCCGCCGGTGACCCGTCGGGGCGGACCAGCATCCGGCGCTTCTGGGCTGCCAGCACAAACTCCGGGATATGGCGTGAATCCACACGGAGCCGGGTGAATTCCTGGTCTTTGGAAAAAAAACGGCCTTCGTTTTTCCTGAAAGCCATCTCGCTTTCAAGGGCCGTCCTGAAAGCCGTCCGGTCCGCCACACGCGCCGCCACCGACTCCAGGTCCTTCACGAAAAAGATTTTCGTCTTTTTCGCCAGCTCGAGCCGGCCGCCTGTCGCCACAGCGGACGTCAGCACCACGGTGAACTGGCCGTTCCGGACAGATTGTTCTCTGTCGTATGTAAAAACAATGGTTTCCATGGTCCGCCTTTTTTTGAATTCCACCTGTTCTGCATACAATGGAACGGGCTCAGTGTCCATAGTCCGGCCCAGCCCATGACGGGCTGTTAACGCCCCCGCCCGGAAAATCCAACCAACATCTAGCTTTTCATGTCCATGGAACATGTGCTATCAATAACTTTCGTCCACACAACAACAGAGGAACAGAACCTTGAAAAAAACCATGCCTTTCCAAGCTTTTTTCGTTTCAGCAGCCCTCGGGGCGGCCCTGCTCCTGATGAACGTCCACAGCGCCGTCGCCTCTGACAGGCCCCGGATGATCCTTCTTCCGTTCCACATCGTGTCCCAGGACAAAAGCGACCTTCTCCAGCAGGGCGTCGCCACGTTGCTCAACAGCCGGCTTTCAAGCGAAACCTGCGACATGGTGCTCCAGGTTCAACCTGCCGGCAAAGGCAACCCCAGTGAAAGCCTTATCCGGAAAACCCTGGACAGCAAAACCGTCTGCCAGGAACTTCAGGGACGTTTCCTGATCTTCGGGAGTATCGTCAAACTGGGCGACACCATGACCACCGACGTGTTTCTCTACGATGCGTCCAAAGGCCAGAACACCCTTCATTTCAATGCAACGGGCAAAGGGGACGGGGCGCTGCTCGACCATCTCTCCGATTTCACGAAAAAAGCCAAACCCCTGCTCTCTCCGGCCTGTTTTTCCATGGCTCCTCCGCCGGTCCAGCCGAAACGGATCGAGCCCCTTCCAGACCGGATCGTCAAAAGCCAGGATCTGGACGGCCGGGTCAACGGAATCGCCCTGGCCGACTTTGACAACGACGGGCAGATCGACATCGCCACGGTCTCGGACAAAACCCTGTCCATTTTTTCCCTTGACGGCAAGGATTTCAAGGAAAAAGCCGTGATCACTGTTCCCGTGAAAGGGTACGTGGTGGGGCTTGACTCGGCGGATGTCAACAGCAACGGCGTTCCCGAACTTTTCGTTTCCGTGGTGACCGATGACCGGATGGATATCGCCTCCCTGATCCTGGAATGGGACGGAAAAGCGTACAAAACCATCCGCTCCGATCTGAAATGGCTGTTCAGGGCCGTCCGACTGGAAAACGGCAAGGACCCGGTGATCATCGCCCAGAAGAACAAGAACCTCGTGTCCATGCTGGGAAGCCCCATCTACCGTTTCAGTTACCATCCGGACCCGGCCCTGTCCGAACCCCTGCCTCTGCCTGAAGGAACGCCGCTCTACGCCTTCGCCCTGTCCTGCGACGGCAAGAACACCCTGGCCACCCTGAGCAACAACAGGATCCGGGTGGTGGACAAGAGCAAGAACATCCAGTGGGAAAGCGAGAATTCCTTCGGGGGCAGCATCTCGTTCATGGCGAGACCGGATTCGGCGGACCGTGACAAGATCAACCGGCTCTACCTGGAGCCCCGCCTTCTTTTCCTCGACCTTGACCGGGACGGGACGGAAGAGCTTTTCGTCATCAAGAACAACGAGTCCACGGACCATCTTTTCAGCGGCATCAAAAACCTGACCAAAGGAAGGATCAGCGTCCTTGGCCCCAGTGATTTCGGGTACATGACGCTCCGCGAAACGGACTGGATCAGCGGATACCTCAGCGATGTGTCCCTCACGGACATCGACAGGGACGGCATCCCCGAACTGGTCTATTCCGTGGTGTCCAAAGGCGGGTTTTTCTCGGCGAAAAAGAGCTGCCTCGTCATCCAGAAGCTAACCGGATGGTTCGATTGACCCGAACCATCCCATCATTTACCGGAGGTCACCCATGACAAGAAACTGTTTCCATGCCCTGATTCTCGTGCTGCTGCTGTCTGCCGCCCCGGCTTTCGCGGACCGGAACACGGTGCTGCTCTTTCCTTTTTCCGTGTATTCGGAAACCAGCATGGATTTTCTGAAAAAAGGCACGGGTGACCTCGTCGAAACCCGCCTTGCCGGCAGAGGGCTCCGCGTGATCCGTTCCGACTCGGAAATGGATAAAAACGACGCGATGAAGCAGGCCATAAATCAGTCGGCCGACACCTTTGTCGTTGGCAGCCTCACGTTTCTGGGCAACACCATCAGCGTCAACGCCCTGCTGGTGGGCACCAAAACCGGGGACACCCTGGTTTCCTACGTCAAGGCCGATTCGGACAAAGACCGCCTTTTCTCCCATGTGACCGAATTCGCGGACCAGGCCGCAGGCCGCCTTGTCAAGGCGCCCGAGGCTCCCGTACCCGTTGCCGAATCTGCCGTCAAAACCGCGCCCCCCGAACCCGCAGCCCCTCCGGTCGCGGCCGCTCCGGTGGTTCCGGCTCCGGCGGTGACGCCCCTTGCTTTCCCGGCGGCTCCCGCGAGTCTGGTATTGACTTCGGAACCCCGAAGATCCGAAGATCTGCCCGGTGAAATCACCTCGCTCTGCGCGGGCGATGTGAACGGTGACAGCGTCATGGAGCTTGTCTACGCCGAGCGGCACAGTTTCACCGTGGCCTCGTTCAGCGGAAAAACCCTGAACATCCTCCAGAAAGTCGAATGCAAAAATTTTCTGGACATCCTGTTCGTGGACGCCTTTGACGCAAACAAGAACGGCCTCCATGAGATCTTCGTGACGGCCCTCCACGTCAAGACAGGCCGGGTGTCTTCCACGGTCTATGAATGGAACGGGAAAAGCTACGCCATGGTCCGGGAGGATCTGCCCTATTTCTTCAGGGCGGGCAAAAGCCCGGAAACAGGCCAGCCTATGCTGCTGGGCCAGGAACAGCACATGGCCCGGGACATCTTCGGAGAGTCTATTTTCGAGATGATCTGGAGCGCCGGACGGCAGAACTACATCCCCCTGAAAACCCTCAAGACCCCGGCCAAGGATCTGAACATTTTCGGCATGGACACAGGAGATCTTAAAAACAACGGCGTGGTCACCTCGGTGGTCTACCTTCCCAACGACCACCTGGCCGTGGTGGATTTTCTGAAGCAGAGTTCATGGAAAAGCCCCGAGCCCTGGGGCGGTTCCAGCAAATACATCGAACCGAAAAACCAGGACACCCGGGTGCGCGTCTACATCCCCCCCCGCCTTGTGGCCGGGGATTTCGATAAAAACAAGTCCCAGGAATTCGTCACCCTGGTCAACACCAACTCCACCCCGAAGATCTTCAACAATCTCCGGAAATACGTCCAGGGCCGGGTGGAATGCCTGGCCTGGAAATCACTTCGTTTTGAGACCCTGTGGAAAACCCAGGACGTGTCGGGCTACATCCCTGATTTCGCCATAGGCGACGCCGATGGAGACGGAACTGACGACGTGATCTACCCCGTAGTAAACAAAGGCGGTTTCTTCAGCAACAAGGACATCTCCTACATCGTGGTTCAGCCCATCGCCTTCTGATCCTTGCACCAAGGGGGCTTCCGCCCGGAAGCCCCTTTTGTGCCATTAAACCCTGAAAATGATTACCCTTGACACTTGTTGAATGAATTGGTATTCAATCTTGGATTTTATGGGTTCACCGAACGATTCCGGCCATGCTTTTCCCCTGAAAAACCCATGGGAAAAAATGTCGTGACCGGCCACATGCGACCGTAAGAGTTTATATTGGTTAGAAAAATACCATTATTTATGTATTGTTTTGGACAAGAATATTATAACGCGAGGAGAACACTATGATTAAACCACTTGGCTCAGACAAATTGAATCCGCTTTACGTCATGGACGATGCAAAACGCGCCGCACTCACCAAAGAAGCCGAAGGTCTTCCTTCAATCCTCGTCAGCTCCGCAGCGGCTGCTAACGCGGTTATGCTGGGCGGCGGTTACTTCAACCCCTTCACCGGCTACATGAACGTGGCGGATGCCGTCAGCGTCGCCAAGAACATGAGAACCACCTCCGGTCAGTTCTGGCCCACCCCGATTATCAACGTGGTTCCCGATGCATCGGCCATCAAAGGCGCGAAACGCATCGCCCTTAAAGACCCCAACGTGGCCGGCAATCCCGTGATCGCCATCCAGGACGTGGAAGCCATTGAAGAATTCACCGATGCCCAGATGGCCGAAATGACCAAAGCCGTATACGGCACCGACGATCCCGAACACGTGGGCGTCGCCGCTTTCAACGGTGTTGGCAAAATCTGCATCTCCGGTCCGATCCAGGTTCTCAACTACTCCTACTTCGACAAAGAATTCCCCGGAACTTTCAGAACCGCTTACCAGCTCCGTGAAGAAATGGGCAAACTCGGTTGGGAAAAAGTGGTGGCCTTCCAGACCCGTAACCCCATGCACCTGGCCCACGAAGAACTCTGCCGCATGGCTTACAACGAAATGAAAATGGACGGTATCCTCATCCACATGCTGCTCGGCAAACTGAAGAAAGGCGACATTCCTGCTGACGTCCGCGACGCATGCATCCGTAAGATGGTTGAAGTTTACTTCGAGCCCAACACCGTTCTCGTTACCGGTTACGGTTTCGACATGCTCTACGCCGGTCCCCGTGAAGCCGTTCTCCATGCCTGCTTCCGTCAGAACTGCGGCTGCACCCTGCTGATCGTTGGCCGTGACCACGCCGGTGTTGGCGACTACTACGGTCCTTTCGACGCCCAGACCATCTTCGACGGCATCTCCAAAGACGATCTCCAGATCGACATCTACAGAGCCGACCACACCGCCTACTCCAAGAAACTGGACAAAGTGGTCATGATGAACCGCGTTACCGACCACACCAAAGAAGACTTCGTTCTTCTTTCAGGCACCAAAGTTCGTGAAATGCTCGGCAAAGGCATCAAGCCCCCGAAAGAATTCTCACGCCCCGAAGTGGCTGAAATCCTCATCAACTACTATCAGTCTCTTCAGTAGTCGGGAGGTGAACGGGTTTCCCGTTCCACTGATCTGAATGAAAACCCGCTCCCTGGCAAGGGGAGCGGGTTTTTTTGTTGCTTCGCATCTCCCGTGTGCCCCAGGGCTTTCGTCTGAATTTTTAGTGTCACATTCCCGGACATGAGAATTTACCCTTCCACTGACCGGCGAATTCCGTTATGTTTGTTCCTGTAAAACGCTCACACATTCATTCAACCCTTAACATCCTTGTCTTTAAACATGATTCTTAAAACCGTCATTGGAACGATACTCGTCCTTGTTCTTACCGCAGGACTCGCCCTTGCCAGGACGAACCCTGTCCAGCTGACCCCGGCTGAACAGGCATGGATTTCAAAGCACAAGACCCTCCGCATGAGCGGACCCCAGGGGTTTCCTCCGTTTCAGTTTTATGACGATCAGGGGATCTTCCAGGGGATGGCCTCGGACTACGTCTTCCTGGTTGCGGAAATGGTGGGTTTGACCGTCGAGCCGGCCGAAAAACTACCCTGGCCCGACGTCCTTAAGAAAATGGAGAACAGGGAAATAGACATCCTTTCCTGCGCGGCGGAAACGCCGGAGCGGAGAGCCTATGCCTTGTTCTCAAAACCCCACCTGTCGTTTCCCCTCATCATTGTCAGCAGAAATGACGCCCCATTTATCGAAGGGATTCAGAGCCTCCACAAACGCACGGTGGCCATTGTCAAAAAAAATTCGACCTTGGAATGGCTTCAGATGGAACACATCCGGTTCCAGCCGTTGTTCGTGGATTCTCCCCTCGATGCCTTAAAAGCTGTCTCTTTGGGGCGTGCCGATGTGGCCATCGAGAATCTGGCGGCGGCAACCTACCTCATCGGAAAAAACGGCCTGACCAACCTGAAGATCGCGGCCCCGACATCTTACAGCAATTACACCCTGTCCATGGCTGTCCGCAAGGACTGGCCGGAACTAGTCGGCATACTGAACAAGGCCCTTGACGCCATATCAATTGAAAAACACAACGAAATCAGACAGAAGTGGACCTCGGTCCGTTATGAATACGGGCTCAGAACCAAAGATATCCTGAAATGGGTGGGACTTGTGGCCGGCGCAGCCCTGGTTCTTCTGGTCACGTTCTACACCTGGAACAGAAAGCTCGCCCGTGAAATCCTGGAAAGAACCAGAGCGGAAGCCGAAAAGGAAAAGGCGCTTCACGAACTGAAAGAAGCGTTTGACGAGATCAGGACGCTCCGGGGAATTCTGCCCATCTGCTGCGAATGCAAAAAAATCCGGGACGACAAAGGGTACTGGAATCAGATCGAGCATTACATTTCAAGTCACACCGAAGCTGAATTCAGCCATGGTCTCTGTCCCGATTGCGAACAGAAACTCTATGCCCCCCTTCACATCTACAAAGTCCGCTGAAAACCCCCCCTCAGCCTGAGGAGGATGACCTGACGCGCAGGGCCATGGAGAGGAGACCTCCGGCAAATGACGCAGCCGCAGCCAGGCCGAAGGCCAGGGCGTAGCTTCCGGTGGAATCGGCGATACGTCCGGCCACAAAGGGTCCCAGCACCTGACCGACTCCAAAGAACAGGGTGACAAACCCAAGAACGGCCGGGGCGAGTTTCGTGCCGACCACATCACCCACAGCGGCCGCCATGACAGCCGGAATGCTCCAGGCTGTCAGGGAAAACAGAAACGCGGACAGATAACAGCCTGCGGGTGTTTTCCACACCGCGAAACTGGCGTAACACAGCGCTTGAAGAAGAAAAACAAGGGCGAGTCCCGTTTTCCGGCCGAAGCGGTCCGAAAAGGCTCCCCAGAGAAGGCCGCTTCCCACGCTGACAGCCCCCACAAGAGACCAGAGACGGCCCGCGTTGTCGATGGAAAACCCAATCTCCCAGTTCAGGTGGCGGACAAAGAACGTGGCATAGATGATATAGGAAAACCCGAAAAGCAGATAGACCATGGCCAGATGCCACACGTCAACGGTCCTGTAAACAATTGTGAAGATCTTGAGCAGCGAGGGAGGGCTTGTTTTCGACGGAGGGGTGACAGAAGCCGCTTCGCCACACGGCCTCACACCCATGGCCCAGGGAGTGTCCCGAAGAAACAGGACGACGGTAAGAGCGATGACCAGTGTGACACCCCCGAGAAAAAACCATGCCTGACGCCAGCCATCGGCGTCTCCTTGGGCCAGAATCCCGGGAACGGCCAGCCCTGTGAGAAGCAGGCCGAAACTCGACCCACTGACCGCGATGCCGGTGGCCAGCCCGCGGCGCGAAACGGCAAACCAGGCCATCACCACCCCCAGAACCGGGATATTCGTCCCTCCGCCCCCCACACCGGATAGCACCCGCCCCAGAAGGGCGGTTCCGTAATCATCGGCCAGGCCGGTCAGTATCATGGACAGGGAGATCAAGGCCATGAAAAAGGAGATGATCAGCCGTGGGCTGAACCGTGTGGACAGGAAACCGCCCATCAGGGCAAAAGCGAGGTAGCCTGCCAGATTTCCGGTGGCCAGGTCTCCGGCCCTGGCGTCATTGAGGCCGAGGCCCGATTTCATGGCCGGGAGAATCATGGTGTAGCCGAAACGGGCCAGGCCCAAGGCTCCGGTGACGGTAAGAACCCCCAGGCCAAGGATAACCCACCCGTAGTGGAACCGGATGTTTTCTTTCATCATCATGGGGCTTCCATCCGACGGCATCCTGCCGATTGAGGTTATTTTCAGACAGGAGAGCTTTCATCCGTCACACCCGGGTCGCTCACCACCTCCCGCAGAAGCACCCTGGCAATGGTCCGTTGCTGGATTTTCAGCACGGTGATCTCGTAATTGTCCACCTGGATCTGTTCGTTCACCTTGGGGATGCGGTTGAAAGAGTATAACAGAAGCCCCGACAGCGTGTTGTAGTTTTCGCTGATCTCGAAAGGATGGGGCAGATGCTCGTTGATATTGGCCAGAAGCTGGGTGGCCTGAACGATGA
>CAZWTY010000085.1:0-19539 GCA_964637565.1 uncultured Desulforapulum sp.
GGAGGAACCGGATCCTGCCAGATCAGCACCTCAGACGGGACTTCCGGTCCCAGATAACGGGACCGGGGCCCCATGTCACGGTGGGTCAGCTTGAACCAGGCCCGTGCGAAAGCATCGGCGAATTCATCGGGGTTTTTGTGGAAGCGTCTCGATATCTTTTCATAAACCGGATCGATCCTCAGGGCCATGTCGGCCGTGGTCATCATGGTCGGAACTTTCTTGGACGGATTGTGGGCGGAAGGAGCCATATCCTTTTCAGCCACATTTTTCGGCTGCCACTGCTTGGCACCGGCCGGGCTTTTCACGAGTTCCCATTCATACCCGAATAGCATGTCGAAGTAACCCATGTCCCACTTTATGGGATTTGGCGTCCAGGCGCCTTCCAGACCGCTGGAGATGGTGTCTTCTCCTTTACCTGATTTAAAACCGCTTTTCCAGCCCAATCCCTGCTCTTCGATGGGAGCGGCTTCAGGTTCAGGCCCCACATGGGAGGCGCTTCCGGCACCATGACACTTCCCAAACGTATGCCCGCCTGCGACAAGGGCGACGGTCTCCTCGTCGTTCATGGCCATGCGGGCGAAGGTTTCCCGAATATCCCGGCCGGATGCCACCGGATCCGGATTTCCGTTGGGGCCTTCCGGGTTCACATAAATAAGTCCCATCTGAACGGCGGCCAGAGGGTTTTCCAGTTCACGGTCACCTGAATATCGTGCATCTCCAAGCCACTCGCTTTCAGATCCCCAGTAGATATCCTCCTCGGGCTCCCAGACGTCCACACGACCACCGGCAAAACCGAAGGTCTTGAACCCCATGGACTCCAAGGCGCAGTTGCCGGCCAGTATCATCAGGTCGGCCCAGGAGATGTTCTTTCCATATTTCTGTTTGATCGGCCAGAGCAGCCGACGTGCTTTGTCAAGATTCACATTGTCAGGCCAGCTGTTCAGAGGAGCGAGGCGTTGTGATCCTGATCCTGCGCCCCCTCGGCCGTCGTTGATTCGGTAAGTTCCGGCACTGTGCCAGGCCATTCGGATGAAAAGCCCACCGTAGTGGCCGTAATCCGCAGGCCACCAGTCCTGGGAATCGGTCATCAGGGAGTACAGGTCCTTCTTTACCGCTTCCAGGTCGAGTTTCTTGAATTCTTCCGAATAGTTAAAAGCTTCACCCATGGGATTGCTTACGGTTGTATGCTGATGAAGAATTTTGAGGTTCAGCTGGTTAGGCCACCAGTCACGATTTGTAGCCCCTTTGCCGACTGTGCGCCCGGCGGATTTCCCCGTTACAGGGCATTTGCTTGCATCGCTCATCGTCGTTCTCCTTTCTTTTGGGTTTGTATTAACCATACTTCAATACCCGTAGGCTTTAAAAAGCCCATTGAAATGAATCGAACAAATGTTTGCCAAATGATTATTATGCGATTTTTGATTAGAGACGATTTAAGGAATCAATTCATAGAACTATTACATGACATTCCTTCTGTGATCAAATAGTTTTTTGACAACCTTGTGTTGTGCGGATGTAAAACGTAGGAAATAACAATGTTATTTAAAAAAAATACGCTACTGTAAGACAATAGCGTATTCGAAGTCATAATATTTTATATGCAGGATTATAATATGGTCGGGATGAGAGGATTCGAACCTCCGACCCCAGCGTCCCGAACGCTGTGCTCTACCAGACTGAGCCACATCCCGACGTGTTGAACGAACGTTTTTTATATTACCGGATAACGTTTGTCAATTCGTAATGTAAATTTTTCCTCAGGCAAAGGGGTTTGTAATCACAATGGTCTCTTCCCTGCCCGGACCAACGGAAACGATATCCACGGGAACCCGTGTCAATTCTTCAACCCTCTGAACATAACGTTTGGCATTCAACGGCAGATCTCTGAACTCTTTGACCGTGGTAATGTCTTCTGTCCAGCCGGGAAGCGTTTCGTAAACAGGCTCGCATTCTGCAAGGACATCGAGGTCGGTGGGGAACGTGTCGATAACCTCGCCGTTACATTTGTAACCCGTGCAGATTTTAAGCGTCTCAAGACCGCCCAGCACATCCATTTTCGTCAGAACGATTCCCGTCAGACCGTTCAGTCTGGCTGCGTTATTCAGAATGACCACGTCAAGCCAGCCGCAGCGGCGGCGTCTTCCAGTGGTCGCACCGAATTCGGCGCCTTTGGACTGCATGTAATCTCCTGTTTCATCCAGAAGTTCCGTGGGAAATGGCCCGGCACCGACACGGGTCGTATAGGCCTTGACAATGCCGATGACACCGTTGATATCTTTGGGGCCCACTCCGGAACCGCAACAGGCGTTTCCGGATACTGTATTGGACGAGGTCACATAGGGGTATGTCCCGTGATCAATATCGAGATGGGTCCCCTGAGCGCCCTCGAACAGGACTTTTTTATCCTGTTGGATCCCTTTCATCAGTTCGACCGATGTGTCTGCAATATAAGGTTTCAGAATTTCGGCATAACCGAGGTACTGTTCAATGACCTCTTCAGGGTCCACCGTGTCGACACCGAAATAGTTTTTCAACTGAAAGTTCTTTTCGTCAAGAACGGTCCGAACCGTCTGCTTGAATCGTTCTGGCATGAGAAGGTCAATAAACCGGATTCCGACCCTGGAGACCTTGTCTTCATAGCAGGGGCCGATGCCGCGACCTGTGGTTCCGATCTTCTTATCGCCTTTCTTCATTTCACGGGCCATATCCATCTGCTTATGGTAAGGCATGATCACCTGGGCCTTCTCGCTTATCCTCAGATTTTTCGGAGAAACATCGACGCCCTTGGAAATCAGATAATTGATTTCGCCTACAAGCACTTCCGGATCGACGACAAGGCCGTTGCCGATATAACAGGTCTTACCCTGGAGTATGCCTGAGGGAACAAGGTGGCTGATAAATTTTTCTCCATTGACAACCATGGTGTGCCCGGCATTGTTGCCCCCCTGAAAACGAACGACGATGTCCGCATATTCGGCCAGAAGATCGACAATCTTACCTTTTCCCTCGTCTCCCCATTGAGTTCCGATAATCACAAAATTACCCACAAGCAACTCCTTTGCCTTGATTTAGAATTCCGAAGCGTCCCAAGATGTCAACCCGGAATCCTTTCTTCGTTTATTCCGAAAAAAAACCTGCATCAAATCCCGGCATTCTTTCTCACAGACACCGGAAGTCACCTCAACCCGGTGGTTCAACCTGGCGTCATCCGAAAAGTTGTAAAGCGAACCGGCTCCCCCCCATTTGGGATCGGGAGCTCCAAAAACCACACGCTCCAACCGGGCGTGGATAACAGCTCCCATGCACATGATACAGGGTTCGATGGTCGTATACAATGTGGCGCCGGTGAGCCTGTAATTGCCCGTCAAATAAGCCGCTTTTCTCATGGAAAGCAACTCGGCATGGGCCGTTGGATCGGAAAGACCCAGGGTCATGTTACGGGCGCTTGAAATGACTTCCCCTGTTTTAGCCACAATCACACTACCTATCGGAACTTCGTCGCTTTGTCCAGCTTTTTCAGCTTCTCTCAAAGCCATACACATGTAGAATTCATCATTACCGGCTCTTTCATTCATGGACATCCTCCTGCTCGTTGAAATCGTCTCTCATATCGTGTTTTGCAGGGATGAATCAACAACCCAGATGTATTTAATGACAATTTGAACTAATCGTTGACATAGCATCCGGTTTGGATTAAAAGTATCCCCGAATTAGCGCTCGTAGCTCAGTTGGATAGAGTATCTGACTACGAATCAGGGGGTCGCAGGTTCGAATCCTGCCGAGCGCGCCATAAAAATACAAAGGTCTGCTTAACCAAGCAGACCTTTTTTTATTCAGCATCATCATACCTTCCAGTGTCTCAAACAGGGAGCCGGACCATGGTTTCATGCACAGAGGCTTTCAGGGCGTCTTTGTTTCACTTTCGCAACAATGCGAAGAGCGGTATTCTTCCACCCTGTGAATACATCGAAGACGGACTTTTGCTCGTAGAAAACGGTCGAATCCGCGAGATCGGAACATTTCGAGAAATCGGAAAAAATCTGAATCCGGGTATTCGCCTCACCGACTATTCCGGCAGAATCATCATGCCAGGCTTCGTGGATTGCCATGTTCACTATGTGCAAACCGGCATGATCGCGTCCCACGGCAAAGACCTTTTGGATTGGCTTCACCGTTACACTTATCCCGAAGAACTGAAATTCATTGACAAGACGTTTTGCCTGAAGACCGCTTCGTTTTTTTTCGATGAACTTCTGCGTAACGGCACAACCACGTCCCTTGCCCTTCCCACCGTCCACGAACAGTCGGTTCACGCCCTTTTTGAAGAAGCTGAAAAAAGAGATATCCGCATCGTTTCCGGAAAAATCTTGATGGACAGAAACGCTCCGGAAGGGCTGTTGGATTCAGTTGAACAGGGTTACCGAGAATCCAGTCGAATCATTGAGAAATGGCATGGAAAAGGACGCGCGACCTGCGCCGTCATTCCCCGATTCGCCCTGACATCATCCGACCGGCAGCTCGATGCCGCAGCTTCCCTTTTAAAGGAAACGCCGGGACTTCTGTTCCATACCCACCTTTCGGAAAACCGGAAGGAAGTGGACTCGGTGGCCCGACATTTTCCCTGGAGCACAAGCTATTTTGATGTTTACGATCATTTCGGTCTGTCAGGAAAAACTTCGTCTTTTGCACACTGTATCCATGTCAGTGAGCAGGATCTTAACCGGCTAAGCGATACGAAATCCTCCGTCGTACACTGCCCGACTTCCAATCTTTTTCTGGGAAGCGGAATTTTCGATATGGAAAGGATGATCCATCACCGGATAAAAACAGGCCTTGGAACAGACGTTGGTGCCGGAACATCTTTTTCCATGTTCAAAACAATGGCCGAAGCTTACAAATTGAGCCAACTCAACGGCTGTTCCCTGACTCCGTCGCACCTATTTTATATGGCCACGTTAGGAGGAGCTGATATTCTGGGGCTTTCCGATAAAATCGGAAGCCTTGAAAAAGGCAAGGAGGCCGATTTCATCGTCGTCAATCCCTCGTTCCTTCCGATCCTGGATAACCGCGTGAGACATGCCGGAAGTCTTGAAGAAGTTCTGTTCGCCCTCATGATCCTCGGCGATGACAGAGTCATTGAACGCTGTTTCACCGCGGGGATTGACCGAACTCCCCCTCCCTTTCGTTTGTCAGATCCCGATATTGGACAACATGGTACAAAATGAATTTACGATGGAAACCAATCTCGGATTGGACACCTCGAATCCATCCACCGACTGCTTCAAACCTGAGAGAGAAATATCCAGAAGGTCCTGTCGGGCTTCCGTCCTGCTGGCCTCAAGGGTCGACACTCCGGCGAAGGCTGTGATGGATTCCGCCCGTTCCTTTTGCGTTTTCGACAATTCCGAGATTTCATCTTTGAGCGTCTGAAACATTTCAAGATACTCTTTTTTATTTTCTTCCGTTATGTTCGGGGACTGACTGATCTTCTTTTCGATTTTGTCCATAGTGTCGTTGATCATGTATCACCTCAAATCCTGTTTAACGGTTTTCGTGAAGAGAACCTTCCCTGTTTCATTTCAACTGCGATGATATTAACACGGATCAGGCAAAAAACAAACGTGTATCCTCATCACCTAAGATACAAATTACAACTTTAAATCAAGATGTTATACAACATGGCCATGCCGTGATCCGTGGATTCCATTGACAACGATCGAAATATCTCATAATTTAGATAACAAATTCAATTCGTTCAATCCCGATTTCCCGGCCAGTCCTTTACAATCGTTTGTTCATGGTTTCTTCGAAAGGCAACGCATGAAAATTCAATCCATACGCAGTACATTCACCTTCTATGTCATAATAGTTTTTTTCATTGGGGTAGGATTGATTTCGTCATGTGGAAAAACAAATGAAGATTCGCCGGAAAAAACATTGGATGCCCCACATCTCCAGGGTGATACAAATCAAGAAACCGGAAACAAGGCACAATTGATCGAACCGGATCCGTCCGACACCCTGGTTAAAATTGGCGTCGTCGGAGCCCACAGCGGGGAACTTGCACCCTATGGAATTCCAACCCTCAACGCCGTGAAAATGGTCGTCGATGAAATAAACCACAAGGGCGGGTTTCTTGGAAAAAAAATCAAGGTAATATCGGCGGATGACACATGCAGTCCGAGTGTGGCCTCACAAAAAGCAGAACAGATGATCCGTGAAAAAGTCGTTGCGGTGATTGGGCACACATGCAGTTCATCGACATTGTCGGCATTACCGTTTTACAACAAATCAGGAGTCCTATGCATATCCCCGTCCGCCACAAACGCCGATCTGACACTGTCAGGAAATTACCCTTATTTTTTTCGATCCGTAGCCAACGACAAGATTCAGGCAAAGGTGCAGGTCGATTTTGCCATTCACCGGCTGCACGCACAAAAAGCCGCCATTCTTTATGTCAAAGACGACTATGGGAAAGGAATGGCTTCCCTGGCAAGGCAGTATTTTGAAGAATCGGGACTCGTCACGGTCACCCTTTTCGAAAGTGTCACCCAAGGTCTTTCTGATTTTTCCCAAGTTGTCGAAAAAATTAAAAAATCAGGTTCCGATCTGGTGGTGTGGGAAGGCTATTATCCTGAAGCGTTTCTGCTTATAAAGCAGATGCGTTCAAAAAACATCAAGGCATCACTTATTGGGTCTGATGGGATCCATGTGGATAAATTTATCACAGCTGTCAGAGAATGGCCCGAAGACATCTATGCCACCAGTCCACAGGGTTGGGAGAAAAAAAATATCATCGCCATCAAAGCGATAAATGATTACAAGGCACGCTTCGGATCCGATCCCGGTCCTTTCTTCATCAATGCTTATTCATCTGCCATGGCTCTCACCAACGCGATGAAACGATCCGAATCGACGGAATGCTCGGACCTGGCCAAAACGCTGAGGTCGGAGTTTGTCGACACACCATTGGGAAGGATCAGTTTTGACGAAAAGGGCGATGTCGTGGGTACGAGTTTTTCAGTGTATCAACTCAAAGGTTTGAGCTTCAAAGAAGTTTGGCCGTAAAAAGACGGGATTCCGTGGAGCCCCGTTCTTTCGACCCATCGTTTTTCAGTTGACTGTTTTTTCGATAAACTGGGCAATAAAATCCGCGACCATCTCTTTCCGGCCTTCGCCAAGATTGGTGAACGAAACACGTGCCACCCTCTTTCCCAAACGCCCGGTCTGTCCAGCTGAAAGCCTGAATTCTTCAACGATCCTGAAAGGAATACTTTCAAGCTTGAAGCCAAATCCGGTCACAAGAAAATCTACGGTTCCCTGGATGATATCCAATGGCTGGTCACTGAAATAAACGAAGGACATGCCGTCCTCTCCCATGTCAGTGATCTGGCAGATCTGGGGCGACAACGACTCAATCACCGCATAGATCCCATCACGAACCATGATGCGATCGCCTGTTCTCCGGCCAATATTTATTCTATGGTAACGTGTATTGAATCTGCTTTGTTCTGAGATATCAGGAATCATACCGTAGCTGATCCCGACATGGTCTTTATTTTTTTTATCTGTCGTTATGCTGCGCATCATTTCCTCCATCATCGTTGGGAGTTGAAGTGAATCAGCTGCGATGGAACGAATCACGGTGACAAACCTGTCGGTAAACACCAGAGATTTTTTCCATGAAAAAACTCTGGATCAAAATGACACAATGACAGGAAAACGAACTTTAGCTGTTATATATGAAACCCGATCATCGTTTGTCTATAGATTAAAAATATCATTTTATTAGGAGAACCCCCCAGAATTCCACGTAATTAGTTTAAAGGACATCATGTTCTTGACATTGAAACCGGATATGAATAAAAAGATCAGGTTAACATTTGTCAACCTGAGATGGACTCTATGAAGAAACGTGTTTTATTGGGCTCACAAAAATTCGAGATACAAAAAACCCTGCTCGATCATGGTCTTTCCCTTTCTCTTTTCCGTTGGCTGGAAACCCCGAGTGACTTGGCCCCGGACATCATTGTTTCCCGCCTTGTCTGCCTTCAAAATCAATTCTTTTTTTCTTTCGAGATAAAGAACGAATTTCACTTTTCCATTTTTTCACCTGCTCCGAAATCACATATCGGTACAGATTTCCCAGGGACTTGGGAAGCCCAGCTCCTGTGTTTTTCCAGGTGGCTCCACCACCTTGTCACCGCAAACTCCGTCAAAGATTTACAGTATTCCGTTTCTCCACCTGGCATAGCTCCTGACTCTGATGACAAGAAACCCGATGCGACGTCATCGCCACCCGAGACCGCAGGTTCCCCAGGGTTTTCTTCCCGTCTTGAACATATTCTCGAAATGGTTCACCAGTCCGCCGAAAACAGACCTCAATCTTCACCCCCTCCCGGTTACATCAAACGCTACTACGGAAAAGCCTGACCTAAAAAACACAGAAAAAATGCAAAATCCTGAAAAAAAATATCATGGAATTTTAAAATCCGATGTGCTAATGAAATGAATTATAAAAAGATTATCATTGTTCACAATGGCAATTTGGGTTTCCAGAATATGTGGATGATTGTGTGAAGATTATGAAAATTATCAGGTTGTTTACCATTATTTATTCTATCTTCTTTCTTTCCACATCATCATTCAGCCTGTTCGCCGCCGAAATTTCATCGATTTCCCTGGACACCATCCTTTCTGAATCTGCCTGGAAGCTGACAAAAAAAAGTCGCGGCATATCCCATTACAAACAACCTATCAAAGAATATGACGTCAATGCTTATAAAGGGGTTCTCGTGATCGACCGACCTCTTGAAACGATCCATTCCCTGGTGACAAACGTGGAAAACCACCCTCTGTGGGTCACGTTCTGTTCGTCATCCTCCACGATCAGAAAAAACTCCGAAGATGACGCCATTCAATATTACAGGTTCGATGTGCCCTGGCCTTTCCTCAACAGGGATATCGTGGTTCATTGCACCCAGAAGACCGATCCCGTCACGGGGACTGTGACCATTGACAGCCAGGCTCTCAAAACACCTATGGTTCCATTGAAAAAAAACCACCTCCGCATCACGGATGCAAAACACAAATGGATCTTCGAGCGAATCGACCAGCGCCGGACCAAGGTGACCTTCATTTCCATGACCAATATGGAAGGTCAGACACCAAGAGCTTTGAAGAATTTGATTTCACAAGTTATTCCATCCTCAAGTCTTGAAAATTTAAAGGCCATTTCCATGAAACCGGATCACCCGGCCACATCCACCTATATTGCAAAAACGGACGTTAACAAAAAAAGATAATCCGTCGTGTGGCAGTCCTCTTTCGTGCCAAAGAAGGCAGATCACCCACCCAACCCGCTTCCTGGATTTTTCCCTTGAATTTTTCGTCCTTAAATGTAAAAAATGGCTTCTTCGGTTTTTTCAACATGTTCAAACGGCTTTTTCCGTTTTCTTAAAGCTTTTATTTAAGTTCAATCAGCAGCAAGGAGTCATGAATGATCCACATTGAAGGATTAACCAAGTTCTATAATGATTTCTGTGCCGTCGACAACATCAGTCTCGACATCAGCAGAGGTGAAATCATTGGTCTTCTCGGTCCGAACGGAGCCGGAAAAACCACAACGCTGAGAATGATCACGGGTTATTTCCAGCCCAGTTCAGGTACAATCAGGGTCAAAGAATGGGATGTTGTTGAAAACACGCTCGAGGTAAAAAAATGTATCGGCTACCTTCCCGAATCCGCCCCTCTTTATCACAACATGATCGTCTATGATTATTTGAGTTACGTGGCATCTGTCTGGGGTTACACAGAAGAGGCGGGCGCCGGCAGAATCCGGAAACTCTCGGATCTTTGCGGCCTCAGTGACATCATGCATAAGACCATTGGAGAACTGTCCAAAGGATTGAAACAAAGAGTCGGCATCGCTCACGCCATGATGAGCGATCCCGAAATCCTGATACTGGACGAACCCACTTCCGGACTGGACCCCAACCAGATTGTTGAAATCCGGAAAATCATCCGTGAAATCGGAAAGGAAAAAACCATTATCCTTTCGACACATATCCTTTCAGAAGCTGAAGCGACCTGTGACCGGATCATCATTATCAACAAAGGGAAAATCGTGGCGGACGGCTCCACGGAAACGATCAAACGCTCTCAGGACAAGGGAACCACCATCAATTTGATCCTCAAGGATGCGGTTTACATCGCCCTGGTTTCCGAAATCAAAAACATTGACGGTGTCAAGGACGTAAAAAGAAACCCATCGGATTCAGAGGATATTCTAAACATTTCCATTTCCTGCGACTCGGGAAAGGATCTTCGGGAGGATGTCTACAAGGCCATCAGAAAACACCCCTGGATCATCCTTGAATTCCACCAGAAAAGCACCTCTCTTGAAAACATCTTCCGTCACCTGACCATGGAGAACTGACATGCAGCAACCCGTTAAACATATTTTCAGAAAAGAACTGAAAGATTATTTCACCTCACCTATCGCCTATATTGTCATCACGATTTTCCTCCTGGTTACAGGCTGGTTTTTCTTTATGACCTTTTTCCTGAACAACCAGGCAAGCCTTCGTAATTTCTACGGGCTTCTTCCCTTCACCTTCGCCTTTGTGATTCCCGCCATCACCATGAGGCTTTTTTCCGAAGAAATGAGCATTGGGTCCTATGAAGTTCTCCTGACCATGCCGGTAAACTTCACCCACATCATCCTGGGTAAATTTTTCGCAGGAACCGCTTTCGTGGCCGCGATGCTCGCTCCAACCCTCTTTTATCCGATCACGATTTCCTTTGTCGGCCAGATGGACATCGGCCCTCTTTTCGGAGGGTATATCGGAGCGGTTCTCCTTGGAGCAGCTTATACAGCCGTGGGGCTTTTCGCTTCGTCACTCACGAGAAACCAGATCGTGGCCTTCATCATCGGCCTTCTTGTCTGTTTTTTTCTGAGCCTTATCGACAAGATGCTCTTCTTTTTTCCAGGAGCTATCGCCAGAATCATCGGATATGTCGGGGCGGATTATCATTTCCAGAACATTGCCAAAGGCATCGTCGATTCAAGGGACATCCTCTATTTTGCCAGTGTGATTTTCCTCGGCCTTTACGGCACCTACCTGTCCATGGCTGAAAAGAAATAAGGAGTTCATCATGAAAAAAACGGAAAAATACATCAAGTTTCTGACATATTTCGTGGTTGTCGTTCTGTTGAACCTTGTGGGAGCCACCCTTTTCTTTCGAATCGATCTGACCCAGAGCCGGATGTATTCAATTTCAGAAGTTAGCGACGACACAGTTTCAGGCCTCACCGAACCCATGACCATCCATGTGTTTTTCACCAATGACCTTCCGTCGCCCCACAACACAACCAAAAGGCACCTCCAGGACCTTCTCAAGGAATATGAACTGACAGCCAACAAAAAATATTTTCATTACGCCTTTCATGATATTTCCGGAGCGGCACAGGAAGACGAAACCTCAAAACGAAACAAAGAAATGGCTGAAAGTTACGGCATCTCACCTGTCCAGATCCGCATCGTGGAAAAAGATGAAATGAAATTCAAGAATGCCTACATGGGGCTTGTGATCATTCATGGAGATCTGATCGAAAAAATTCCGGCCCTGACCGATGTGGACATGATCGAATACACCCTGACCACCCGAATGAAAAAACTTGCAAATAAAATCAGCGTATTAAACGGGCTGTCCCAGAATATCCGGGTGGACATGATCATGTCTTCATCTCTCAAGCAGATGGCACCTGTCATGCGGCTGGATACTTTGCCGGATCTTCCTGAAAGGATCGAAAAGACCGTTCAGCAAATCAACCAGAAAAACTATGGGAAACTGACCTACACATTTCACGACCCAACCGCCGATGAAAAGGTCAAAGAAAAATTTGCAAATCACAACATCCTCACGTTGAAATGGAACGATATGGGGGACAAGGCCTCGGCTGGTGAAGGCAACATCGGCCTTGTGGTCAGTTACGGGGATAAATCCGTGGATATCACCATTCTGAACGCGGTGAACATCCCCATCATCGGAACCCACTACGAACTTATCCCCATGGAAGAACTGGAAAACCAGATCAATGGGGCCATCGAATCTTTGGTGGACATCAACGACAAAATCGGCTATCTGGCCGACCACGGCACCCTTCCCCGTTTCGGAGGCAATCCCATGATGGGGCAGCCCCAGTCTGAAATGAACAGTTTCAACACACTGATCTCACAGAATTACTCGGTCAAGGATGTGAACCTCGCCAGCGGAACGATAGCCGGGGATATCAACAGCCTGATCATCGCAAACCCCACCACGGCTTTCACCGACTACGAACTCTATCTGATCGATCAGGCGTTGATGAGCGGCAAAAGCCTGGCTTTTTTCCTTGACTCGTTCATGGAAACCCAGCCACAGGACAGCCCCTTTGGATTATCCCCCACTCCCGGTTTCCGTCCCGTGGATACAGGCCTTGAAAAACTGCTCAAACACTACGGTTTGACCGTTCACCCATCCTATGTCATGGACGAAAACTGTTTCAAACAGGACATGCAACAATTTGGTGGGGGTGAACGTTCCATTTATTTCGCCCCGCTCATCCAAAACCAGAACATCAACAACAGCCTTGACTTCATGAAAAACATCAAAGGGCTCGTGACCCTTCGGGTTTCTCCGGTGACCGTGGACGAATCGGTTCTGTCAAAATCCGGAATCAAGGCAACCGCCCTGTTTTCATCATCCTCCCAATCCTGGGAAATGAAAGACAACATCAACCTGAATCCCATGCTCATCACACCTCCACGTGAAGATGCTGAGAAGAAAAGTCACACCCTGGCCTATTACCTGGAGGGCAGTTTCACAAGTTATTTCGACGGAAAACCCATTCCTGAAAAAGACACGGGCACCACCACGGATGAAACAACCAAACAAGCTGAAAATGTTTCTAAAAACATTCAACGGGAAGGTGGGTTCATTGCCAAAGGCAAGCCTGCCCGGATTCTCCTGGTTGCTTCGGCGGAGATGCTGAAAGACAGCATGCTGGATGATCAGGGTCAGAGTCCCAACGCCACATTCGTCCTTAACGCCATCGATGCCGTCAACGGGAAAGAGAAAATCGCTCTGATGAGAAGTAAAAAGCAGAGTTTCAACCCCCTTGACGAGACCAGCCCCATGGCCAAGACTCTCTTGAAGGTTTTCAACATCGCGGGCCTCCCCCTGCTTGTGGTTCTGTTTGGAATCATTGTCTGGTTCAAACGAAAAGCCAGAAAAAAACAGATTCAGGGGATGTTTGCAACCAAGAGCTGATTATTTTGACCTGAAACAGGCTGAATTGAGGTAGAGACATGAAAAACATCAAAACAGAATACATCGTTCTATTCATCGTGATCGTCATGCTTTCGGCGTATCTCGTATTTCACAACCAGGACAGCGGAAGGGATACTCTTCCGGTTCTTGCGGACATTTCACAGTCGGACATCACGAAACTGGATATCTCCCGGAGCGGAACAACCATTTCGCTGATTAAAAAAGACGGAAAATGGGTTACGAAGGACACCGGTTTTCCGGTGGACCCGATACAGATCAACGCCATGGTGGACAACATCAAAGCCCTTAAAATCACAGCGCTTGTGTCCGAATCGAAAGACTACGGAAGATATGATCTTAACGAGGAACGTAAAATCAAGGTGACCGCTTTCAGTCAGGACAAATCGGTCCGGAGTTTCGATCTGGGCAAAACAGCCAGTTCCTACCGCCATACGTTTATCCGCATAGACAACGATCCCCGTGTGTTCCATGCTGAACAGAATTTCAGAGAGGCTTTTGAAAAATCTGAAAACGACCTTCTTGACAGAAAAATCCTGTCACTTGATTCAGAATCCGTCTCCCGGATTGAAGGGACTGTCGAGGGGGTGGTTTATGGTTTTGAAAAAAAGAAGGCTGTCGAATCAAACGGTACCGAATCAAAACAAGCGGAAACCGAAAAAAATGGATCAACGGAGCCAAAATCCAATCATTCCTGGCTCAGTTCACATGGGAAACCCGCGGATGTCACCCAGATATCCGGTCTACTGAATCTGTTCTCAAACCTTTCCTGTACTGAATTCATCAAAGGAGGGAAAAAGGAAGATTTCTCGGCTCCCGTGGTTCAACTCAACCTGACCGGTTCAAAGCCCTCTTCACTATCGATTTACGCTGCAAAGGAAGGGGTCGAAGGTTATCCGGCTGTTTCGTCGGAAAGCCCTTTTCCCTTCATTCTCTCCACAAACACTGTCGAAGAGATCCGGACCCGGTTGAAACAGGCCACGCCGTGATCATCTGCCGCCCGTCCTGTTCCTGGGCGGGCGGCTTCAAAATTCCACTTTGATTCCACCAAGAAAACGCGTGGCGGGTTCCGGGACTTTAGCCTGTTCATCTTTGAAAAAATCCCCATGGTCTAAATACCCCGCTTCCCCGAAAAGTTCCCATTTTCGTCGGAACTTGTATGAAAAAGACATGTCCCATTCCCATCCGTAGAACGAGGCTCCATCTTCGGGGCGACTGAAGGGATAAAGCATGGAGACGAGGGTTTTGACCATCAGGTTGTCCGCCGGTGTCCAGGAAACGGTGAGCGCGGGTGCGATCAATCCAGGGATCACAACGCCCTGGGAGTAAAATCCCGATTCGTTGAGGTAGGGTCCGAACTGGTCGTTGGAAAAAACCACGGTTCTGTAATTCATCGGTCGTGGCGCGATGAACGTGTGGTTGGAATCCTTGGAAGAGTCGGCTGTCCCTCCGCTCCGGACGAAAAAAATTCCGGACATGGACCAGGACGAACTGAGGTTTTTAGATATCTCCACATCGGCCAGATATGATCGGAAACGGATATCCCTCGTCAAGTCAGGATCTTCTGTCGAAAGCGTCATAGACCCGTGCTGAACGATTCCCGTGGCTTTCACAAAAAAATCGCCTGCAAAAAAATCTGCGGCGATCCCGGCATAAAATATTTTCCCACGGCTCATCGTCAGAGGGACAACATTGACGTTCCACAAGGTTCTCCATATGTAGAACGCATCGACCAGATCCGCCGTTGTATCATCGTCATCGTGGTAAAGTGCACCGAAAACAAGAATTTTCTCGAACAGCCCGGGTTCAAACCCCACATCCACCGAGTAGAGACGGGAATCCTCTTTAACATGAGCGGCCTTGATTCCAAGAGTCGATTTACGGGAAAGAGGCACATCCACGGACAATCCCGGTGTGTTGTCTTCAAAAACAAATCCCCGTCCTATGGAAAACGGCTGAAGACCTGCGTATACGGTGGCGTTGTCACCAAGGTAACAGAGAAAGGCGTTTGAAAGATCCGCGTCTGTTTCATCATCTTCGGGGTGAAAGGTGCGCTCCCAGGCCAAATCGGCAAGACCGTAAATGCGAAGCTTTTTCACGGGTGAAAGCATAAAGGACGGCGACACCATGATCGTGTTGCTCCATTCGTCCTTGCTGAAATCGCTGAGGGTTTCCGTATCGTAGAGATGATTCTGGGACAGGACAATGTTTGTGAGTTCCAGCCCGAATCTGTTTTCTCCCGCATCAACCATGGAAGAAAACAGAATTATCACCGCAACCAACCATGAAAAAACAGTCTTTTTCATGCACCTTGTCCGTTTAGGAATGAAAAGTCCGGGCTGGGGGGACGTTTTTTACACTTTGAACCGGATGTTCAGAATGTCCCCGTCTTCCACCACGTAATCTTTGCCGTTCACATAGATTTTTCCGGCCTTTTTGAGCCCAGCCTCGTCTTTGTACTCCATGAGCTCATGGTACTTGAATACCTCGGCCCGGATGAATCCGCGCTGGAGATCGGAATGGATCACACCGGCCGCTTCTGGAGCCGTGGCATCTCGCCGGACCAGCCATTGGCGGACCTCGTCTTTTCCCACAGTGAAAAAGGAGATCCGCCCAAGGGCCTTGAGACACAGGGACGTGAGGGTCTCAAGAGCCGAAATCTCAATCCCCAGATCTTTTCGGAACTCTTCTTTTTCCTCCTCCGTGTCAAGGAGGGCGATTTCCGATTCCACTTTGGCGGAAACCTGCATGATTTCCATTTTGTCCTTTTCACAACGCTGCTTGAGGGAATCGATGAGGGTGGTGTCGCTGATACTGTCTTCCGCAACATTCAAGGCGATGAGCATCTGTTTTCGTGTGATAAACGGGTAGCTCCTTATCAAAGGCTCTTCTTCCGGCGTAAGTGCAAGAAGACGCAAAGGCTTTTCCTCTTCAAGATGATCTTTCATTCCAAGAAGGAGATCCAGTTCTTTCTGCTGGTTTTCGTCTTTGAGTTTCTTCAGGCTCTGGGTCAGCTTTTCAACGCGTTTTTCAATGAAAATCAGGTCGTGCATGATCAGTTCGGAATTGATCATGTCGATGTCGCGTATGGGATTCACCGTTCCGTCCACATGGTAAACCGCTTCATCCTCAAACGCTCGGACCACATGCAAAATGGCGTCGGTATCCGCGATATCCCTGAAAATATCGCCTTTCTTGATGGCCTCCTGTTCGATCTTGGGGAGAAGCACCAGTTCGATCCTGGCCCGGACATTCTTTTTCGGCTCATACATGGAAACCAGGGTGTCAAACCGTTTGTCGACGATATCGGCCGCTCCGGGAAGGGGTTTGGTAACACCGCCCTCCGGGGCCTTGTGTCCCGTAAGAATCTGAAAAAGGGTTATCTTGCCAGTCTGCGGAAGACCGATCATTCCGACTTTCATCATGCACCTCTGTCTACGATAAGGGTTCAAACAACCGAGGAATTACCCAAAAAAAGAAGGGGATGATAGCACCGTTTCTCAACAGGGTCAAACGAACATTTCCCCGAACATTCCGAGAATCACCCGGCCCATGTCTTCCTGGACTTTAGCCCGGAGATGAACGTCACGACCCGTGAAAGGGTGTGTGAATTCAAGACGGGTTGCGGAGAGCAGCAGTCGTCCCACTCCGAACATTTCCCTGATAAAACGGTTGTGCCGTCCGTCGCCATAAACCCTGTCTCCGATCAATGGATGAAAAAGATGATCGAAATGACGCCGGATCTGGTGCCTTCGACCCGTAACAGGTGTCGCCTCGACCAGGGAATAGCGTGCCGTGGCATAAGGCCCCACGGGGCATGGGAGTTCCGCGGTCTTAAGCCGTCTGTACATGGTGACCGCCTGTTTTTTCTCTTTTCCCCGTTCTGTTTTTAATGGATGGTCGATGGCCCCCTGTTCGTCCGTAAAACCCCGTACGACGGCATGGTAGGTTTTTCTGACACGTTTTTCCCGGAATTCACGGCTGAGAAGTGCTGTGGCCTCTTTTGAGCAGGCAAACACAAGGACTCCCGAGGTGGGTCTGTCAAGGCGATTGACAGGCCAGACAAGTCCCTTGTTCAGTTCCTTCACGTAGGCCAGGGCATGGGGAGCTTTCGGCTCAATGACATTTTTATGGACGAAAAGTCCCGAAGGTTTGTTGATGGCGATAAAATGCTCATCCCTGAAAACGATTTCGAGGTCGTCCATCATGATCCCGTGTATCTGGAAAGAAAATCTTGAACAGCTGAAAAAACCAACTGCCCGTGTCTCCCCCGCACAATACCGTGTTCATGGTGGTCTATTTCCACGTATCTTTTATCGACCGAGCCAAGACGTTTAAAAATCATCCGTCCGGCCTTCGGACTGACTTTGGGGTCTCGGTTGCCCTGGACAATCAGGGCGGGAATGGAAATCTCCGGGAGTCTTCTGTGGACATTGCGCATCAGGTGTTTGACCTGGTTGAAACCATGAATCGGGCATCTTCTGTAGTTGATTTCAGGGTTGTCCGGGTGGTTGACGGCAAATTTTTTTTGGAACCGTCCCAACTCCTTCAGATGGCAGAGCCGGTTCCATTTTTCGAGAACACCGGTAAGATATGATGAAAGGCTCTTGAACTTCATGGGCGCACTTATGGAGATCACGGCCTTGTACTGATGTGGATGACAAATGGCCTGGTGAAGGGCAATACCGGCACCCGTTGAAAAACCGGCCACGATCACAGGATTCCCAAGGGTTTGCAGAATGGAATATCCCCTTTCCACGGCGTTTACCCATTCGGGAAAAGACCGTTTTTCAAGGTCATCCGCCGATGTGCCATGGCCGGGAAGCCTTGGAGCAAAAACGGAGTGGCCATGGGAAAAAAGGTGTTCGGCCCACTCCCGGACTTCGTAAGGGGCCGCCATGAAGCCGTGAATCAGAAGAACCGATGAATGGTCTTCAGGCCGATGAAGCAGGAAAGGTCTTCCAATATCCTTGGGTTTGGTCTCTCCGGCCACAAAGAATTTTTCGTGCTCTTCCTCGAAAAGAGAGATTTCCTTTTCAACCAGCCCCTGGGTGTCAGAGCGATTCGAGTTCCCAATCATATCAGTTTTTCGAAATACACCCTGTAAATCATTGCGTAATGAAGGGCTCCTCCAAGAAGAACCGTAACGTGAAACAATTCATGAAAACCGAAAACTCCCGGAAAAAACCGAGGACGTTTGATGGCGTAAATAATCCCACCCACAGTAAAAGCCAAACCACCTGAAAAAAGAAGGACGATCTGGGCGGTCGACATGTTGTTTAGAATCTGTCGAATGGGGAATATGGCCAGCCAGCCCATGGCAAGATAGATCCCCGCATAGAGGCTTCGAGGAGCTCGCGGAAAGAAAAGCTGTGAAAAGACACCGAAACACACAAGTCCCCATTGAAGAACGATCATGGTCCAGCGCCATGAACCGTCAAGACAGAAATAGCAGATCGGGGTGTAGGTCCCTGCGATCATGAAGAAAATGGCGAGCCGATCCATCTTGCGCCAAAATGAAACCTCGTTCTCCTCTTTTTTGAATGTGTGGTAGAGGGAACTGGCAAGAAAGAGAAAAATGATGGAAAAGCCATATATCAGGGCTGTCACAATCCCTGGAACGGATGAACTTGCCACCCTGATAAGAAAAAAAAGCCCGGCAAGACCCAGAACGGCTCCTGCAAGATGCGAATAAACATTGAACATTTCTTCGGTTTTCATCGTAAATTCCTTTAAAGCTTGTGTGTCGAATACCGTGCCCCATTGCCCTGACTCACCGCAATGGTCCTTTTTCCCCAAGGCCCCTGGCCTGAACATTCGGATTTCGTTCCCTTATTTAGGCTTTCTTAATTTAAAAAGACAGGGTAAATGTTTTCATTTCATTAATTTTACAAAACGTTTTCACTTGATTTATTTTTACACTTGAGAAATTATGGCTGAACATTGTTTTTTCCAATAGAATGCAATCAAACAAACCAAAAGGAGCTTTTCATGAGTTTCAGCAACCCGCAGAAGGTTGAAAACAGCGGATTGATTAACCATCTTCAAAATCAGATCACACCTGTCTTAGACGATGTCCGTGATGAAAACACCAGGAAAATGATCCGTGATTTCTGGTACCATTCGGTCATCCCGTATTTCGTGAAACTTGACAGCATCGACCAGGACATCCGGACGGGAAAAATTGAACCTGCAACGGCCAGTGAA
>CAZWTY010000086.1:0-7562 GCA_964637565.1 uncultured Desulforapulum sp.
TATGGAAAAAACATTGATCTTTGATTTCAACCGGCCCTTTGACCTGCCCAGGGAATGGGACGTGGAATTCTACAAGGACGGAGCCGGGATTCGAAGGTACAAACAATAGGACGGGCTTGCGTGTAAGCCCGGCCTGCGGCGTGAATGCAGGCTGACAGTTTTCAACAAAAGTCTTGGCAGCACGACCATTAAAATTTTTCGGGGGCATGATCCGCTCCTGAACCATCGAAGAACCAAAAGCCATGGGAACGCCGGGTTGCGCCTGGCTCATGTATGCCGGGTGCAACCCGGCGTTCCCAGTGGTATACTGAAAACAGAATATCAACAGGATAATCATCGGAATCTGGAGGACAATGAAGGTGATCAGAACCTTGATGACATATGTGACAGTGTGGGTGGTGCTGAGTTACTCCGTGGCCGCCTGGGCCGAAGATCCGCCTGTGGACAGCCCCCCGGCGTCTCCCCCTGACACGGTGACCGTCTCACCGGTGGCACCCGAACCGGCGCCTTCCATTCCTGCCAAGCCCGCCAAACCTGCCAGCGATGTGGACCTGTTGAAAGAGCAGATCCAGAGACTGGAAGACAAGCTGACCAAAATGGAAGAGGAAAGCGACATCCGCCGCCGTCTGGAAACCACGGAAGAGGAAAAAACCGCGTCGGACGAGGCGATTCTTTCCGCAGCCGGCCGGGACTACACCCTGATGAAACCGGGACGGCTTGGGTTCGAGTACAGCCTGAGTTACGCCGGGTCCACCTACGACACCCTGGATACGGTCTCACAACCCATTTCGGTGGACCACAACGCCTACCACACCATCACCAACACCTTTTTCATCGAGTATCCGGTGAAGGACAACCTCACCGTGACCAGCAACTTTCCCTTTGTGTACAAGTACAACAGTAAAACCAGCAGCACGGCCAAAGACGTGAACGATTTCGGGGATGTGTCTTTCGGTGTCCAGTTCCAGCCCGTGAAAAGCGGGGGCGACCACCCGTCCCTGATTCTTTCAGGCAACCTGACCTGCCCCACGGGCCGCAGCCCCTATAAAATCGACAGCACCCGGGAGATGTCCACCGGAGGCGGCGTTTATTCCGTGTCCCTTGGCTGCAACCTGAGCAAATCCATCGACCCTTTGGTGGCCTTCGGGGGAGTCAATATCGAGCAGGGCATCGAAACCACCCACCTGAACTACAAGGTGGGAACCCAGGGGGAATCGGGCATCTTTCTGGACGCCGTGGACCCAGGGATGACCTACTCGGCCTCCATGGGCATCGGCTACTCCCTGTCCTACAAGACCAGCCTGACTCTGAGTTACCAGTACTCCTACCAGACGCCCACACGTCTATCCTACACGGGAAGTAGTGACCAGAAAACCGAAGGGACCGTGTCCTCGGTGTTCAGCGTGGGCACGGGCTGGACCTTGAGTCCCAAACGGTCGGTCAACGTGCGTCTGGGCATCGGGCTGACCAACAACGATTCGGATTTTTCCCTGCAGGTCCGCATTCCTTTCACCTATGAACTGTAACGCCGTCCAGAGCCTGAGGAGATCTTTTTTGCGCTGTCCGTTTTCCAACATAAACCAAGGGTGGTTCCTGTGGATGGCTGTCATGGCCTGTCTCTGCTTTCCGGGACCTGCCCAGGCGGTGTTCAACGAGCAGCTGGCCGTGGACGCCCGGGCCATCTCCCTGGCCAACACCTGCACGGCAGACCCCCCGGGCCTGATGTCCGTTCACTACAACCCTGCCGGTCTGTCCCTGCTGGACGAGGGCAAGACCTTCAGCAACGGATTCGCCCTGCCCATCATCAAGCGGACCGGAAGTTTCAAAACAGCCGACGATTTCGAAGGGTTCATGAACGGGTTCTGGGGACCGGACCCTGAGAAATGGCCGGATTATTACGAGGGCCCTGAAAAAGACCCCAACAGCGACCACGGGGGACCCGATCCGCTTGACGGGACCTCGGGCACCAACTCCTCGGGCCGGATGTACATTCCGTTTTACGGGCCCATTGATTTTCTCTTCGGGTCCAACCTGGGTCTCGCCTCCCGGGAAAAGGACAGCCGCTGGACCTTTGCCTACGCCAACTACGCACCTTACGGCGGCGGCATGAGCCACCGGGACCCTGGCGACCCTTTCCAGTTCGGCTGCAAATCCCTCTATGCCCAGCACCTGATTTACGCGGCGCCCACGGCCAGTTACGCCATTTCCGACCAGTTGTCCGTGGGTGTTTCCATCGGCATGGCCCAGCGGGCCATGGGGGTGGAGGTGGATGTGCGGTCTCCAAACGAGCTGGTGGCCCTGACCCGCGTGATCGGTGACGCGACCAAAGACCTGGAGATCCCTGTGGTCTCCGAGCAGACATTGCCTCCTCCTTTTCTCGGTGGTGGACTCGGACCTTACGAACATGTGATCAGCATGACCCTGAACACCCGGGACGACTTTGTGCCGTCCTACAACCTGGGCCTGTTGTGGCGGCCCAAAAACTGGTTTTCCTACGGCCTCTGCTACCAGAGCGAATCCGTGGGTGAACTTTCGGGAAAATACGTCTGGGAGTACAGCAAGCAGTTCCAGCGCCATGTGAGATGGAACTCCCTGACCCCCATGACCATGGAAGGAGCAGGTATGCTGGATCTGCCGTTCACCCCCGTTCCCTACCAGAGCGGCACAGCCACGGCCACCCAGATTTTTCCGGCCAGGGTCCAGACAGGCGTGATGGTCCGGCCCTCGGACCGGCTGAAACTGTTGTTCGATGTGCACTGGGCCAACTGGGCCAAGGCGGGCAAGGAAGACCGGTTCCTGTTCGACCAGCGCATTCAGATTCTCCGCATCGCCAAACTGTTGGGCTACCAGTACGATCCCTACACCTACGTGGTCACCCGGAACATGAAAGACACCTGGCACTGGAGCGCGGCGGCCGAGTTCGAGGTGAGCGACAAGCTCACGCTTCGCTGCGGGTATGAAAAGCGGCCCACCTCGCTCCAGCACAGCCATTTCGACGCCCTGTACTTTATCCCCGACGCCGATTTTATCGGGCTCGGGGCGGGCCTTAAAATGCCCAACGGTCTGAGTATCGACCTGGGATTCGGCTATCTGTTCAGCAACCATTTCACCATTTACAACAACGAGAGCACCAACTTCAACTCCCTCGATTTCACCCAGATGGGCAACCCCTACGCCGGCCTGGATTACAAACAGGACCTGAGCATCTACGTCGCTTCGTTCGGGGTGACCATGCCATTGGAGCTTCAGATCGAGATGATGCACCATCAGGCGGAAATGATGAAACACGCCATTCACAAGGTCAAGGGGTTGATCAAAAAGATCCTGCCGTTTGGAAAAAAAGGGGGGGAAGAAGAGAAGAAAGAGGACGAGTCGGAAACACACGGGCCGTCCGGACAGAACGAGGAGGATTTCAACAGTTATCTGGACAAACTTTCAGCGGAGTACCGGTAGGTAGGGCTTTCGCCGACGCGGGTGTCGGGCGAAAGCCCTACCTACGGTGGCAAGGTTAGAGACGGTGGGTAAAATGTGTGTGTGATCAAGGTCTCATGGCCCCATGTCCGAACCAGGATACGCCCCCCGAATGTGTCATTCCGGACGGAGTGAAGCGGAGATCCGGAATCCACCTGGGCCTGGGCAGGTGGATTGGTGGTTTGTGCAATCCGGGTTTGAGGGGGCATGGATTCCGGGTCGGCTCCGGATGTCGGTCACCCGTGTGGCAGAGAGGGTGGAACTTAAAAAAGCTTTGCGGTTGATCGGAGACCTCCCGGAATGACAAGCGCGGGCAGATAGGGTTTCATAAGCATCCGGCGTAAGTCGGTTGGTGGGGCATAAAATGCAGGATGATTGGGAACGCCGGGTTGCACCCGGCAAAAGTGCCGGGTGCAACCCGGCGTTCCCGGAACACTAATTCACGAAAGGTTAGGATTGTGAGAAAAATGCGTTTCAACGTGGGTCGGATTTTCAGCGGCGCTGTTCTGGCCGTTATTTGTGCTGTGTTTTTCATGGGCACCGTTTCTGGTGCTGAAAAAAAAGGGCCGGACAAAACCACACGCGTTTCCCTGGGCAAGGTGCCCAACGATGCCAGAATCTTTGTGCCCTTCACCAACATGCCCCGGGGTGACCGTCTGTCTTTTGTCACCAAGGTCAAGGACTCGTTTTCGGTGACCACAGATGGAATCAAAGGCGAAGATTTAGAAGGAGTCGCAAAGAGAACTCCGATATTCAGCCAGACCGGAGACCAGGTGGCCTACATCGGGTTTCATGGCAAGAAACAATTCGTGGTGGTGGACGGGAAAAAAGGGCCGGAATACGACGGGGCTGGGGACTTTGTGTTCAGCCCTGATGGAAAATCCTTCAGTTACAAGGTCCAGGCCGGTAAGACCCAGGCCATGGTGGTGAACCAGGCCCTGGGTGAAGCCTTCGATCAGGTGGGTGGGCAGACCCTGTTCAGTCCGGATTCCAGGTCCTTTGTCTATGCGGCCATGAAGGACAAGAAATGGTATATAGTGAAAGACAGCCAGAAATTCGGCCCCTACGACGGGGTCAAGGATCTTGTTTTCAGCCCAGACTCGAAAGTCCTGGCCTGTGCCGTGATGCGATCCACGGCTTGGCATCTCTGGAAAGACGGCCTGACAGGTAAAGCCTTTGAAAACGTCACCACCATTCGTTTCAGCCCGGATTCCAAACGACTGGCCCATGCGGCCCAGATGAACAAACAGCTGTTTCTCGTAGAGGACGGCAAAGAGCATAAGGCCTACGCCACCATTGACGCTCCGGTGTTCAGTCCGGATTCCAGGCACCTGGTCTATCCTGCCATGAAAGGCGACCGGTGGATGATGGTGCTGGACGGCAAGGAAGGACCTGGTTTCGATGTTCTGGGGATGTACCAGTACAGCCCCGATTCCAGCCGTTTCGCCTATCTCGCCGTGAAAAAGAAAAAAGCGGCGGTGGTCTCGGAAACAGGTCAGAGCGAATGGTACGACAGCCTGGGCGAGTTGGTGTTCAGCCCGGATTCTAAAAGTCTGGCCTACAAGGCGGTGAAAGACAAACAAGCCTGTGTGGTGGTGAACGGGAAAAAGGGGAAATTTTACGATGATGTGTACGACCCGGTGTTTAGTGCCGATTCCTCCCGGATGGCCTACAAGGCGGTGAAAGGGGCCAAGATTCTCATGGTGCTTGACGGAAACGAGGGGGGTGAATGTCTGGCCATGGGTGACGCTGTGTTCAGCCCGGACAGCCGGAACACGGTCTGGCTGGCCCTGAAAGACAAAACTTGGCTCTGGGTGGTGAACGGCAGGGAAACGGACACAGGCTTTGCCAGGATGCTGGGGCCGGTTGTTTTTGACGGGTCGTCCAGGCTCCATGGGATCGGGATTGTGTCCGAACCGGAGCCCGAATGTTTCAGGCTTGAGATGAGTCTTTGATGCGGCGAAAGGATCGGGTCATTTGTCGGGTTTCGTTCCGAGAACCCGACCTACGAGGGTGTGTCACAAGGCCGCTTTTGTATGTATTGAGTTTGAGTTAAAAAAACAATCAAGTTTCCCCTATCTAAAGTCGATGCCTTTTTAAGGAAGACCGTACATCCGGGGAAACCGTTCGATCTTTGACAAGCCGGGAAAAAACCATATCCGCTCTTTGGAACCAGAGGCCGGATATGGGGGTAAAAGGGTGACAAGCACGCCAAACCAGGGGTAACCCTGGGACGGAAAGCCACGGGTCCAGATTCATGCTGGACAGCCGGGTTGCCATAACCATCGCTAAACCAGGGGTAACCCTGGGACAGAAAGCCACGGGTCCAGTTCACGCTGGACAGCCGAGCCGCCTCCACACGCCAAACCAGGGGTGACCCTGGGACGGAAAGCCACGGGTCCGGCATGGTGCCGGACAGCCGGGTTGCCTGTATATGTTGACAGTAACGTAAAGCCAAACCAGGGGTAACCCTGGGACGGAAAGCCACGGGTCCATGGGTGCATGGACAGCCGGGTCGCCTCCTATGCCAAACCAGGGGTAACTCTGGGACGGAAAGCCACGGATCCAGTTCACGCTGGACAGCCGGGTTGCCTGTAGGACGTTGACAGAAAGGAGTTCACAATGAAAAAGCTTAGTTTCCTTATGATGATAGTTTTAGGTGCATCCATGATCATGGTTTCCAGTCCGTCCAAAGGCTATGCTATCCTGACAGCAATGACAGAAACGGGAATGCGCGAAGTGACGGCCCAGGCCGGCATCGCCATCACCGCCGCCGATAAAATCGCCATGGACATGGAAATCGGAAGCCTGACCTATGGCGACACCGATGGAACCGACGGGAATCCTGGATACATTTCGATGAATGACGTGTCGTTCAGCACCGTGATGAATTTCAAGGACCCTGTATCCATCGCCGTGACCACGAAAATGGACCCCTTCAGGAACAACATGATGGTGACGGGAATCGACGTGACCATGAGTGGCGTGACCATCGACATGGACCGTTTCGACATCGGTTCCATCACTGTGGGATCGGCACCTGGAGAGGGCAACAGTTTCGGAAGTCTGAGCATTCGGGACTATCATGCAACGATCAGCGGAAACGTGCGAATAACGACCAACTGATGGGCGTTATCTCCGGTTGTCCTTTTACCCCCTCTTTTTTCCCCGCCTGTGTCAGAGATCTTTCCGGAGACCATTGGAATGAACCGTTTACCCCCCATGCTGATCCTCGTTCTTGTTTTTGTCCTTGTCACCGTGGCTTTGCCCTTCACGGGGGCCGCTGCTCCCGTGGGGAACCTGGGGGACGCCATGCTTTGGAACCCCGGGCCTTTCAGGACCGAGGGAGGCCTGGCCGCGGTGGTCAGCCTTGGCGTGGAAAACCAGACCAACCGACTGCCTTCCCAGATGACCCGTTTTGCCTGGATCAATCCGAATAATACGCCTGCGGAAGAACGTCACTATCAGCAGGTCCGGTCCTCGAAAAACGAGCTGACAACCCTGGGGGCGAAAATCGGGGCGCCTTACAAAGACAAAGCCTTGGTGTACCTGGTGCTGGGAACGAGCGACGCTTCGGTGGATCTTCATTACGAAGACTGGACGGTGGAATTCCGGGCGTTTGAAACAGAAAGCCACTTTGACAGCGATTCGGATCTCTTCTATGGGGTCGGCCTGGGCTTTATCTTGCATCGCGGTGAATACAATAACATTCCACTGACATTGGGTATGGACCTCTCGTACAGGCGCTACAGCATCGAAGAGAACCGGATTGCCACCGACGGTTTGTCCTATGCCTCGGATCTCGATGAAATCCAGATGGCCGTCTGCCTTTCGGCCCAGCTTAAACGTTTTTCCCCCTATGCCGGAGTGAAGATCAGCAGCATCACGGGCACTGAAGACTACGTCAATCAGAATGAAGAGACCAGCTACTTCGATGAAGGGTACATCCACTATACCGAGGACATCACCTGGTCGAAAGATGTGGGGTATTTTTTCGGGGTGACCACGTCCATCAAGGGGTTTCTCAGCGTCGGTCTGGAGTTCAGGGGTGGTGACGAAAACGCCATGGGAATCAATGCCACAACCAGGTT
>CAZWTY010000086.1:7662-19278 GCA_964637565.1 uncultured Desulforapulum sp.
GGATGAACAGATACGATACAGGAAACAACACGCTATGAAAACAACACGGAGTATCACAGTTTTTATTCTTGCCCTGCTTGTCACAGCCCCTTCCTGGGGCGTCACGGCCCTGCGCAAATCGGCGGAATGGCCTTTTTCACCACCGTCCCTGTTTCTGAAAGGGGGGGGGAACGCCGTGACAAGTGGAGCGGATCTTCTGTTCTGGGCCATCGGCGATACGGTGGCCGTGATTGACAAGGCAACGTTCGACATTCAATCCACCATCCTGATCGAAACCGGCACGACCATCCAGGATGTGCTGTTCGATGATACCAGGGACCTTCTCTTTGTGGCCGCAGGTTACGATGAACGGGATCAGAGGGGGGGGCTCCAGATTTTCAATGTGGCCAATCCGGTTCTTCCGTTTGAAGTCACGGTTTACGACAAATCTCCGGACAATCCGGGGTCCCGGAAAATCTACGACGCCCAGGAGAATGTGATCGGAGCCGCCGATGTCCCGGACATTGACGCCCGGGGGCTCGGTCTTGAAGGGACGACGTTGTTTCTGGCCGACGATAATTTCGGTCTGAGGGTCATTGATGTGACAGACCCGGAAAATCTTTCGGAAATTCCCTTGGCCACGCCCACGGCGGACAGGACCTCGGGTTACAAGCAGCCGGATGTCACCGGCAGTTTTACGTCCACCGGCGGTTACGTAAACCTCAGCCTTTACCCCTATGGTGAAAAGATCTACGCCTTTGTCCTCGACTACTACCACGGGGTGAAGGTGTTCGATGTGACCGATCCCGCCGTGATCGCCGATCCGGTGGAAAGGGAAACCCTGACCTACATCATGTACCGGTCCGTGTCCCTTTTGTCCGACATTTTTGTCAACGAGACCGGGGGGCGTCTCACCGCCTTTGTCACCGGGGGAGACGCCACGGGTGAAAACTACGTGGTGGCCCGGTTGGACACCTCCTTTGACGAAGATCTTCCCATCGCCAACTTCGGGCGATGCATCACATCCGGTGAAGCCCGCAGCGTCACGGCTTCTGGAAATTACGCCTATGTGGCTGACGGGAACGCGGGACTCACCGTGGTGGACATCTCGGCCGTACCCCAACCCGGGAATGTTCTCACCTATAACAAGGTCGGGACCTATGCCGACGATGTGAAGTATTCCTACAACGTCTTTCTCGATGGAGCGGCCCTTTACCTGGCATCGGGCCAGAGTGGCCTGACGAAACTGGATGTGACCGTTCCCCAGGCTCCGGACTTCGAGGAGCAGCTGGATTCCATCATTACCGCAGACGATGTGGCCGTGTCCGGGAATTACACCTGCATGCTGGACAGGAAAAGGGGGCTCCGGATTTTCGATACAACCAATCAGGATTACATCTCCCTTTCGAGTTTTCTGGCCTTAACCGGTGAAACCACCGACCTGGCTGTGTCCGGAGATTACGCTTACATCGCTAAAAAAGGTGGCACCGTGGCGGTGGTGAACATTGCCGACAAGGACGCCCCTATTCTTACAGGAATCACCATTGCCGCCACCGATCCCCGGAAACTGTTCGTCGAGGGAACCCTGCTTTATATCGCCGACGGGACGGCTGGGCTTCGACTCGTGAACATCGCCACACCCCTTGCCCCTGCACAGCTCAGCCTGACACCCACGTCCGGAGCGGCCCAGAGCGTCTTCGTTCTTGGGACCAAAGCCTATGTGGCGGAAGGGACTTCGGGCCTTCAGATTTTCAATGTGACCAATCCGGCCGCACCTGTTCTTGAAGGCTCTGCCCCGACATCCGATGCCCGGGACGTGGTGGTCCGTGAAGTGGACGATCAGGATGTGCTGGTCCAGGACGACGATATATCAGTTTACGCCCTAATTGCCGATGGTGCTGCCGGCCTGAACATACTGGATGTGACCAACCCCGGTGTTCCCCTGCCCAAAGCGGTGGTGGACAGGATGGATACGGATACCGAAACGCCGTCGCCTTTTACAGCCCTGAGCGTAGCGACCCAGGGTGAGTATGCCTTTGTGGGAATGGGCGAAGACGGTATTCTCGTTCTCGATCTGGACACCAACGACGGCCTTTTTGTGTTTGATGACCCGGATGAACTCACGCACATGACCAGCGTGAGCTTTGTCCGAGACATGATCCCCCAGACCATCGGAAAAACGGTTTACCTTACCGTGGCCGAAGGAAACGTGGGGTTGCGCATTCTTTATCTGTACAGCTCCACGGCCACCGATGACGATGACCAACCCTTTGTTCCCACGGTGGACGCCGGCTGTTTCATCGGCACGGCTTCTGGCTCAGGCGTTAGCTGGTTGTCGATGGTCCAGGATTTTATGAAAACTGTCGCAAATTTTTTTGCGAACGGGTTCTGATGTATGTCCCCCGCTGATCCGGTCCGGGGCGGAAGCCTCGACTGATCCGTGCATTCCCGTAAAAAACGGCGGTCCTTCCGGGGCCGCCGTTTTTTTGTTTGAAGTCCCTAACTCGCCACTTGACTTCTTTTTCCATTCTTATTACTTTGTCAGCTTCTGAAAACAGGAAGAATATCCACTGATGATTTGATGGAGTAAAACCATGAACGAATGCCAGACCGCCGCGCCCCAGGGCGATATGATCATTGCCATGACCCAGACCGGTTACTCGGAAACGGCCGCCCGTTACTATTTCATGAAACCCCACATGGGGCGGATCGCCGATGCCGACCAGGTCTCGGATTTCGTGGGCTCCTGCGGCGACACCATGACCCTTTACCTGAAAATCACGGACAACGTCATCGAGGACGCCAAATACGAAGTGCTGGGTTGTGCCGGAGCGATTTCGGCCGCTATGGCCGCCGTGGACATCGTCAAAGGAAAAACCCTTGATTTCGCAAGAGAAGTGAACGACGGGGATATCTTCAAGGTTCTTGAGGAAATTCCGGAAAAGAAACACCACTGCATCCAGCTTGCCGTCAAAACCCTCCACAAAGCCATCGACGAGTTTCGGACGAAATAATAAAGGATGGGGGGCATTTGTCGGGTCTCGCTTCCCTCGACGCCGACCTACGATGGTGGAGATTCAATAACGGAGTCTAAAATGGAACTCCACCCTCGTAGGTCAGATTGAGGAACGAAATCTGACGAAATGACCCCATCCTTATCAAGCTGACCGTCTGTTTCAGGAGAGTTGAATCAGGCATGATGCGGTTTTTGTGCCCTGTGGGGTCGTAGGGGCGAACCTTGTGTTCGCCCTGGAATCACGGGGCCGCTCGCCATTCTATCGGAATTCCCGAAGTGTTTGCCTGGTCTTATAAATCCGCGATTGCCTGCGGTTTTGACCTGCGGGCAGGGCGAACACAAGGTTCGCCCCTACGGCCAGCGGGGTTTTGAATCGTTTCTAATCCATGTAACTCCACTCTCGTAGGTCAGATTGAGGAACGAAATCTGACAAAATGCCCCCATCATTATTAATATTAATCATCAGATCAAGCGCCGCCGGGTGAGCTGCTGCTGGGCACGGGCGTAATCCGGGCTTTTCTTGAACAGGACGCCGAGGAAGGGGACCTCACCCTTGATCAGCTGTTTGCCGGTGAAGTCCGGGTCTTCGTTCAAGGCCCTGAGCCAGTTGATCAGCTCGCGGGTGGCGGGTTTTTTCTCGATGCCGTCCAGTTCCCGGAGCTTGTAGAACGTCGCGATGGCGTTTTCCGCCAGCTGGCTGGAAAGCTCGGGGAAATGGACGTGGATCACTTTCCGCATCATCTTGGGATCGGGAAAGGCAATGTGGTGGAAGTTGCAGCGCCCGAGGAAAGGATCGGAAAGGTCCTTTTTGGCGTTGGACGTGATCAGGATCACCGGCCTGGTTTTCGCGCTTACCGTCTTGTCGATTTCAATGATATCGAACTGCATCTGGTCGAGCACGTCCAGCATGTCGTCCTGGAAATCCGTGTCGGCCTTGTCGATTTCGTCGATCAGAAGCACGGTGCGCTGGTCGGCGGTGAAGGCCTGGCCGATTTTGCCCATTTTGATGTATTCCTCGATGTTGCTCACGTCCCGCTTGGAATCTCCGAACCGGCTGTCGTTCAGGCGGGTCAGGGTGTCGTACTGGTACAGGGCGTCGATGAGCTTCATGCTGGATTTCACGTTGAGCACGATCAGGGGCAAGGAGAGGCTTTCCGAGATGGCGTAGGCCAGCTGGGTTTTCCCTGTGCCCGGTTCGCCTTTGAGGAGCAGGGGCATTTCAAGGGCGATGGAGATGTTCACGATCTTGGCCAGTTCGTCGTCAAGGACGTATCGTCTGGAGCCGGTGAACGTGGCGTGGATGGTGCTGTCGGTCATGGTTACCTCGCTGGTGTTGACTTTTTATCGTTTCAAAGACCACGTATCTTACGGGACAATCCCCGGGTCATGTCCAGAACCTTCACGGCCAGGGCCAGGGGCAGGGAGCCTGTTCCGCAACTGGGGGTGATCAGGGTTCTTTCAATAATCCGTTCTTTGGTCAGTCCGAGACCTTCGAGCCGGGCCAGCTGGTCTTCCCACATCCGGAACAGGGAGTCCACATCTTCTTTCTCGATGACCTCCGCAGGGGTGGTGGGCACGATGCCTACGGCCAGGATACCGCCCCGCTCGATGAACGATTTGATTTTAGGCCCGTAAAGCATGAACTTGTCGAAATAGGCGTAAGCGTCGAAGCTGATCACCTTGATCTCCGAGTCGAGAAGAAGGTCCCATTCGGTGTTGGCGCACACATGGACGCCTGAAAGACCGCCTTCGGCGTGAACCGCCCGGCTCATCTCGTTCAGGGCCTCCATCACCGCCTCGCGGGTGATGGTGAGAAAGGCCGAGGAACCGAAACCCGCCAGGGCCGGTTCATCGAAAAACACCATGACGGGCTTTCCGAAAGAGGCCAGCTCCCGGGTCTGCCAGGCCGCTTTCATGGCCAGCTGTTTCACCGCCACGTCGCGGAGTTCGTCGTCGTAGAAAATGGCCCGCCCTTCCCTGTCCGTGGTTCCGGTGGCAAAGGTGATGGGGCCGGTGATCTGGCCTTTGACGGCCACGGGTTTTTCGGAAAGTTCGGCGATCCGGCGTTTCATTTCACTGAAGCCCCGGGCCTCGGCCCCTGTCATGGCAAACCGGCTGTCGGAAAGGGCAAGGCCTCCCTCGCCGACCATCAGGTAATCTTCGTAAAAAGCCAGGATCTCTTCGTCAAAACCCGGCTTGGCGCGGTCGATGAACGTCTTGTCTCCTTCGGTGACCACGCCGGGCATTCCCGGAAGGAACTGGGCCACCATCCCTTCTTCCCTGTAAACGGGAAGCTGGACCCACAGGGGGATTTCCGGAACGTATTCGAGGACCAGCCCCGCCGCTTTTTCGTGATCGTCCATGGGCAGGCTGCCGATCAGCGCGGGCCGGCCGGAAGGGTTGAATGTCTGCATGTGCTTTGTATCCTTACATCATTCTAAAGTTACGGGCGTTCCAACTCCATGCCATCCAAATCAAAAAAACGCCCGGTTGAGCCCCATGCCGCCAGCCCGACAACAGGAATCGACCTGTGGAATAATCTTGGGGTAACGGCATCAGGTTGAGTATATTAATCACGATCTGTCCAAAAAGCAAAATACTTTGCGTTTTTTTAAACAGCGGGTTTGTGTTTTGATTTAATCCGAGATATACAACTGTACGCTTTGTAAAAACATGTCGCGTCAAAAACACCAACATCAAAGGCAGGCGGTATGAGGGAATTCTGGAGTGTTATGGGAAAGTTGCTGTACAAGGCCATGGGCTGGAGGTTCGAGCCCCTTCCCCCCTATTTTTTGAACAAACATGTGATCATCGGGTTTCCCCACACCACCAACATGGACACGGTCCGGGCCTTCACCGGATTCCGTATTGTGAAGCGGACCGGGCACATCATGATCAAGAAAGAGTGGTTCAAATGGCCCATGTCCCTTTTCCTGACGGCCATTGGGGGCATCCCCGTGGACAGGCGGGCGGCCAGCGGCGTGGTGGGGCAGATGGTCCGGGTGTTCCAAGAACGTGACGAGTTTCTCCTGGCCATTGTTCCCGAAGGCACGAGAAAAGACGTGACGACCATCAAAACCGGATTCTGGCATATCGCCAAAGAAGCCAATGTCTCGATCATCTGCTGGTTCCTGGACAACGACCATAAAATCACCCGCTGGCTTGGAGAGGTGGTTCCCGGTGAGGACAAGGTGGCCGACATCCTCCATATCCGGAAGCTTTACGCCGACGCAGGCTACACCTTCCCCCTGGACGTGGACGCCATGCCCAAAGACTACCGGTAGGTTTTCCGGCAAAAGTTCCCACGGGCCGTCCAAACGCAGGCCGGCCCGTTTTCATTTTACATGATGTAAAGGAGACCGACAGGTTTCTCCCTTGAGGCCATCCTTCGATACCCCTTGTTTTTTCTGATTTCCCCGTTTGTGGACCATGCATGCTGTGGCACGGCCTATGCAAAATCAAATTCCCCGAAAGAGGCGCATGACGTCCGAACAGCCAAACGATTGAAGACCGAGGGGTTTTACGATGAACGACATGGTTCTGATGCTGGTGGACGACGAGGAACGGTATCTCGAAACCACCCGCAAACTTCTGGAAAGAAAAGGGTACAGGGCCCTCACCGCCACGAGCGGCTCCGAGGCCCTTGTGAAAATCGCCGAAAACCCGGTTCATGTGGTGATTCTCGATGTGAAGATGCCCCAGATGGACGGCCACGAGACCTTCCGGGAAATCAGGAAGCGCTTCCCCCTTATCGAGGTCATCATGCTCACGGGCCACGCCACCGTGGAATCGGCCATCGAAGGCTTACGGGAAGGGGCCTTCGATTACCTGATGAAACCCACCGATGTGGACGTGCTGATCGAAAAGGCCGAAGAGGCCTATGAAAAATACAAAAAACACCAGGCCAGAATATCCCGGGCCATGTCCGACAGCGCCGGACAGGCCAAAAGCTGATACAAGCCTTGGCCTTGCCCCTTCGATTTCCGGGCTTGACGTGAGAACTTTCTTGAATTGGCATAGGGACAGAGGTTCAGCGATCACGAATCAAGCCCGGATTCTCCGGGTATGCGGGCCATATCGCGGGTTTCGCGAGACCCGTTTACCCGGTTTTCCCCCCTCTTTGAAACAGGCTTTCCGCGTTCGTGCCCCCGCCAGGAAATAAAATCTTGAAATAATCGCCATCTGGACAACAAGAAAACCCAAAGCGCCAATCTTGTCCGTATGAGCCAGAGGGTCTCAGGGGATTTCATCGAGATCAGGGGCCTTGAAAAGGCTTGTCTCCAGACCATGGACAAACAGACGCTTTCGAAGCACAAGGAGCTTCGGGGCAGGATCGCCCAGAGTGTCCAGTCCCTTGAAGACTCGGCCGGCTGGGGAATGTCCGGGGCCGTCAAACAGATCATGAAAGCTGAAAAAGAATACGGTCGGATTTTTGGGGAAGTGGTGAAAAACTCGGAGGGATTTGCACGTTCGAAAGAAGAGCTGGTGACCACCCTTGCGACGATCAACGAGCTTTTGAACACCATCATCACGACCATCGACGGCGAAGAGGCCATGATGAACATCGAGGGAGACATGCTTCCTGTGGTGAAGGTGGCCGCCCGAAAAGAGACTGTCGATTTCAAGGCCTATGGCAACGAACGCATGCTGAACCTCTTCCAGAACCTTCTGCTCTACATGAACGAAAAACAGTACCTTGAAAAAAAAGAAGAGCTGGACAAGAAGATCGATCTGGCCTGGCAGAACACCATCCAGGTTTACACCGGAGCCAATGACCCTGAACTGATGAAAGCCAAGGACCCGATCAGCACCCACCTCCAGGCGTTCAACAAAATTCAGGAAGAGGTCTTCACCTTATGGAAGGCAAACAAAAAACTCAGCGATGAACTGGCAACCATCGCCGCAACCGTGGAAACGCTCACCGGCGAGATTTCAAGTACCGCTGAAAAATCCATGCGCGCAAGCGGCACGTGGTCTTCACTGGTCGGGTTTGTGGTGACGGCCATCAGCATCGTGATCCTGTGTTTTTTTGGATTTGTCACCTACAAAGCCGTTGTCGGTCCCATTTCAGATGCCGTGGCCATGATCAAGGACATCGCCGAGGGGGAAGGAGATCTCACCAAACGTTTGCCCATTAAATCACATGACGAGATCGGAGAAATGGCCTCATGGTTCAATATGTTCGTGGACAAGCTCCAGTCGCTGATCTCCGATATTTCCAAGCAATCGCTTGTCCTCGACCAGTCATCTGAAACGATGTCCGTTCTTTCGGGAAAAATGACCGATGAAATCGGCAAGATGTCCAAAGACGCCTCGACCGTGGCTTCATCGGCGGATAAAATGAGCGGAACCATGACGAACATTGCCCAGGCGAGTCGTGAATACGCCGACAACATCAATCTGCTTGCCGCTGCGGCGGAAGAAATGTCCGCCACCATCCAGGATATCGCCGGAAACACCGAAAAAGCACGTCTTGTGTCCAACGACGGCGTGGTGAAAGCTGAAAAAGCCGTCGTGGTCATTCGTGATCTTGGTGATGCCGCATCTGAAATCAACAAGGTCACCGAGGTGATCACGGAAATTTCCGAACAGACCAACCTGCTGGCCCTGAACGCCACCATCGAAGCGGCCCGGGCCGGAGAAGCGGGCAAGGGGTTCGCCGTGGTGGCTGGTGAAATCAAGGAACTGGCCAAACAGACGGCGGATGCGACGAGCGGAATCAAAACCATCGTGGAAGATATCCGGAAATCCATTACGTTCAGCGTGGACGAAGTGGGAGACATCGCGGATATCGTCCACAGGATAAGCGAAATATTCACGACCATCGCGTCGTCTGTTGAAGAGCAGTCTGTCACGACCAAAGAGATTGCCGGGAATGTGTCCCATGCCTCATCCAAGATAAAGGGCGTCAATGACGATGTGGAGGAGAGCTCCCGTGCGTCCCGTGCCATCGCATCGGATATGGCATCGGTCAACCGCTCCGCTGCCGAGATCGCCGAGAGCAGTTTCCTCGTGAAAAAACGATCGTCGGAATTGGCCGATCTTTCCGCTGCCCTTAAAACTCTGGTCGGTAAATTTGTTGTTTGATGTGCCTTGCCTCTGAAACATGGGCATGGAAGGTGCCGTGTTTCAGGGCCATCGCATGGATGAATTTTACCGGCGTGTCACGTTGGGCCACAGCTCCCAACCTTGTCATTCCGGGATTAGTCACAGCTCCTGAAAATTTCATACGTCACCTCCCATGCGGGCATGGATTCCGGTTAATCGGCATCGCTATCGGTATCGGGTTCGGGTTCGATCGTCAGAACATTTCGATAGCGAACCCGATCCCGATAGCGATGGTTAAGATCCATGCCAATGTTACATGCGTTTGCCCTGCATTTCCATCTTGTAAAATACATCAAGACATGCCTAAATGATGGTCCTGAAATGTTCCGAAACCCAGTTTCCTTCATCCGGTGTGTTTATGTTTTTTGATTTCATCATGAATGCGGTATCTTCCATGGCCCATCCGGTGGCCCTGTACTTCCTGCTCACCGGCGTCCTTCTGCTCTGCGGGTTCGGCCTGCCCCTGCCGGAAGATGTGATCCTTATCACCGGAGGCTACCTGGCCTATTCAGGCTACATGGACATCTGGATTTTCCTGGTCCTGGCCATGGCCGGGGTGCTGATGGGCGACAGCATCATGTTTATGCTGGGGAGAAAAATGGGGGCTTCGATTCTGAGCCACCGGTTTTTTTCCAGGTTCATCAAGCCTTTTCACATACGCAAAGCCCGTGTGGTCATTGAAAAATACCATGAACGGATCTTCTTCATCGCCCGCTTTCTGCCGGGACTGAGATCGGCCATTTTTTTCACGGGCGGGGCTCTCAAAACGAAATTCATGAAATTTTTTCTCTACGACGGCATCGCGGCCCTGATCAGCGTTCCGGCACTCGTTCTCGGGTCCTACTACGGAGGAGAGTACATCGACCAGGTGTTCCGGGTGGCCAAGGGGGTCCAGTCGGTCCTGATCGTCCTGTCCATCGTTCTGGTCGTGTTTGTGACCATCCGCGTCCGGCAGTGGCTCAGACTGAAAAGCGCCCAGCGCCATGAACATCCAGACACCGACCTTTAAGATCTTCGGGATCATCCTGTGCCTTTCCTTTCTGGTCGTCTTGTCCGCGAACCCGGCCCAGGCCCGTTTTTCAGACCGGGAACCCCATGACATCCTCCTGGCCCACCCGGCGGACTTGAAAGGCCTTGTGGCTCTGGGCATGGATGTCGACGGTGTTTCGGGCAACCGGGTTTCAGCTTATCTGTCCCCGGAAGAACGACAGCTTCTGGCCTCCATGGGTTACGATGTGCAAGTTTTGCCGGACCGTGAAAGAGCGGCCCACCGTCTGTACCACGGGAAAAAAAGTAAAGCGGTCAAAGGCCTTTCCTACCCCGCCTACGGGGATCTCTGTACGGCGCTCGACACTCTGGCCCAATCCTATCCTGAGATCTGCCGTGTGTCCGAGGCCGGGTTTTCCGTTGAGGGGCGCGCCCTCAAAGCCGTGACCATTTCCGACAACCCGGACCAGAGGGAAGCGGAACCGGCGTTGACCCTGGTTTCCACCCTCCACGGCAACGAGCCTGTGGGAACCGTGCTGCTTCTGGAACTGATCCGCTTTCTTGTCGAGCGATACGACACCGATAGCCGGGTGAAAGCTCTGGTGGACAGTCACGAGATCCGTCTCCTTCCCCTGGCCAATCCCGACGGATACGAGGAGGGCGACCGGTACAACGCCCAGGGCCTGGACCTGAACCGGAATTTCCCCGATCCTTCGGCATCGTCACAGGACGTCTTCGATTCACGGGTTGGACGCGCTCCGGAGACCCTGGCCATCATGGGCTGGATTCTGGAACGGCCCGCCGCCGTGTCCCTCAACCTTCACACCGGTTTCATGGTGGTGAACTACCCCCTGGACTACACCGAAGATCCAAGCCCGGACGACACGCTTTTTCAGCACCTCGCCCTGGCCTACGCCGCCAGCAGCCCGGACATGGCGGCCAGTCCCTATCCCGGCGGCACGGTCCGCGGGGCCCTGTGGTACATCATCTCCGGGGGGCTTCAGGACTGGGCCTATCTGGCGGCCGGCGAATTCCACGTGACCGTGGAACTTTCCAGCGAAAAATACCCGCCACCCACCGACCTCGCCGACCTCTGGAACAGCAACCGGGAATCGCTGCTGACCTACCTGGAAACAGCGGACACAGGCATTGGCGGGCGGGTTCTCGATTCTGACACCGGACTGCCGGTGGAGGCGTGGGGGAGAATCGGGGGAAACAGCCATCTGGTGTTCACCGACGCCGTGACCGGCCATTACCTTCGGGTTCTCCTGCCCGGCGATTACACCCTCACCGTTGGAGCGCCGGGTTACATGTCCCAAACATTTGAAAATATCCCGGTGACCGACGGCTCGGTTTCTGTTCGTGACGTATTTCTGGAAAAAGGGGACGATCCGGTTTACGCTGACGCCGTGGTTTCCAACTGGCCAGTTCGGGAGAATCAGGACGAGGAAGCCGATCCCCCCGACGGTTCAGGAGGAGGCGGCTGTTTTATCGGGGCGAGCATCTGACATGGGAGCGCCGAGTTG
>CAZWTY010000087.1:0-18768 GCA_964637565.1 uncultured Desulforapulum sp.
ACTGATCGTCGTCGTTGCGCTTTTCGCCTTTTCCGGATGCACGGCTGTCAAAGCCGGAGCCACCCGGAAGCTGCCTGCCACCACCTATCCGGTGAAAACGGAGATCCCTGAAAAGCTCAAAACCCTGGGCATCGCCATCGAGCCTTTTGACACCGAGAGCACCGATATCGGGGGCGGTCATTACGAGGGGCTTCTCCAGGTCCGCCAGCCCTGGTTTTTCGGGCTTTCCGCTGAACAGAAAAACGTTCTGTACGGCAACCTCCGGGAGGTGACGAAATACGCCCTGATCGACGAATTCGTGCGCCAGGGGTTCCGGGTCCATATCCCCGAAGCCCACCGGGCCCATCTCCTGATTCCCAAGGACAGGCTGCTTGAAAACGAAACCGGGGCCGCCCTGAAAATCACGGGCCGCATCCGGTCCATCGAGCTGAACACCTACGGGCGGGGTCTTGGTGGCACCATGGAAGGCATGGGGTCATCGGGCAACTACTGGGAAACGGAAATCGCTTTCAGCGATGTTTCAGTGGTGGACAGGCGGACCGGCGTCCGGATCTGGAACGGCGAGTTCAAGACGTACTGCAAGCTGGAAAACTGCCCGATGAAGCTGGACTGGACCATGCTCACCCTGATCACGAAAAGCCTGGATTCCATGAAAGGGCTGTCCAAGGGCCCCTTGGGCATGGTCGACGCCGTCTACGGGTTCAGGGCCGACTACCTGATGGAACCCGCGGACCAGACTCCCCCGGATATCGCGGCCAGGATCGGGTCCCTCACCATTGTGGATCGTATTCGGCAGGCGGGACCGCCCTGATCTTTGGGGGGAATCCTTCGGTGATAAGCATGAAAAATCTTTGAATAAAAAGGCGTTACAAAAGTTTTACGAAAGGTATGATTTTCTTTCCTCTTTGGGATCGTTGTTTCCGGACCTGCGACTCATTCAGAAAAGACGGAGGTTTTCGCGGAAGGCATCGTGTTTCGAAGGGGTCCATCGCGGCCGGCCATGGTCAGCCCGTAGGCAACAGGACCTGGACGGATGGTTTAAAGCGTTGACGGTTTGGGGAAGTTCCTGTTTAGTGGCCTTATTCGAACATTGTAAACCGTCCTGACCATATGCCGAACACGTGAGGATCCTTCATGGGAAAAAGATACTACATCGTCTACAATCCGGTGACCTACAATCTCATGGACAGCCTGGGGACCTGCCAGACGCCCCTCGACCTTCTCGGCTACATCGCGGGCCGGGACGCAAAAGAACTAACCTCGGAAAACTACCTGGATTTCCTGGACTTCGACCCGCGCAAAGAAAAAATGGGCATGGTGGAAACCTTCGCCATCGAAAGTTACGCCATCATCTATATCGGCAACCAGGTGGCCCGCCAGGACCCGGGAGCCCGGGTGATCCTTTCCGACGGCATCCGGAACAAAATCGCCGACCTGATCCGGACCCACGGCCGGCCCGAGGCGGTGTTCATCTCGTCCATGAGTTCCAATTTCCCCACGGCGGTCTGCACGGCCATTGCCCTGAACGCGGCGAAAATCCCTGTGATCATCGGCGGTATCCACGTGTCCACCAGCGGACAGGACGTGGATCTGTTCATCCGGAATTATGTGGCCCATCCCGAGCTGGTCAGCTATGTCCGGGGCGGAGGCGACGCCGACGTGCTGGGCCGGGTGATGAGGGACCTGAAAAAAAGGGCGTTCCAGCCGTCCTACACCGGGTACAGCATGATCGAGGACGGGGTCTGGGGCCGGCCCAACGTGGAGGCCATGCCCCCGATGAAGCTGAACTTCCTCCGGCGTTTTCCCATTGTGGGCAACCTGATGGCGGAAAAGATAAGGATCAACAGCACGGCCCCCTATCTGGGCTGCCCCCATTCGTGCAGTTTCTGCTCGATTTCAAGCCTTCCCAAAGACATCCGGCGATTCACCTTGCGGACCGCCGACGATTTCGTGAACGAGATCGTGAATTTCCAGAAAGACGGGGTGAATCTCCAGAGCCGCCTGTTCTTTTTCCTGCCGGACAACATCATGCTGGGGGGCAAACGGCTGGAGGAAATGCTGGACCGGATCATCGAGCGGAAACCCAAGATCAACTACACGGTGCAGGTGTCCATCGAGGTGGCGGACAACGACCGGATTCTTGAAAAACTCCGGCTTTCCGGGGCGTCCCATTTCTTCATCGGTTTCGAATCCCTGGATATAAGGAACCTTAGGGCCGTGGGAAAAAGCGTGGTGAAAGACATCGAGAAAAGCGGGAAAACCGTGAGAGAATATTACTCGGAGCGCATCCGGAAAATCCAGCGCCATGGCATCGTGATCCACGGGGCGTTCATCCTGGGGCTGCCTTTCGATTATTTTCATTCCATCTACGACAACAGCGGCCACGAGTACGGGAAGTTCTGCGTGGAGCACCATATCGGGATTCAGGCCACCCCCCTGTCCGATCTTCCCGGTTCCCGGGATTTCGTGGAGAGCCAGGCCATCGGCCGTTACCTTTTCGCGAAAAACGGCACCATGGACTACCTGATCAGCCTGGTGGTCTGCGACCTCACCGAGGGCAACCGCATCCCGCCGGAAAACCTGAAGCACAGCCCTTTGATCGTCCTCCACATGGCCTACGAGGCCATCAACCATGTGGGGCAGGCGAAAAGCGCCTTCCGCAGCGCCTTTTATATGATGTGGAAAAGTTTCCTGCACCCCACCCTGAACGGCCGGACGTCATTCCGGGGCCGACTCAACGACATGTTCGTGGGGTTTGCCGTGCCCCTGATCGTCAGCCAGTACAAGGACCACGCGGAAAAGGTGTTGTCCTCGTACAGCGAGATCCGGGGGTCCATCGAGCGGCTTTACGACATGGAGAAGGACCCCACGGTGAAACGGCAATTCACGGAGTACGTGAAAGGGTTTGTGAAAAGAAGAAAAGGCTGATGGGAACGCCGAGTTGCACTCGGTATCCGATGCCGAGTGCAACTCGGCGTTCCCATCAGCGTTAGCGGAGAGATCCAGATCAGATTTCGGACGTGCAGTTCGGGCAGCGTGTGGCCTTGATGTGGATGGTGCTGAAGCACTTGGGGCATTCCTTGGTGGTCACTTCGGGAGCTTCTGCTTTCTTGAAGCGGTTCAGCTGTTTGATCATCATGAAGATGGCGAAGGCCACGATGACGAAATCCAGCACCGTGTTGATAAACATGCCGTATTTGATGGTCACGGCCCCTGCGGCCTCTGTCTTGTCTTTCAGGGTGATGGCCAGTTCTGAAAAATCCAGGTTGCCTAAAAGCAGTCCGATGGGCGGCATGATGATGTCGTTTACCAGAGAGCTGATGATTTTGCCAAAGGCCGCACCGATGATGATACCCACGGCCATGTCCACCACGTTGCCACGCATCGCGAATTCCTTGAACTCCTTGATCATACCCATGTTTTCAATCTCCTTTGCGGTTATATTAGGGAAGAACCGGCGATCTGTCGTGTGTGACGAAGATCAGGCGGCCCGTGTCAAAACCCAGGTTCGAAGCTTTTTGCACCAGACGGTCGAGGATCCGGGGTTCGAGTTCCGGAGCCCTGGCGAGAATCCAGAGGTAGGACAGGTCCGGGCCGCAGACCAGGGCGTACTGGTAACGGTCCTGGTCCAGGTCGATGATCACGTAGGACCCGTAAAAAGGTCCGAAAAAAGAGACTTTCAGGCGGCCCAGGTCAGGCCCTTCCACAAAAACAGCCCGACCCTCGGCCTCTTTCCATGTTCCCTGTGACGGGGAGTAACCCCGGTTCAGCACCTTCACCGCCCCGTCAGCTCTCAGGCTGTATTCTGCATAAACATCGGTCAGACCCCGCTCGAAGGAATGGTCCAGGCGGGCCACCTCGTACCAGCGGCCCAGGTAGGGTTCCAGTTTGAAATCTTTCACAGGCGTGACGCCGGGCGGGATTCCCGTGCAGCCGCAGATGAAAAGGACAAGGCCTGTCAGGATTTTTTTCATACGAGCTTCCTTTATAAGAAATTAGCTGCGAAACATTGAAAAAAAATGCATGAACTGGATCCGGCCCCCAACCTGTCATTCCGGACAGAGCGAAGCGGAGATCCGGAATCCATGACCGCATGAGAGATGAGGCATGAATTGATCAGGATCTGTTTCAGATACCGGCCTGGATTCCGGGTCGGCTTGCATAGCGGACGCCTCACATTCCCAAGGTGTCCGGAAGCTCAAGAACTGCTAAAAGAACCCGGCCGCCCGGAATGACAATGGCGGGGACCTCGCAACCATCTTTCATGATTCGTTGTGGGTTGTGCCATTTGGACGGCCCATGGCTGTTATTTCAAAAGAAAGTTCACCCGGCTGTCTTTCATTTTCTCGTTCTTTTCCGGGGCCAGGGTCTTGGGTTCCACCACGAAAAGCCGTCCGCCGTCCACCTTGCCCGCTTTCAGAAACAGTTCCTTGACCGCTTCGGCACGCCGAGAGGCCAGTTGACGGAGTTCACTTTCCCCCACGTCGATGCTGGACAGCATCAGTTTTTCCATGTCCTCACGGGTCAGCTGTTTGATTTTTCCTTCGGCCGTTCTCGGCTTGGGAAAGGATTCCGCATGGTAGGCCTGGGCAAGGAGGACGGGGTACTCCTCGTCGCTGACCCGGACCTGGGCCAGGGACACCGCAGGTCCGCCCTTGGCCAGGCTGGCCTTGAGTTTCTGGGCTTTGACCCGGTTCATCAGTTCGGCCTGCTTGAGGCCTTCTTTGTCTTTTTCCAGATCCACGTAAGGCTCGATGTCCAGGTTGAGGTTGGGGCGCTCGTACAGGGCATTGGAAAGGGTCTCGATTTTTTTAAAGGATGCCTCGGGAACGGCGGCGCTGCCGTAGTCGAATTCAAGATAACTCGACTCTTCGTCGGCCCCCAGGGAGGCCAGCAGGGAGAAGGGCGCGGTCACCGCTTTCACGATCAGGTTTTTGAGGACCTGCCAGACCACGGGCCAGACCTTGAACTTGGGATCGTCCAGGCTGCCGGAAACAGGCACGTCCAGGTTGATCTGGCCGTTCCGGTCGGTGAGGAGGGCCACGGCCAGCTTGACCGGCGCATTGATGGCCTTTTCGCTTTCCACCTTGTCCCCGAAGGTCAGCTGGTTGAACGACACTTTGTTTTCGGCCTTGAGTTTCTTTTTGTCGATGAAGTAGCTGACGTTCAGGTCAAGCTTGCCCTTGGACACCGGGTATCCGAGAAAGGTGCTGGTGTAAGGCGTGGTGGGACTCAGCTCGATGTCCTTGAACCGCACCAACAGGTCCAGGAACAGGTCCCCTTTCAAGGGGTTGATCTTGCCCGCGATGAGTACGGGAGAGCCGTAGCCCAGATTGCCCCTCAGGTCCACACGGGCCCGGGAGATCTCTTCGGAGGAAAGGCCGGTGACGCTGCCGGTGAGTTTTTTCATGGTCACCGAATAGTTGGGCTGGATCTTGTTGTCGGCGAAAAACACGGTGCCGCCCTGGAAACTCACACGGCCGATGCGGATGTCTTTCAAAGGGTCGGAAGATTCGGAGGCTTTGGCCGCCTTTTTTTTCGGGGCTTCAGGCTTCTTTTTTCCTTTGCCCCCGCTCTCGCCGAAAATGTCGGACACGTTCATGCTGCCGTCGGCGTTGACCACCAGTTTGGCGTAGTAGTCGGACAGGGCGATTCCCTTGATGTTCAGGAAGAAGGGGTTGAAACCGGTTTTGAACCCATCGAACTGAAGCTGACGCCATTTGATGAAATCGTTGGCCCGGGCCTTGTCGATGGTGGCCAGCTGGGCCACGGAAATCTGGCCCTCGTAGGTCCCTTTGGGCTTGTTCTTCCGATCCATGGCCATTTTGAAACGGCCCTGGGTTCCCACGGTTCCCTTGGTCACGTCGATTTTGACCTGTTCGGTGAAGTAGGGCTGGAAAGCCCGGATGGGGATGGTCTTGAGGTTGACGGCAAGGTCGGTCTGCAAGGGATCGAGACAGGCCTTTCCATCGATTTTCAGCGAGCCGGTCTTGTTCAGGGTCAGGGCCAGGGCCAGGTCGGCCAGGCTGTCTTTTGCGTTGGAGAAGTTCTTCACCGTGATGTCCAGGGGAGAGACCCTGATGCTCGCCCGGTCCTTGGGAACCGCGTCGGTGTAGGCGATGTCCGCAGCCTGGATCACACATTCGTCGATTTTGAGTTTCAGGGACTGGGTCTCTTTGGGAGCCGATCCGTCTTCTTTTTTCTTTTCAGGGGCTTTTTTCTTGTCAGCTTTGGGAAAGATCCCCGTCAGGTTCAGGTCGCCCTTCCTGTTCCTGTCCAGGACCAGAACCGGTTTTTCAAGGGCGATGCGGGACAGGTGGATGTCCGATTTCATGGGTTCGCTTTCAGCCATGGTCACGGCAAGGGAGGGCAGGCTGACCACGGTGTTCTTCCGGCTGTCTTTCAGCACGGCGTTTCTCAAGGTGGCGTCACCCGACACTTTCAGGGCCGGGGATTTGTCCTTTTCCATCTGGAAATCCAGCCTGACCCGGGTGTCCAGGCGGGCCGAGGCCAGTTCCCCGTTGAGTTTAAGGGGGATGTACTTCATGTAGGACGGGATGTCCAGGTCCAGGAGAGCGATGTCAAGGATGGTGGACTTGGAATCGGTGAACGGTTTGGTCTTGCCTTCGAAAGACAGTTTGTGGCCGTTCACCGTGGTGGAAAAGGCCGGTTTCACGAAGCTTTCCACATCGTGCTCGATGTTGGACACAAAAGGCACGTCCAGGCGGATGTCCCGGGCCTTGTGTTCGGCGTTCATGGGTTCGTCCCTGAAATCCAGGCTTCCGTTGCTGATGCGGATGTTGCTGACGGAGAAATGGAACGGTTCCTTGTCCGGTTCGGGTTCCTTTTTCTCCTTGATCAGGTCGCTGAAGTTCCAGGTGTTATCCTTTTTACGGGTGATGCCGGCGTAGAATCCGTCCAGGCGTGCCTCTTCCAGGATCAGGGAGCGCTTGGCCAGGCTGTAGCTGCCGTGGATGTTGACGAACAGCTCTTTGAACGACACGAAAGTTTCTTTGCCCGAAGGCTCGGTGAGGGAAAAACCGGTGATCTTCACGGTCAGGGTGTAGGGGTTGATGTCGATTTTCTCCACCGTCAGTTTCCTCTCCAGGTATTCCGATCCCTTGGACTGGACCACCGCCTTGAGGACGTAGGGGAAGATGAAGTATCCCACCACGCCGGTGAGAACGAAAAGAACGACGAAAGCGATGAGGCACCGCCTGAGTATACGCATGGATCACCTCGTGTCTGTTTTGGAATTCGAACCGTCGGGGGATTCTACCTTTCCTTGACTCGGTTTTGAAGGATAAGTTTCAAAAAAGAAGAATTTTTTTCGGGAATTTATGGTGTTGTTTTTAAAAATATTAGAAACGGCTGCCTTTGGCGGCCCTGCCGGGGGCCAAACTTTTGAAAAGTTTGACAAACGGGTCATGGGAAGTGACACGGTTGATCAAAACCCAAACCCATTTGTCCAGATTTTTAAAACTTGTCCCAGCGAAGAGAGGGAGCTGGTCCCCGGAAGGGCCGCCGGAGGCAATTTGTACAAATTTACATGAAACATGCCCTGTCATTTCCTGTCCAGCAGAACCTGCATCCGGCAGACATGGCAGTCGAAACGGAGTTCGAAACGGCGTTTCCCGTCGCTTAAGGTAAGGGGACCCTGGAGTTTGGCCCGCTGTTCGGGATTTTTCAGGCAGGCCCCGAGTTCCCTGCGGATGCAGTACCTTGTGGTCATCAGGACCCGGCCTTCCGGGGGGAGGCCTGTTTCCATGGCCTCTTCCAGAACGGTCGCCCCGTGTTTCTCGTAAAAGCTCCGGGCGAAACGGTTGAACACATTGGCCCGGTAATCCAGATTTTTTTTGGGGTAAACAGGAGGAGGGCCGGAGGGCTCCATCCGTTTTCGGGGGACGTAACCTTTTCGTCTCGCCGCTTCCAGTTCTGCGAGGACGCTTCGCCTCAGGCTGTTCAGAAGGCTCAGGGGAAGGAAGCCCGGTGCGTCCGTGGCGAGGTCGATGGATGTCACGGTGAATACCGTGTTTCCCGTGCTGGTGAGCTGGGCTTTGATCTGATCGTGTACTTTGTCCGGCTGCCGTGCCGGTTCGAAATTCGCGGGCAGGCTGACAGACGCTTCGAAGCCGTCCTCGTCCACGGCGGAAAGATGCACGGCGTCGGCTGTCTGGGAGAAAACAAGATTCACGGCCAGGGTCCGCCGGGCCGATGCCTTGTCCAGCTGTTTCAGGAAGTCGTGGTCGTGGTTGCGGAACAGGACAAGGCCCACCGAAAGGCCTTTCATGTCGCTGGGGATCACCAGGCCGTTGTCCACCTTTTCCACCCGGAATCCCTGGAGTTCGCCGCTCGTTGAGACAAAACAGAGACCGTCGCCGTTGTGGAGGGTTTCGCCTTTCACACGGAAACCGTTGTTCTCCATCCGGCTGATGTTGCCCACCATCGCCCCCACGCTTTTCGGACTGTCCATGGCGGCCTGGTGTTCGGCGCCCTCGGGTTCAAGGAGGAAATAGGAGGTGTAGCCCCGGTTGAAGGTCCGGGCCAGGTCGGGTTCGAAGTGGAGGCGGACCGTTCCCGAGCTTTGACGCCGGTATGACGGATGGGTTTCGATCAGGCGGTCCAGGGCTTTCCTGTAGGCGGCGGTGACGTTTTTCACGTAAGCCGCGTCCTTGTACCGTCCTTCGATTTTAAACGACGTGATGCCGGCGTCGGCCAGGTCTTTCAGGTAGCTGACGAGGTTGAGGTCCTTGAGGGACAGGAGGTGTTTTCTCGAGACCACCTCCCGGCCCTTGCCGTCCGCAAGGGTGTAGGGAAGGCGGCAGGGCTGGGCGCAGACGCCCCGGTTACCGCTGCGTCCCGAGGTGGCCTGGCTCATGTAGCACTGGCCGCTGTAGCACACACACAGGGCTCCGTGGACAAAGCTCTCAAGCTCCACCGTGGTTCGCTCCCGAATGCTCCGGATGTCCGCAAGACTCAGCTCCCGGGCCAGGATCACCCGGCTGAACCCCAGGTCTTCGAGAAATCTCACTTTTTCCGGGGTGGCGTTGTTCATCTGGGTGCTGGCGATCAGGGGAACCGGGGGCAGATCCTGTTCCAGAAGGCCCGTGTCCTGGAGGATCAGGCCGTCGATTCCGGCCTGGTGTGCGTGGGTGATGATGCTGACGGCCTCGGGGATTTCCCGGTCCGAAAGCAGGGTGTTCAGGGCCAGGTAAACCCGGACGTTGAACAGGTGGGCGTAGTCGATGAGCCCGGCGATGTCGTCCAGGCTGTTGCCCGCGTTGGCCCGGGCGCCGAACCGGGACGCGCCGATGTACACAGCGTCGGCCCCGTGGTCCACGGCGGCTTTGCCGATATCGGAATTTCCCGCCGGAGCCAGCAGTTCCAGGGGGATTTGCGTACCGTTACTCATGGCCGTTTCTTTCGACACCCAGGCTTTCCATGAACGCGTCGATGGCTTCGGTGGCCTGGGAAAGGGTCTGGTAGAATGCGACCCGGATGTCCGGGCATCCCCCGATCATAGCCGACAGGACCCGTTCCGGCGAATTTCGGTACAGGGCCAGGACCGGCATCTCCAGGGACACGGCCATGCCCAGTTCGAAACCCACCCCCAGGGAGGGCTGGGTCACTTCGGCCACCACCACATGGCTCTGCATCAGCCAGGCCATGTCACGCCGGAAGATGCCCTGGTCGTCCGGGCCGTCGTCGCCTTGAGCTGTCAGGGCCGGATCGCCCACATGTTCGGTGAACACCTGGCCGTAGTTCTTGAGATAAACGATGATGTCATGGTAAAGCGCGGCGTCGTTCCGACCGCCCCGGATCGATCCGGCAAAATAGATGTTCATAGTCCCTCGAGAAACCCCATCAGGTACGAATGGAAAATATCGGTGCTGGTCAGATAGGTCGGATGACCGCCGTTTTCGATTTCCACCTTTTCGGAGTTGGGCATGGCTTCGCAGAGAAGGTCGGCGTTTGAAGGCGGCACCACTGGGTCGTCGCTGCCCCAGATGACAAGAACAGGCAGGGGATTGCCTGTAAGGCGTTCCGCGTGATCGGGAACCTCAACCGGTGCCACAGCCACAAAGGCCTTGAGGGGCGGATCACCGACGGCCACCACAGGGAGCGCATACCCGCCGCTCATGGACGGGGCCACCACCACGGGCATGGAAAGCCCCAGCCCCTGGATGATGGCTTTCAGGGTTTCGGGTTTGCCCATGTCGTTGGGAGCCGATTTCCCGAAACCGGGAAGATCCACGGCAAACACGTGAAAGCCGCTGGCTTCGAGCATCTCGACGGTGCCTGTCTCCAGCCACGTGGCCGATTTGAAATTTTTTCCGTGGAGCAGCAGGACTTCCTGGTCTCCGGTCGATCCGGCTTCGAGATAGTGGACTTCACTTTTTCCAATGGACAGAACCTTTTCTGCGATCATAATCCTCCTCGTTCATCTGGCGTGATGGGTTGACCGTTTGAACCGACATGGAAAAAAATAACGTATCCGCCGGGGAATTGCAATGTTCTGGAAAAGAAGGCCGGTCTTTGGTGAGTCCTTCTCAAGGCAATCCTGGGCTGTATGTCCAGCCGGCGTCGTTGTGGTAGATCATCTGCCGGGTCATGCCCCCGTCCACCACCAGGTTCTGGCCGGTGATGAACCCGCTTTTCGGATCGCAGAGAAAAAGGACCGCCTGGACGATGTCTTCGGGCCGTCCCACCCGGCCCGCAGGATGCTGGCGGTGGTCGGCTTCTGATAGGCCGCCTCCCCCGGTGTCGATCCAGCCCGGAGAGACGCAGTTCACCCGGACCTTTCCCGAAAGGCTGACCGCCATGCTGTGGGTCAGGGCTATGATGCCGCCCTTGGCCGCCGAGTAGCTTTCGGTGTGGGCCTGGCTCATCAGGCCCCGGGTCGAGGCGATGTTCACCACGCTGGCCTGGGGCCGGAAATGATCGATGAACAGCCGGGTCAGTAGGTACGGCGCCGAGACGCCCACCTTCAGCACATGGTTGAAATCCTCCCAGGAACAACGGTCAAGGCCTCCTTTTGAAACACAGGCGTTGTTGACCAGGATGTCGATGGACCCGTGCTCGGCCAGGACTTTCGAAACAAAGGCCCGGAGCGTTTTTTCCTCGGCGATATCGCCAATAAAGTAATCGTTGTCCAGCAGGTCGATGGGGCAGACCGCCGCGCCCAGACCGGCGAACGCCTCGCACAGGGCTTTGCCGATGCCCCGGGCTCCGCCGGTGACCACGGCCACTTTCTGTTTTTCCATGGTTTGCTTCCTTTTTTTAAAGGGGTGATGGGTTCAGCGGGTTTCAGGATAGCACAATCTGGTTTCGATTCCGATAGGGATACCGATTAACCGGAAACCATGCCCGAGAAAGAGGTAACCCTCAATTTTCAGAGGGGACTTAGCCCATGCCGGCGTGGATTCCGGGTCGGCTTCGCAATTCGAGCCTATGGTTTTTGCCGGGTCCGGAGTGGGCTCAAACGCTCCGTCATATTGGAGGCCGCCCGGAATGACAAGGTTGGGAGCTGCGGCTCAACATGACATGTCGGAAAATTCAACCATCCGATCACCCTGCGACGGACAGAGAACTTGAAACTCCGGCGGGTATTTTGGGCCTTGACGGGCCGGGTGAAATGAAAGATGATCGTCCCACATTGATATAGGATAACCCCCTGTTTGACTTCATGAAAAGGAGAATGAACATGACAATCAGAATCATGCCCTGTCTGGACATGCAGAACGGAAGAGTGGTCAAGGGAGTGCAGTTCGTGGACATCCGGGATGCCGGAGATCCGGTGGAGTGCTGCAGGGCTTATTGTGAAGCGGGGGCCGACGAGCTGGCCCTCCTGGACATCACCGCCACCGTCGAAGGACGGGCCACCATGCTGGACGTGGTGAAAAATGTCGCCGCCGCCGCCACCGTGCCCTTTACCGTGGGCGGCGGGATCAGCGATGTGGCGTCTGCCGCCGCCGTGCTCGAAGCCGGAGCCGACAAGATTTCCACCAGCAGCGCCGCGTTCCGCAAACCCCAGGTAATTGCCGACATGGTGAAAGAGTTCGGGGCTGACCGGGTCACCGTGGCCATCGACGCGGCCATCAACCCGGCCATGGCTTCGGGTTACGAGGTGTTCATCGACGGAGGCCGGACAGCCACGGGCACGGACGCCGTGGAATGGGCCGTGAAAGTCGACGGTTTCGGCGTGAAGACCATCCTTCCCACCAGCAAGACCAAAGACGGTGTGAAAACAGGCTACGACCTGCCCCTGATCGGGAAGATCAAAAAAGCCACATCGGCTGAGGTGGTGGCTTCGGGCGGAGCCGGAACCCTGGATCATTTCTACGAAGCGGTCGAGGCCGGGGCCACCATTCTTCTGGCCGCCTCGGTGTTCCACTTCAACATCATCCGCATCCCCGACCTCAAGGCTTTTCTCCGGGGCAAAGGGGTGGAGCTGGCGGGTTAATCATCCCATCAGGAAAAACCGGCAGGCGAGGATGGAAAAAAGAATTCCCGCCGCATCGGCGGTGAGGGCCGCCAGGAGGGTATGGCGGACCCGCCGGACCTGGACAGCGCCGAAGTACACGGCCATCACGTAGAACGTGGTTTCCGACGAGCCCATGAGGGTGCTCACCAGGTAGCCCGTGTAGCTGTCCGGGCCGATGGCCGGATTGGCCAGGGTGGCGGCCAGGATCCCGTAGGACCCGGAACCGGACAGGGGACGCATCAGGGCCATGGGCAGGGCGTCTGCCGGAAGTCCGATCAGGGCGGTCCACTTTCCCAGGGCTGAAACCGTGACGGTCATGGCCCCGCTGGCCTGGAACATGCCCACGGCCACCAGGATCGCCACCAGATAGGGAATGATCCTAACCGCCACCTGAAACCCCTCCCGCGCCCCTTCCACGAACGTTTCATAGATCCGGACCCCACGGACCAGGCCGAAGGTCAGAAATCCCAGCATCATGGAGGGAAGGACAAAAGGGGACAGGGCCTGGCCCCAGATCACCGTAAGGGGAATCAGGGAGGCCAGAAAGACCAGGGCCAGGGCCGAAACCCACAGCGGGTAACCCGCGTCGGCGGTCATCAGGTCTGTGTCCCGGCCCGATGGCCGGTCGTTATCCAGTGCCGTTTCCATTTGAAAAGCCGGGGCAGGGGAAAAGCGCTGGAAGATTTTGGCCGCGGCGATGGCCACCAGGGTGGCGCAGCCGCTGGCGAACAGGGTGGTGCCAAGGATTCCCGCGGGATTCGCCGATCCGGCCGAGGCCCTCAGGGCGATGACCGTGGTGGGCAGAAGGGTGATCCCCGCCGTGTTGATGGTGAGGAACAGGGCCATGGCGTCGGTGGCCGTGCCCTTTTCAGTGTTCAGGCTGTCCAGTTCCTGCATGGCCCGGATGCCGAAGGGCGTGGCCGCGTTTCCAAGACCCAGGGCGTTGGCTGAGATGTTCAGGATCATGGCCCCCATGGCCGGGCTGTCGGCCGGGACATCGGGGAAGAGGCGGACCATCAGGGGACGGATCAGCCGGGCGATGATGGCCAAGAGCCCCCCTTCCTCCGCCACTTTCATCAGGCCGAGGAACAGGGCCATGGTCCCCACGAGGCCGATGGCAAGGGTCACCGCAGCCGCGGCCGAGTCAGCCATGGCCTTGGTCATCACCTGCATGGGCAGGGTTTCCGGCGTGAAGGGGCCGCCGAAAAACTGGCTGTATCCGGCGAAGGCGAAGGACGCAAGGACAATGGCGAAAAAGACAAGGTTCATCGTGTCATCCGGTGACCGCGGTGGTCACGAGGTAGGCGGTGTAGCCGGCAAAACCCAGCACCAGGGCCGTGGCCTCGTAGCGGTTGATGCGGCCTTTTCCCCGGAAACCGTAGCCGATGATGAACAGGGACAAGGTGAAAAAGGCCATGATGGGGATGTCCCGGGTCATGATGTCCGGGACGATGTCCATGGGCCGGATCAGGCCCGCGATGCCCACCACGGCCAGGGTGTTGAACAGGTTGGAGCCGAGCACGTTGCCCAGGGCGATGTCGTGCTCGCCTTTCCGCGCCGCGATGATCGACGAGGCCAGTTCAGGCAGGGAGGTGCCCACAGCCACGATGGTGAGGCCGATGATCAGGTCGCTGACCCCCAGGCTTACGGCGATTTCCACGGCACCCCAGACCAGAAACCTGGAGCTCACGATGAGAAGCACAAGCCCCGCTCCCACCCAGAACAGGGCTCTTTTGAGAGGCATGGTACGGGTTGCCATTTCCTTTTCCACGTCCGTGGCCAGGGGGTCCTGGGTTTGGGTCATCCCTTCACGAATGGACCAGGCCATGAGCAGGGCGAAAACCCCCATGAGGATCGTGGCGTCCAGGCGGGACAGCCGGCCGTCGTAGAGCTGGAAGGCGGCAAGGGCCGTGACGCCCGTGAGGATGGGCAGTTCTTTTCTGAGGACAAGAGAATGGACGGTGATGGGGTTGATCAGGGCCGCCACACCCAGAATCAGGGCGATGTTGGTGATGTTGGAGCCGTAGGCGTTGCCCAGGGCGATCCCCGGGTTGCCCTGAATCGAGGCCAGGGCCGAAACCACCATCTCCGGGGCCGATGTGCCGAAACCCACGATGACCATGCCGATGAGAAGGGGCGGCATGCCGAAATGACGGGCCGCCGAGGCGGAACCTTCCACGAAACGGTCGGCGCTCCAGACCAGGAGAACAAGTCCGGCGATCAGGGCGATAATGGGGTAGAGCATGGGAAATCCTTTGGATGAGGGTTGATGTCAGGAATAACACAGGGGATGTTTACCGTATCTCCACCATAAATTCAATGCCGGAAACCAGGGCGATTCCATGGCCCATCAAATCCCTTGCCCATCTTGCCGGAATGGGATATCACAGCCCTTCGGAAACAAACTATAAATAATTCAAGGAGACAGGGAACGTGGACGGACTGGTTCTGCTCAAGGCGGTGATTCTGGGAATTGTGGAAGGCCTGACCGAGTTCATTCCCGTGTCGTCCACCGGCCACCTGATCATCGTCCAGAATTTTCTCGGTTTCACCGGCCATGTGGAAAACGTGTTCTCCATTTTCATCCAGCTCGGGGCCATCCTGGCTGTGGTCTGGCTGTACAGGAAAAAATTTCTTTCCGTGGCCCTGACCCTCAACACACGGCCCGAATCCCGGCGTCTCGTGGCCAATCTCGTCATCGGAACGATCCCTGCCGTGATCATCGGCCTTCCCACGGAAAGCTGGATCGAGACCCATCTCTTCAAGCCCCTTCCCGTGGCCCTGGCCCTGGTTGTGGGAGGCGTCCTGATCCTCGTCATCGAACACACATTCCGGAGCCGGGGTGTGGACGATGTGGACCAGATCCCCTGGACCCTGGCCCTGGGTGTGGGCTTCATGCAGGTTCTGGCCATTCTTTTTCCGGGGATTTCCCGGTCCGGCGCCACCATCATGGGGGGCATGACCCTGGGGCTTTCCAGGATCGCCGCCACGGAATTCTCTTTTTTTCTGGCTATTCCCGCCATGCTGGGGGCTTCCATCGTCAAGCTGGCCGGAGCCCGGGAATACCTTTGTTTTGACGATGTGCCCGTGTTTCTCGTGGGGTTCGTCGTGTCCTTCCTGGTGGCCCTGGTGGTGATCAAAGGGCTCCTGCGTTTCGTGTCCCACCGTTCGTTCGTTCCTTTCGCCTGGTATCGCATCGCCTTCGGGGTTCTGCTTCTCATCTACGGGTATTACCGGGGCGGTTTCTGATCTCAGGAAAAGGGCTCCGAATCAGGCCGGTTTCATAAAAAACGTTTGACAAAAACAATGGCTGGCGTCTTAATCGTGGATTGAGCTTTTTTCACGCCTTGTCACCGGAACAGGAAAACGGGGGGATTCGAACCATGAAAGAGAGAATGAGTCTGAGATCCAGAGTGGGGCTGACCATCTGTCTGCTGCTCGCCGTGTCGTTTGTGGGGGCCGGAACCGTGATCTGGTACACCTACCGGGTGGAAAACATCATCGGAGTCATCGTCAACGACAAGATCAAAGCCTATCAGACAGCCGAGGCCCTTGAAATCGCCCTGATCCACCAGAAGGGCTACGTTTCCTATTACTTCATGGACCAGAATCCCTCCTGGCTTCGCCAGCTTGGCGAATGGCGGCAGATCTTCAAGGAAAGGCTGAAAGAAGCCAGGACCCTGACCGCCCATGAGGACAGGCGTGACCAGCTGGACAGCCTTCTGGCCGAAATCGAATCCCGCTATGACCGCTACGTCAAGGAAAAGGACCAGGTCATCGACCACTACACCCACGGGGAACGGAACGCGGGAACGTCGCTTCACAGCCACGTGCGCAGTGAGTTCTTCAAGATCCTGGCGCTCTGCGCCGATTTCAAGAAAATCCAGGAAACGGAGATCATCCACATCCGGGACCAGAGCCGCAACAACACCCGGCGCTTGCGGGAAATCGCCGCCATGGGCCTCACCTTCCAGCTGATCACGGGGTTTTTCCTCACCTTTTTCCTGGTGGTCCAGATTCTCAACCCCCTCAAGGCCCTGGCTGAAAAAACCGATGTGGAGAAAGGCCACGAACAGCCCCTCAACCTGGTCAAGGCCCTGGCCCACAACGTGGACGACCTTCTCAAGAACGCCGGGGAAACGCGCCATGAGCTTGAAAAAAGCAGGGAAAGCCTGGCCATGGCGGAAAAGATGGCCATGGTGGGCAAGCTGGCCGCCGGCATGGCCCACAGTGTGAGAAACCCCCTCACCTCGGTGAAGATGAGGCTTTTCTCCCTGAACCGAACCGCTCATCTCAACGAGGACCAGAACGACGACCTGAGGGTGATCTCCCAGGAAATCGAGCATATCGACACCATTGTCCAGAACTTCCTCGAATTTTCAAGGCCCCCCAAACTCCAGATGCAGATGGTCAGCCCCTCCACCGTGCTGGACATGATGCTCCAGCTCCTCACCCACCGGTTGAAATCCTATGAGGTGACCGTCACCCGGAACAAGGGGGAAAACCTGCCCGAGATCAAGTGCGATCCGGAACAGCTCAAGGAAGTGTTCGTCAATCTGGTGGAAAACGCCTGCCAGGCCATGGGGCGGGGTGGCCATATCACCATCACGGAAAACGTCGAGCCGGGTGAGAACGGAAGTGTCTGCGTGATCCATGTTCAAGACAACGGACCGGGCATGTCGGAAAAGATCGCTGAAAAGATCTTCAACCCCTTTTTCACCACCAAGGATGAAGGCACGGGCCTTGGGCTGAGTATCGTGGAGCGGATCATCGAAAACCACAACGGCCGTATCCGTGTGGAAAGCCGGGAAGGGGAAGGGGCCTGTTTCATCGTGACCCTTCCGGTCATGCCCGGCCATGGTGCGGCGGCGTGAACACGTTTCGCTTTAGGACTGTGTGAACCAACGTGGCCCGGCGGGGTCCTGAGACACCCGCCGGGCCGTTTTTTCGAACCTGGGGAAGAGCCCAGGTTCAGGGAGATGGACAAGGATGGCGAAAGTTCTGATCATCGACGACGATGACAACCTGCGGACGAGTTTCGAAAAACTTCTCATCGATGAAGGGTACAAGGTCCGGAGCGCCCCTTCGGCTGAAGCAGGCATCCAGGAGATCCGCAAGGAAATGCCCGACATGGTGATCCTCGACATGCAGATGCCGGGGATGAACGGCCTGGAAGCCTTTGGCGTGATCCACGGCATGGACCCCAAGCTGCCCGTGATCATCATGACCGCCTACGGAACCACCGAATCGGCCATCGAAGCCATCAAACTGGGGGCCTTCGACTACATCCTGAAGCCCTTCGACATTCCCAGCCTTCTGATGGTCATCGGCCAGGCCGTGGAAGCGGGCCGGTTCATGAGGTCGCCGGTCAAACTCAATGCCGGAGGCGGTGGCGGCATGGAGAGCCCGGACGGGGAATCCATCGTGGGGAAAAGCCAGGCCATGCAGGACGTGTACAAGGCCATCGGCCGGGTGTCGGCCAGCGACGCCACGGTGCTGATCCGGGGAGAATCGGGAACAGGCAAGGAACTGGTGGCCCGGGCCCTTTATCACCATTCCCTCAGGAGTCACAAACCCTTTACCGTGATTAACTGCGTGGCCATTCCGGAAACGCTGCTTGAAAGCGAGCTGTTCGGCTACGAAAAAGGGGCTTTTACCGGTGCCAACAGCCGGAAGATCGGCAAGATCGAGCAGGCCAACGGGGGTACGGTGTTTCTCGATGAAATCGGGGACATGCCGGCGGGACTCCAGAGCAAGATCCTGCGTCTGCTCCAAGAGAAAAGCATCGAGCGTATCGGCGGGCGGGAGACCATTCCCGTGGATGTCCGGATCATCGCCGCCACCAACCGGAACCTGGAAACGGCCATGGAACAGGGCCATTTCCGTGAGGACATCTACTACCGCCTCAAGGTAGTGACCATCCACCTGCCGCCCTTAAGGGACCGTCAGGGTGACATTCCCCTTCTCGCCAACTATTTTATGAACAAATACGCCGCCGAAGCCGGAGGGGTCAGCCCGGGGATCACCGAAGACGCCCTGATGAGCCTTTCCATGTACAACTGGCCCGGCAATGTGCGGGAACTGTCCAACGTGATCCGGAAGATCCTGATCTTCAACCGGGGCAACCCCGTCACCCGGGAAGAGGTCATCCAGAACACCAGCGATGAGAAAAAAGAGCGGAAAGCCTCCACAGGCAGCGCCATTTCCGACTGGATCCAGGAACGGCTGGAAAAAGGGCCGGAAGACAACCTGTTCGACCGCTGCCTGGACGAGTTTTCGGCCCT
>CAZWTY010000088.1:0-18611 GCA_964637565.1 uncultured Desulforapulum sp.
ACGTTCCTGCTTTCCGTTTTCCGGCGTTTTCTTTTTTTCAAACTCCATGGACCTCTCCTTTTTTTATGGTTGCAACACGCTTAAAACCCATGATCAGGCGTCATTTTTATAAAGCGTTCCAGACGTTCATTTCATTCCCCCCACCAGCCGCTCCACTTCCCGCATGTAGCCTTCCCAGCGGCTGAGGTAGAACGACAGCCCCTTGGAGAACTGTTTGCCGATGATGCCGTCCACGAACATCAGGCTGATCTTGCGCTGGCAGGTGAGAAGAAGATGGCAGCGCAAAAGGATGCGGCGTTCCTCGTCGGTCATGGTTTTCACAAACCGGCGGAACACGTCCCGGGACCGGGGCTGGTACATCCAGAAGTACAGCAGGTCCAGGGCGTTCAGGATCATGATCTGGTCCATGCCTTCGGCGTCCTTGTGCCGGTCCGTTTCCCAGAACGATTCATGGGCCTTGAAAAAGTTCTCCACGTCGGTTTCAGGAAACAGGATCTCCAGCCGGATGTAGGCGTCCCGGATCTGGGCCAGCTTCTTGTCGTAGTCGATTTCCCGCAGCCGGATGTTTTCAATCCGGTCGGCCACGCCTTCGATCAGTCCGGCCACGCTGTCCGAGGCGGCTTTGGAGATCACGGCGGCCCACTTCTGGAGGATGGTGTTGACATCGGGAACGCTCCAGAACGCCAGGGCGCTGCCCGCCATGCCGTTGAACAGGACCGCCACGGGAATGGACAGGAGGCTCCGGAAAAAATTGCCAAGCACCGCGCCCCTGGGAAGGCCCCTCAGAAAATTGTGGGAACTCAGGTATACCCCGTTGACCAGGGCCATCACCGCGTAAAGGGTTTGGGGGGCCGTGGCGGTGGTGATGCCGAATCCCCGGTCAAGGACCAGGGTCTTGACCAGATAGTCCAGGAGGGGCACGGAAAAACCGGTAAACAGCAGGGAATCGCAGAGGCGCTCCCAGCTTACGTAATCCTTCCACCGGACCAAGGGAGAACGCCGGAACCCTCCGCCTCCCAGGACGGACTGGAGGATGTTGCGGAACCCCGTGATGCCGAACCAGAAAAAAGCCCCCAGGTAGGCCAGGACCCACCAGTCCTGGGTCAGGGCAAAGGTGAGAAAGGCGGGAATGAACCCCAGCATGATTTTAAGGCCGTTCTTGATGCCGGTGTTCAGGTAGCGCAAGGGGACCCTTGTTTTTTGCCTCTGGCTCCGGGGAATCAGGTGAAGCCCGTTTTCCTTGGCCTCCCCGGTTCCCCCGATGGAAATGATATTGCCCTTGGGATCGAAACGCACCGATTCCACCTGGATCGTCCACTCCCGGATTCTTTTCTGGGCGAAGAACACCCCGAAGGGCAAGGTCCGGACAAGTCGGACAAGAAAAACCAGAAAGGGATTGGTCACAGGGAGGGGATGGCCGGTGACCCGGTAAAAGGTGTCCACCCGAAAGGGAATGGGGTGGTGTTCGAGGAGGTTTTTCCTTAAAGCCCTGCGGGCCGATGGGGGAAGGGTGCTGCGGATGGCCACGCCCATGCCGGGGTACTTCCGACTCTGACCCGTGGAATCGCTGCCCACGCAGGATTTGAGGGGGATGTCCCGGTACACATGGATCAGGGTCGAGATGTCCTGGAGAATCTCAGTGATCCTGGCCGCCCGTCCGGTTTCTCCCCGCTGTTTCAGGTCCTCGATCATGGTCATGATGATCCGCTTCAGGCGCACCGCGTTGCCGCTGTTCAGGGCCAGCTGGAGGGCGTTGATGGCCTGGTAGTCCGGCGCTTTGCCGGCCACATGGTCCTTGAGGTTGAAGATCTCCAGGTGGGTGATGCTTCCCCCGCAGTCGTACAGAAGTTCCAGCACATCCACGGCATCCAGGCCCGTGAGGTTCAGGGTGATCCGGGAACCGTGCCTGAGCCGTTTCAGGTCCTCGATGAGCGCCACCGGAGATCGCAGCAGTGACTCGGGGACGTGGGGGCCGGCCTCCAGGGCTTTACGCGGGTCGACCACTTCCGGATTGGCCCTGGAAGAAAGGTAGCGGTCAAACACCGCGTCCGGGTCCAGGGAGTTCATGGCCTTAATCAGAGCGGTGAGCCGGGCCTCGTTTTCAGGACGAGGGTCCTTGCTGTACTCCTGCCGGATCTCTTCGAGGCGTGTCCGCATGGCGGGAATCAGGCTGTTGTGGATGTGTTTGGCCAGATGAAGCAGGGAGGGCTGGCCCGAACCCACAAAACGGAGAAACGCCTCCCGGTCCACCGGTTGAACGTCCATGCCGAATTCGTCGAAAAGAACCTGCCGGTGCTTTTCGTTGAACAGGTCAAGGATGCGGAACACGTGGTTCTGCTGGTAGGCCGATATTTTCCGTCCTTCGTCCAGAAATTCCCGGACATGGGGCTTGGCCAGGAAGGACAGGTAGTTCTGGCTCTGGCTAAGCCCCCGGATGCTCCAGATCAGGTGGATGTAACGCCCCCTGAACCGGGCGGGCAGTTCCATGCCGATGCGCACGCTGATCCCCATGATCTGGGCCGCCTCCATCAGTTCGGCGGCAGCCTCGGGTTCGATGTAGTTGTAGTAGATCACGGTGAGAAACCGGATACCCTTGATCCAGGCGTCCATGATCAGATGGGTGGGGGATTTCCGGCCTTTGGTGTTGGCGTCGTGGACATGGTCGTCGAAACCGATCTGGTTCCAGTCTTCGGGCATTTCCAGGAGATGGTACTTCCGGAGCTGGTACCGGACCACCCGCTGTTTTCCCGTGGAGGCGGCCCTGAAATCATGGGCGAGTTTCAGGGCCGCCTCCTCGTCGCCGGTGTTCCTGACCAGGTTTTTCATGATTTCCAGAAGCACCCGGGCCGTATTGAAGCGGAAGGTGCTGGCGCTGCTGTTCATCACTTCGTAACTCAGGGTCCGAAGCGCCATGATGCGGTCTTCGGCCTCGTCGGCGTCCAGGGAGTTGATCAGGTGAACAATGGAATAGGCCATGCGCAGGGCCTTGGGCGCGGCCATTTCCACGATGCCGTTGGGGTGGAGGCAGGAGGCGATGATGGTCTTCAGGTGGCGTCGTTCCTTGCCCCCCTTGAGCACGTCGTGAACGATGCTCAGGAGCTCGTAGTCCTGTGGATCAAACATGATGCTTCGCCGTGTTTCCGCCATACCCGTCCCCCCTGTCCTGCCGCGATCCGGTCCACCTGAATCCTGTTCTGTCCATATTGCGTCATGCTTCCGGAAAACTCAACAGGAATGACAGGGAAAATCGAACGGAACATGGGTAAGGATCATCGCCGCCTGGCCATCACTATCGCAATCGCTATCGGATTCGACGCCCGGAACGTTTCGATTGCGAACCAGATCCCGACAGCGATAGCGATTCAGAAGGATTCGGCTCATGGGCAGAACCGATCTCCCCGTATCTGTCTCAGGCCGGCCAGAAAAAACGTTTGCGTCAGATGCCGCAACATGGCATGAGAGTGGATGTCGAAGGAATTCCAAGTGCAATCCACCCAAACTGTGACCAACTGAAACTATGAACTTTTTTCCTCATCGCTGCTCCAACGCCATGGCCCTTCTGGACCGCCTGGAAGCCCAGCCGGAGATCAGCGTCCTGTCCCTCCTGCTGGACATCATCGGCTGGCTGAGGCCTTCGGACACCCTGAGTGACCAGGCCGGAGCCGAGGCCGGGCGGCGGATCGCGGAACTTCTGGCCGCCCTTGAAAACAGGGAACAGCTGAAAATCAGGATTTCGGAAAAACTTCGGGAATGGCTGGACGAAGCCAGCCTTTTTCCCTCCCTGACCTCGGTGGGTATCCTTCCCCGCAAGGGTTTTCACCGGGAACTGGCCCGCCGGGTCTACGAAAGGGTCAGCCCGCCGCCCAAAGATCCCCAGGATCTGGGGGACATTCTGGAGCTTTTGTTTACCAACCGCCACGACGGCCAGTGGGTGTCTGCGGTGCCCGGACAGGCATGGTTTTCCCTGTTCCTGACCTTGTGGAACCCACCGGGCGGGGATCTTCGGGCCCTCATGGACCGGGCTCTGGACGAGCTGCTCTACGCCCTGGAAATGCTGTCCATCTGGGTGGCGGCCGAAGAACTGGAGCCTGATCTGGTAAGGCTCGATCCGCGCATGATGTCCCGGAACTCGGCTTTCGTGGGTTTCCAGCGGGAAATGGGGGAATTCATCCGGGATTACGAAGCCTGGAAAACCGGGGAACGGGAAGGCCGGCGCGACGACGCCCAGGCCCGGGTGCTGCTCGACCAGTGCACCGCCGAAGTCGCGTATTACCGAAGGCGCTCGGTGGCCAGGGGAACGTCCATCACCACCACCTACCTCTTGGAGAGACTGGAACAGACCCTGAACCGCATCAACGCCCTTCTTGACATCATTGACATATCGGACATGAACCGAAGCGCCGAAAGCGCCCTCGGCCTGTTCCGGGAACTGGTCACCGCCACCACCCAGAGAAACAGTTTCCGTGCTCTGTGGCGTCAGAATATCCGGCTCCTGGCCCGCACCGTGACGGAAAACGTCAGCGACCACGGCGAGCACTACGTGACCCGGGACCGGGGCGAGTATTTTGCCATGCTTCGATCCGCCGCCGGAGCCGGCCTGATCATCCCGTTCATGGCCATCCTCAAGATCCGGGCCGCCTCGGCCGGTTTCGGCCCCGGGGTGGAAACCCTGATCTACTGCCTGATCTACGGCCTGGGGTTCGTGTTCATCCATCTTCTGGGGTTCACCATTGCCACCAAGCAGCCGGCCATGACCGCGGCCCGTTTTGCCAGCGCCGTGGAAAAGGAAGGCCAGGGAGGCGCCAACCCCCGGCCCCTGGCCCGGCTCCTGGTCCAGGTCAGCCGGTCCCAGTTCATCGCCATTGTGGGTAACGTGACGGTGGCCCTCTGTCTGTCTATCCTGTTCAATGAAATTTTCCGGCAGGTCACCGGCAAAACCCTCCTGACCAGCGCCCAGAGCCAGTACCAGCAATACTCCCTGACACCTTTGACCAGCCTGGCCCTGTTCCACGCGGGCATCGCGGGGATCTGGCTTTTCCTCTCGGGCCTCATCGCCGGTTTCTTCGACAACCGGGCCGCCTATCTGTCCGTGGCCGAACGGTTCCGCTACCACCCCTTGATCCGCCGGATCCTGCCCTCGGCCTTTCGTGAAAAAGCCGGGCTTTACCTGGCGGAACATTCGGGTTCCATCGCGGGAAACTTCCTGTTCGGCTGCATGCTGGGAGCCACCGGATACGTGGGGGCTCTGATCGGTCTGCCCCTGGACATCCGTCACGTGGCCTTTTCCTCGGCCAACCTGGGGTACTCGGCCGTTTACGAACCGGCCCTGTTCGCCCGGCTTTTCAGCTTCGTGCTGATGATCGGCCTGGTCAACCTCACGGTGAGCTTTTCCCTGGCCCTCCTCGTGGCCCTGCGCGCCCGGGGTGTACGCATCAGGAGCACACGCCAGCTTCTGAGGGCCCTGCTCCAGGAAATCCGGAAAAAACCGTCGGCCCTGTTCTGGCCTCCGGCCGATGAAAAACCTCCGGCTAAAACAACCGACGGGGCCGCCAAAACGGGAACCGAGGGGTAGGCATTGCCAGCGGGAAGGCATTCTGAGATCTTTTAAGTGGTTGTCGATTCAAACGTTAGCGGTTCAGATTCAGTTACCGAACAGACACGCAACCAAGGGGGACCCATGACCACCAGACGAATCGTTATCGCCCTGTTTCTGGCGCTTGCCGCCGTGACCACTCTGGCGCTTTCCCGGGATTCCGGAAAAATGGACAAGGAGAAAACCCTGGGGCCAAACAGCCCCCAGGGCGAGTTCTACCGGGGAGCGGATGAAACTCCGGTTCATGCCGTGACGCCGGTGGACGCCCGGAAAGGCGGGGCTTTCCAGTTGAAACCGGTCCTCCAGGGCGACACGGTGACCCATGACTTCCTGATCAAAAACACCTGGAAAACACCCATGGCGTTTAAAAGCGTCAAAAGCTGCTGCGGGATCATCCTTACAGGCCATACCCCGGTCATCGCCCCGGGAGAGACGGGAAAGTTTTCCATCGTCATCCTGACAGACAAGTTCGGGGGCACCACGGTGAGCGGGAAAATCACCGCCGATCCGGTGGATCCGGAGCAGACGGACCTGACCATCGGGGTGTCGCTTTTTGTCAACAGGGTGGCATTCGTCTCCCGGTTCAAAATCATCGTCGAAGGCTCGGCCCGGAAAAAACTGGAAGAGTCCACCTTCATCGTTCCTGAAAAAAATCATCCGTTCACCGTCAAAGGGATCAGGGCGAGAAAAGGTCTCCATATCGTGTTCGGCGTGGAGGAAAAAAAGGTGGACGGGCGGAAGGGCTTTCTGGTGACTGTGAAAAACACCCTGAAAAAACCGGGCATCTACAGGGATACCCTGTATGTGATCACCAACGATCCCAGGCGGCCCGAGATCAGGGTCCGGGTGGAGGGGCGGATTTCTGAATAAGGAGAACATCGAACATCGATGGACTCGTAAAAAGTCACGTTTCAGACGGCTTCGGAAAAAGTTCGAGGTCAAGGCTTGCGAATCCCGAGGAATGAGGCGTACTTAAGGTACGCCGCAGTGACGAGGGATGAAGCGTAACGCAGAGATCGGACTTTTTACGAAGCCGTCAACATCGAACACGCAACATCGAATGGTGAATGGGTTATCGGAAATGCGGTTTTCTTTCATTGGCGATAGCAGAGAAGATTTCGGGTTGCCATCACAAATCCTAAATTGAAATCTGGGAACGCCGGGTTGAACCCGGCAACCTGTGCCGGGTTCAACCCGGTGTTCCCGGGCACCCTCAGGGATTTTCAGGCGCCGGGGGAACGTCCCTGCGGTAGATGTCCAGCATCGCCTTGTCCCCGCTGATTTTGGTCAGGACCATCACGTCGCTGGTGATGAACCGGGCCCGGCTGGTGATGATCTTGCCGTAGTAGTCCGTTTCCCAGACAAATTCCCTGGAGTCCTTGTCGTAAGTGTAGGATTTCGGGCCGTCGCTTTCCGGAGTGAAACGGTACCCGCCCGCGTTGTCCATTTCGATGCGGAAGGTGTCGTCGTAGCGTTTCCAGTCGTCGGCGCTGACCCAGTTCCCGCTCCACAGGGCCGGGGGGTTGGCGGCGCTGGGCTGGACCAGGTCATCCAAAAGGTCCAGATCCTCGGCGTACTCGATGTTCAGGTGGTAGAGCCGCTGCTTGACGCCCTCCACGGTTTTCAGGTCTTCCTTTGGAGTTTCGCTTTTTTCCCCGGGTTCCGCCGTCGAACCGGCCGTCTTCACGGGTGGAACCGCCGGGGGATTCGTCTTTTCGTTTGTCCGGATTTCCGGCCTGGCTTCAGCGTGCCCCGCGTCCTGTGCCCCATTCCTGGAATAAAAATAAAAGACAGCCAGAACGGCGAGTACCAGGGCAAGGGTTCCTGGAATCATCAGGATCTTCAGTTTCATGGCATGACGCCTCTTTCGGGTTGATAATAAGGCAGGACAAGAGAGACGCGAGAATTTCGCGTCCCTCCCGCCCTGCTTGACGCCGTTTCCCCTTTGCCCCCGCACATGGGAAACGGGCGAATCATGAGAACGGCTCTACCTGTACATGTTCTGGGCCACCATCTCGGCCCAGATCAGGTCGGCCAGTTCCTGGGAGCCTGACGCCGTGGGATGGATACCGTCGCTTTTCACCTGGCTGGCCACGATATCCGGCCTGGGGTCGATGAGATAGGCTCCGCCGGTGCCGTATAGGTTCAGCCGTGTATCGTCGAACACCGCGGGATAAATGCTGTAGGCGTAGTCCAGGGCCTCGTTTTTCTCGATCTCCCCGTTGGTCAGGTAGTAGTAGCCGAGCCAGACGCAGTCCACCACCCCGTCGTTGTACATGTCGTCCAGCAGCACTTCCATTTTGTCCGCCACATAGTCGATCACGTCAACACAGCCCTGGGTCAGGGGATCGGAATCGCAGTCGGCGGTTCCCTGGAGGATGTCGTTTCCTCCGCCGTCGGCGATCACCGTTTTAAGGGTGGGGGTTCCGCTGATAGCCCGGTCATACTGGCTGACGATACCAGCGATTTTCTCGCCGCTCACCGAACGGTCCTTGTAAACCTTCCCGCTCAAAACCGCTAAATATTCCTGGATATCCCCCGAAAGATCGAAAATCGAATCCCCGATGATCTGGACGTTGTACTCGTTCGCCCTGGGATTGTTTAAATCCATGGAACACCCCGTGGCGGCCATCACCACAACGACCATCATCAGCCATGAAGCCCTTTTCACATGTTTCATCTCTCTCCTCCTTGATCGAATTTAAGGCAGTGTTACATCCGGCCCGACCCATTCGGACCGAAAAGAGATTGCGGGCTTGGCAGACACCCGGAACGAATAATAACGAAAAATGTGGAATCCGTCCGGCTCACGGGCCGGAGTCGGTGATATCAGGAATAAGGGATGCCTTGAGTCGTCGGCGTGAACCGGCAGTCTGGCTCGTATGGGATAGGCGGAGGACCGGAAAAGGAATACGAATCCGTTTTCCGGCGTAAAGTGGTCAACCAGATCAACCTTTCATCAGCATCCTGTCGCGGGGGTAAGATCATGAAACGCCGTTTGTGAATATGGGCAACGGTTCATGTTTGTAACACTATAGAGAATGATGCCGGTTTTGACAACAAAAAAATAAATCTAACGCAACAATCTGATTTGTAAAGAGAAAATTACATAGCCACCTTGCTTCGGTAGTACTCGTAATCCCCCTCGTAGGTCAGCATCTCGCCGTGGTCGATGGCAAAAACCCGGTTGACAAGGGATCTGAGAAAGTGCCTGTCATGGCTGACGATCACCACGGTTCCCGGGAATTTTTTCAGGGCGTCGAGAAGCACTTCCCGGGCCAGGATGTCCAGGTGGTTGGTGGGTTCGTCCAGGATCAAAAGGTTCACAGGTCGGGCCAGGATGGTGGCCAGGACCACCCGGCTTTTTTCCCCGCCGGACAGCATGTCGATGCGCTTGTCCACCGTGTCACCTGAAAACAGGAAGGCGGCGCAGAGGTTCCGGACCACGCCGATGTTGGCCTGGGGAATCACGTCCTGGACCGTTTCGAACACGGTCTTTTTCGGGTCCAGGATGTCCATGGCGTGCTGGCTGAAATAGCCGGTGTTCACGTTGGCCCCGATGGTGACGGTTCCGCTGCTGGGTTCAGTCTCACCGGCCAGCATCTTGAGGAAGGTGGATTTTCCGGCTCCGTTCACGCCGACCACGGCGATCTTCTCACCCCGCCGGATCATGCCGCTGACGCCGCCGAACACGGATTTTTCTCCGCCGTCGGCCAGGGGCCAGACCTTGCCCGCCTTTTTCAGGCCGATCACGTCGTCGCCGGACCGGGGAGGTTCGGGAAAGTGAAACACGATGCGTTTCTGTTCGGGCGGGATCTCGATGCGCTCGATCTTCTCGATCTTCTTCACCCGGGACTGGACCTGGGCCGCATGGGAGGCCCGGGCCGCAAATTTTGCGATAAACTCCTCTTCCTTGGCCAGCATGTCCTGCTGGCGTTTGTAACTGGCCAGAAGCTGCTCGCGGCGGATCTCCCGTTCCCTGAGGTAGAAGTCGTAGTTGCCGTTGTACAAGGTGGTGGTCTTGTTGGCCACTTCCACGGTGCGGGTGGCCAGGCGGTTCATGAAGTCGTGGTCGTGGCAGGTCATCAGCACGGCACCCTTGTACTCGGTGGCCAGCCAGTTCTCCAGCCAGACGATGGATTCCACGTCCAGATGGTTGGTGGGTTCGTCGAGGAGCAGCACGTCGGGCTGGACCGTGAGAATCTTGGCCAGGGCGATCCGCATTTTCCAGCCGCCGCTGAAGGATTCCACGGGCCGGTTGAAATCCTCAGGACCGATGCCGAGTCCTGTGAGGATGGCCTGGGCCCGGCTTTCCAGGTCGTAGCCGCCCCGGTGCTCGAACTCTTCCACGGCGTTTCCGTAGCGTTCCAGAAGCTCGGCCATGGCGTCGTCGTCCATGGGGGTGGCCATCTGCTCTTCCATGGCCCGCATGGTCTCACCCAGGGCCACCACGCCGGCTGCGGCGGCCATCACTTCCTCAAGGGCGCTCCGGCCGGCCATCTCCCCCACGTCCTGGGAAAAATAGCCGATCTTCGTCTGTTTGGCGAAAATGATGTCCCCTTTGTCCGGCTCTTCCTCGCCCACGATCAGGCGGAAAATCGTGGTTTTCCCCGCGCCGTTGGGCCCCACGAGACCCGTGCAGGTTCCCCGGGGAATCTGGAGGCTGGCGCTGGTGAAAAGAACCTGGGACCCGTACTGCTTGCCGATGTTGTTCAGATGAACCATGGTTGAAAACTCCGTTCTCGTCTCAAAATATTCAGGAACAGCAGCCCTATCACAGGCGGTTTCCAAGGACAAGACCTATGGTGAAAAAAATGGGAACGCCGGGCCGACAGGGTTCGTGATCGGGCTTAACCTTGCGTTTCTTTATGGGAAACACAATGACAATGCGATTACCGCCACCATGAATGACACCAAAGGAACGCCGAGTTGCACTCGGCTCAGGTTGCCGAGTGCAACTCGGCGTTCCCGGTATGACGTCTGGAACATTTTTTTATTGCAGGAAAAATAATTTGTGTTTAAACACAGGAGTTCCTTTTGCAGAAACTCAGTCACAACAAGATAACCCATCATGAATGAAACCAAGGAACGCCGAGTTGCACTCGGCTCAGATTGCCGAGTACAACTCGGCGTTCCTGCAGGATAGAGAGCAAAACATGACATCAGATTCCCGACCCAGAGGCTGGTTTTCCCGTGGTTACCTTCCCCATTGCAGTGCACCGGGCATGATTCAGCATATCATCTTCCACCTGGCGGACAGCCTGCCCCATAAAGCCATCACGTCCATGGAAAACGAACTGCGTTTCATCGAAGACCAAAAAAAATCCACTGAACGGATGAATCGTATTCAACATCTTCTCGATTCAGGTCTCGGCTCCTGTGTGTTTCGCCACGCATCGTGCGCTAAAATCATGGAAGAAACTCTTCAATTCCATGACGGAGAAAGATACCGTCTCCTTTCATGGGTGGTGATGCCAAATCACGTCCACGCCCTGATCGAACAGAATCCCGGCACATCTCTGTCCGCCATCGTGCAGAGCTGGAAACGCCATACAGCACGACAGATCAATCTTCTCTCCGGAAAGACGGGTGAGACGTTATGGCATCGGGATTACTGGGACCGGTATATTCGAGATGAGGCTCATTTGAAGGCTGTCCGGAAATATATCGAAAACAATCCCGTGTCGGCCCGTCTGGCTGAATGTCCGGAAGACTGGTCCTGGGGCAGCGCCAGACTGAAAACGCCGGGGTAAACCCGGCATCATGGGCCGAGTGCAACTCGGCGTTCCCGCAGGTGGCGTTACCGGGGCACCCTTTTTTTTATGGTTCTGCTCACCATCCACACGGCGAGATACAAAAGAATGAACACCAGGGCGTAGGATACGGTCAGGGGTTCGCCGGAGCGGGTGACGGGAAAGGGAAGGGGGGCGTCGCTGAACCGGGATTTCATCCAGGCCAGGGCCATGACGGCGGGCCAGAACGAGGCGCAGATCCGGCCCAGGGACAGACCCATGGACCGGCCGTAGGCTTCCTGGGCCAGGTCGTTCTGGGCCAGGTAGGCTGTTTTGTCCTGGACGGATATGGCCTTGAGGGACAGGCTCTGGCGGTCGGCCACCTCTGTTTCGATGGTCTGACGGAGCCGTCGCTGGACTTTTTCCAGACCGGCGAGACAGAGCCTTCCCAGAACGAGGCTCTGGATCACCAGAACCAGGGTTCCGAAAAGAAATCCCGCCGAAGCGGGAGAAACCCATCGGTACGGGGCGATCAGCCAGGCGTCCAGGGCCATTTGAAATTCGACGAGGGTCATGCGTTTTCCTGTTGGGTTCCGGAGCGGATGGAGCATCCGCCCCGGAATCATGGGCTGTTATCTTAAACCATCACACGCCGGGGAGTTTGAAACCGAAGAATCCGGCCAGGAAGTAACCCACACCCACGTAAAGCGCCAGAACGATGAAGATCCGTTTCAGGGTCACGTCGGAGAAGTACTTGCTGGTCATGGGACCGATGACGGATCCCACGGCGATCCCCACCAGCTCGATGCCGATGAGCATCCAGTCGATGGGCGTTCCCTTGGTGATCAGGGTGATGATGCTGGTGATCATGCTGATGAGAACGGCAAGCGACGAGGTTCCGGCCGCCAGGTACATGGGAAGCTGGGTCACGCTGGTCAGGAAGGGCACCAGGAGGAAACCGCCGCCCACACCGAGGAAAGCCGCCACGGCGGAAATCACGATGCCGCCGACAAAAGGCACGATGGGATTGAAGCGGAAAGGCACGCCGAAGAAATTGAATTCACAGGAGGTCAGGGTGAACCGTTCGATATGGAGGCCCACTTTCGCCGGGTCCACATGCTCGCCGTTTTTCATTTTCTGGGCGTTGTCCTCGAAAGCTTTGGCCGCTTCCTTGGCCGTCTTTTTCTTGGCCTGTCCGGCGGGGGTGGTTTCATAGAGGAGCCAGCAGCCGAGACCGAGAACGAACAGACCGAAGTAGCCCTGGTAGGATTTGAAATCCAGCTTGCCGGCGGAAAGGGCCGCGGCGCCCCAGGCGCCGAGGAGCGATCCCGCGCCGAGACTCAGGGCCAGGGGCAGGACGAGGCGTTTCATTTTCAGGTAGTTGAACGAACTGATGGCGGCGGAGAGTCCCACCATGAACTGGTTGGAAGCCTTGATGGAGTCGGTGACCACCTTGCCCAGATCCGGCGCCGTCTGCTTGAAAGACCCGGCGTAGCTTCCGAAACCGAACACGCTCATGTGTCCCACACCGGCCATCACGCCGCCGAAAGCGCCCACGGTGGAGAAAATCCAGCCCACCCACACGGCCCACAGCAGGGCGAGGACCACATTCACATGGGGACCGCCGGGGATGCCGAGGAAGCCGGCGGGTTTGGACGGGTCGATCTGGCCTTTTTCCGCGCCTTTGGGGGCTGCGGCAATGGCTCGTTCAAGCTTGCTGCCCTTGGGAGCGGCCGCGGGCTGCTCCACTGGTGCGGTGACGGGGGGCGCGGAAACAGCTGCCGGTGCTTCAGCGGCGGGAGCGGGGGCGTCCACAGCCTGAGCCGATTCCGCTTCGGCTGCCGCGGGGGCCGCTTCATCCGGAGCCGAAACAGCCGGGTCGGCGCTCTGGGCCGGAGCTTCCACCGCCGCAGGTGCGGCCGGGTTGACGGTGTTTTCATTTTCCGCCTGGGCAAAGGTCAGAAAAAAAGCCATGACGGCAAGGCCGACCATGGACAGGGTGGTGAACTTAAGGGACTTTCGCATGATTTCTCCTTCTTAGATATTTCTCTATTATAAATGACGAATCACTCTTCGACTTTTTCAAACTTGATCATGGGGCATCCGGAACACACGTCCAGGCCGGGCCAGGGCTGCCCGCCAGCGCCGAGAAGGGAGGGGCCTCCCTTGACCTCGATGCGTTTCACCAGCTGCTCCACGGTGGGGATCATCTGAGTGCCGGGAATGAACAGGTTCATGTAGTTCATTTCCGTTTTACCCGACGCCTTGGAGCCGGCGCACATGGTGGTCATGTTGGCGGTGTTCTTGTTGAAGGTGTAGACGCTGCCCGAACAGACCGCTGAATTGGGGGTGGCGAAGAAGGTGAGATTGGCCCTGTTCATGGCGGCCATGTAATCGTTCAGGATGTGGTAGGCCTGAAAGGGTGTGACCATCAGGAACACCACGCTGGGATCGAGGCCGGCGGCATCGAAATTTTCAAGGGGCGCCATGAAAATCCCTTTGCAGGCCCCTTCCTCGAGGCGCTGTTTTTCCTGGGGCGCCTGCCAGGACAGGTCCGGATCGATCAGGTATTTCTCATGGTTTTTCCCGTCGGTTTCACGCTCGAGGGGACGGAACCCGAACACGGGCTGGGCGTTCTTGCAGAGAAGCCGGTCCGGCGTGAGGTACAGGGCGTGTTTGGCCGACCGGGCCGCCGCCAGGTACATGCAGTAGGACAGCCTGGCCTTGGATGTGTGGGTGATCTTGAGGGAGTCCCTCTCCGATTCGTCGAACACAAAACGGATACCCACCGGGTCGTAGTCCAGCCTGAAATTCCAGATCAGTGTTTCCATCGCTTGGGTGTAGTTCATGGTTTATCTCTCCATTTTATTATGGTTTTCATTCGCCGTATCGTGACAATCGACGTATGGTTTAGCAAAACCCATACCACAAAAAACCGTGGCCCAACCTGTTTCCGGAAAGAAACACGCTGTGCGGAAAGAGTCGGAGGATAGGCGTTTTCGCACGTCCAAACAACGTGGAGACCATGGAAACCTCAAGCCAGTCTTGTTTGAAGAATGATAAAGCGCCATAATTTTATTGCAGTGAAAGAAAAATATGGCATATGATGAAAAGGCCGTAAAAACAGGTGGATTGAGAAAACAAACCCGATGTGCCGTATTTTTATGGCACATCGGGGGCCGGGAAACGGGTCCGGGCATCGCTTTTCAGTGTTTCAGACGGGACTTTCATATAAAGGCATCACGAACAGTAAGAATGTTGAGGGGGATGGCATATGGATTGCTTTTATCCAAAACCGTTGAACCTTGCCGGGAGCGCCGAGTTGAGCTCGGCAAACCCATGCCGAGCGCAACTCGGCGTTCCGGGATAAAACAACCACGAAATCCCGGGTACTTATGAGCACAAGGAATCCAAGGAGGCCGAACCAAGCCATGAAACCATATAACATCGTTATCATTACGGCCCTCGTTCTCATTCTGACCGCCCTCTGCCCCAACCCCCTTTTCGCTATCCAGGCCCACGGGGGCAACGAAGGCGTCGTGGTTCACCAGATGGGCCATGTGTTCTTTCTCGTGTCCATGGGGGCTTTCGTATACTGGCTCAGGGGGTCCGGAATTTCAGGAAAAGCGGGCTGGCGGTGCATCATGTGGTTCGCCCTGCTCATGGGCCTTTGGAACCTGGATGTCCTGGTCATGCATTACCTCGACGAACAGGGCGGACTGCTCCAGGTCAGCAAGACCGGCCCCTGGCAAATCCTGATCCAGAGCGAAAACAACTCGTCGTTTCTTGCGCTGCTGTACTACCTGGGCAAACTGGACCACCTGATCTGCGCCCCGGCCCTGTACTTTCTCTACCTCGGGCTGGCAAGGATCAAGGCCGGGCTGAGGTCGGAGGGAAAACCCGGGGTGACGCCATGACCCTGAACTACGCTCCCATATTTTTCGTGGATGTGGTGGGGTCCCTGACCATGATCGTCCTGAGCATCGCCTGCCTGAAGCTCACCCTGGACATCCGCTCCCACGACAAGGGCAACGCCATCTGGATCTACCTGGTCTGGGTCTGTTCGGGCCTGGTGCTGTTCGCCGTATCCCGGAGCACCGGCCATATCGTAAAGCAGTTCCTGATCATGGACGGGTTCAACGAGGTCTGGGCCGCCATCCAGCCCTATTCCGGTTCGGTGAACACCATGGCCCTGATTCTCGTGGCATCCATCACCTTGTTTTTTCATCAGATATGGAAAATTTACACCCAGATCTCCGAGGACAAGCGGGCTCTCCAGGCAGCCCATGAACAGCTGGTGTCTTTGAACCAGAACCTGGAAACCCGGGTGGAGGAAAGGACACGGGACCTTGCCAGTGAATCGGCCCAGCGCATGGCCCTGGAAAAACACATGGCCCAGGCGGAAAAACTGGCGGCCATCGGGGAACTGTCCGCCGGGGTGGCCCATGAGATCAACAACCCCCTGGGGGTGATCCTGGGTTACTGCCAGCTCCTGATCCGAAGTGAAACAGAAGACTCCACCCGGAAAGAAGACCTGAAGACCATCGAAAAACACGTGAAGCACTGCCAGAGAATCGTGGCCGACCTTCTGAGTTTCTCACGAAGCGCCGGAACGGACAAAAGCCCCTGGGATGTGCACGAGGTTCTGGACGATGTGATCGACTTTATCCGAAAACACACGGACCTGAGCCGCATGGAGGTGGTGCGGCATTACGACCGGGCCATGCCGCCCCTTTTCATGAACCGGGAGAAAATCCGGCAGGTGTTCATCAACCTGGTCATGAACGCCCGGTATGCCATGGGCGAAGACGGGGTCCTGACCCTGACCACCGGGTACCGGGACGATAAAAAACAGGCTGAAATCCGGATCACCGACAACGGAACAGGCATCGCCGAAAGCGACATCACCCGGATTTTCGAACCGTTTTTCACCACCAAGCCCACGGGCCAGGGAACGGGCCTGGGCCTTTCCGTCACCTACGGCATCATCAAGGACCACAGTGGCGACATCCTGGTGGAAAGCAGGGAAGGCGAGGGCAGCACCTTCACCATTCTGCTTCCCGTTCTCTGATACGTTACGATAAGGATCACCATGAAACACACCATTCTGATCATCGACGACCAGCCGGACATGCTCCAGCTTCTCTCACGGACCCTGGCCCCGGAACTCGAGGCCCGGATCGTGACCGCCGGTTCGGCCGACGAGGCCCTGAAGGTTCTCGAGGAAGACATTTTCGACCTGGTGCTCTCCGACATCAAGATGCCCGGCATGGACGGCCTCACCCTGCTCCAGCGGATCAAGGACAGCCGTCCGGACCAGACCGTGGTGATGATGACCGCCTACGGCAGCATCGACATGGTGGTTCACGCCATGAAAAACGGGGCCTACGATTTCGTCACCAAACCCTTCGACCACGACGCCCTGGTGGTCAGCCTGAAAAAAGCCCTGGAGCGGAGCCGCCTGCTCAAGGAAAACCGCCTTCTCCAGCGGAGCTGTTTCAGCGGCGAACTCCACCAGGACCTGGTGGGTAAAAGTGTGGCCATGAAAAAGGTCTACGAAACCATCTCCATGGTGGCCGGAACCGATGTGACCGTGCTGATCACCGGAGAATCGGGGACCGGAAAGAACCTGGTGGCCCGGGCCATCCACGGTATGAGCGAACGGAAAAACGGGCCCTTTATCACGGTGAACTGCCCCACGGTGCCTGAAACGATCCTGGAAAGCGAGCTTTTCGGCTATAAAAAAGGGGCGTTCACCCATGCCACGGGCAACAAGGCGGGCCTTTTCCAGGAAGCGGAAAACGGTACCCTGTTCCTCGACGAAATCGGTGAAATCAGTCCGGCCATCCAGACGCGGCTGCTCCGGGTCCTCCAGGACAAGGAGATCAAGCCTCTGGGGGACACACGGACCATCCGGGTGAACACGCGGATCATCGCCTCCACCAACCAGAACCTGCCGGAGTTGATCCGCCAGGGCCGGTTCAGGGAGGATTTCTACTACAGGCTGAACGTTCTGCCCATCACCATGCCCCCCTTGCGCGAACGGGTGAAAGACATCCCCCTGATCGCCAGCCATCTTCTGGAAAAACACTGCCGGAAGCTGGGGAAACCTCCCAAGACCCTGGCCCCGGAACTGCTGGACGCCATGCTGGAAAACCCCTGGGAAGGGAATATCCGCGAATTGGAAAACGTGATCATCCGGGGGATTCTCTACGCCGGAGGCCCTGTGATCTCCCTGGCCGATGCGGGACTCTCTTCGTCAGGCCGGCCGTTCCCCGTGAAAGACGATGCAAAACACGTTCACCTGCCCTACAAGGACGCCAAGGAAAAAGCCCTCACCGATTTCAACCAGGCCTTTCTGTCCCGTCATCTCACGGCCTGCCAGGGCAACGTCAGCCAGGCCGCCAGGAACATGGGCCTGGAGCGGCAGGCCCTCCAGCAGATCATGAAACGCTACGACATCCGTGGGGATGACTTCAGGCACGAGGACGGCAAAAAGGAATGATCCCGGAAATTCAATCCAATTGACAGGTTCAAGATCAAGGTGTTATGGTCTGGCGTCCGTATGAATCGGATTGTATCTGGCAGGCCTGTTGGCCCCCGTTTGGGGTGCCAAAGGCATTTTTACCTGAAAATCGGCGCGACGCCGATGCGCAAGGAGGACCTATGTTCGGCCTGGGACCCATGGAACTTGTACTCATCCTGGTAATCGTCCTGATCATCTTCGGAGCGGGCCGCCTGCCCGAGATCGGTTCGGGCATCGGAAAAGGGATCAAAAACTTCAAAAGCTCCCTGAAAGACACGGAAAAGGAAAAAATCGAGAGCAACGGCGATAAAGACGACAAAAATTCATAATGGGAGACGGAGGTTACAGGTTTTCCAGCGTCTGCTGGATGCACATTTTGAAATGGATCCGAACGCTGGGCGTCAAATCGTTCAAATTAAGGGCCGGACTGAAAACCTTTCCGGAAAAAGCCTGATCTGACAGCAAACTCACCTGGCGCTCACATCTTCCTGACACAACCCGCTTAAAGTGGCTCCAACATGAACCTGTGATACGACACACAAGGAGGAGCCATGCTGATCAAACTGTTCATGATGTTCATCTGCGGATTATCCGCTCTTGTTTTGTACGCCATTCTGGCCCTAATGGTCACCCTTTCCATGGCCAGTGAGCTGCCGGACCTGGAGGATATCGAGGTCTGACGACTTCGTAAAAAGTCCGATCTCTGCGTTACGCTTCATCCCTCGTCACTGCGGCGTACCCTAAGTACGCCTCATTCCTC
>CAZWTY010000089.1:0-18448 GCA_964637565.1 uncultured Desulforapulum sp.
CGTTCCACCAGGCTTTTGATCTGCTCGGACAGTCTGCTCAGCTCCGCAGCGCTGACGTTGACCTGGACGCTGGAGGCGGAGATATCCTCGGTACGCCGTTTCACCCCGCCGATTTCCCTCGAAATATCCGCCACAACCGATGAACCGAGATTGATGTTCTCGCTCACGTCCCTGATCCCTAAGGCGGCCTGGGCCACATTCCCCACGATTTCGTGGGTCACGGCCGTCTGTTCCTCGATGGACGCGGCAATGCCTCCCACGATGTCATTGACCCTGTTCACCACCCCCACAATGGCCGTGATGCCTGACACGGTGGTTTTGGAAGACTCCTGGACCGATCCGATCTGTTCCCGGATCGTGATGGCCGCTTCGGATGTCTGCCGTGCAAGCTCCTTGATTTCGTTGGCCACCACGGCAAACCCTTTGCCTGCCTCACCGGCCCTGGCTGCTTCGATGGTGGCGTTCAGGGCGAGAAGGTTCACCTGCTCGGAGATCTCGGTGATGGCCTCGACCACCCGGCTGATTTCCTGGGCCGCCTTGCCGAGCTGGTCCACCTGGATCGATGCGGCCTGGGCCTGGGCCACGGCGTCGTGGGTGATGACCCGGGCCGTGTCCGTATTTTTTGATATTTCGGTGATGGTCGCCGTCATTTCCTCGGCGGCCGTGGCCACCATGTTCACGTTGGTGGTGGCCTGTTCCGAGGCGGCGGCGATGGACGTGATGTTCGAACTGACCTGTTCTGCGGACGAGGAAACGGCCATGGACTGGGTGACGGTTTCCCCCGCGCCCGAACTGAGCTGCTCGGAGATGGCCGAAAGTTCCGTGGAGGCACTGGAAAGTGTGTTCACGTAGCCGATGATCTCCGCGATCATGGCTTTGAGATGGTGGGTCATGAGGCTCAAAGCCTTCAGGAGGTTCCCCACCTCGTCTTTCCCCCCTTGGGCGAGGGTCATTGTAAAGTCGCCGCTTGCCATGGTTTCCGCCAGGCGCACAGCGTCCCTGAGGGGCCTGGTGATCAACCCGGAAATCACGAAGCCGAAGGCGATACTCACCGCGATGCCGGCGGCCAGAAGGGCCGCGATCACCATCTGGGACCGTTTCCCGGCGGCGTTGACTTTTTCGGATACGGTGTTGATGTACAGAAGGCTCAGGTCGGAAAGGGCGGCGACGGAAGTTTCGAAAGCCTCGATCTCGGCGGCAAGGGGCTCCATCATGGCGTTGCCGTTCTGGGCCGTGATGGTATCATCGGCCTGGACCCTGGCCGCCACTTCCAGAAATCCGTTCATGTATTTTTCATGGGAGGTTCCGGCTCCGGCCAGGGCCGTTTTCATATCCTCCGCCTCGTCCGCACCGGGGGGAATCGAAGCGCCAACCGCCTGGATCATCTCCTGGGTCTCCGCCGCAACACCATTGAATTGTTCAAGATCCTGGACCTGACCCTCTTGGTTGCCGGTATTGATGAAAAAATTCTTTTCATAACGCCGGTGCTGAAGGGACAGAACGTTCAGCCTGAGGGCCGCGGTCAGGAACACCACATCGTCCGTGGCCACCCGGCTGAAGGTTTTGTTGTTCATCGTGATCTGTGACAGCCCGATCCCCCCGACAACGGCCGTAACCATGGCTGAAAGCAGAAAAGCGCCGATCAGTTTCGTTTTGATGGACAGATCCCTCACCATGTCATTCTCCTTGTTCTGTTATGAAAAAAAACGCGACGTTCAACAGGAATTTCTGGCAAGCATAACGGATATCTCTGTTTGTTATCGGCAGTTCGGCCCGCCTTCTCGAATATTTTTTTCTTCTGAGAAAAACCGGGTATTGTGGACAAACCCGAATGGCCCCTTACAAACGGCACCAGCGGGCGATTTCATGCCAGATCAGGTCCTGAAAAAGCCCGTCGTTACGATATATTCGATTTCTGCATCCTCCGGAAAAGGGCGGCCACCGCGCTGACGACGAACCAGAGGCATGAGCAAAGGACAATGGTGGCACCGGTGGCGGTCTGGGCGAAATCCTGGGCCGAAAGGATGAGGCCGGAAACGGCGGAACTGAGACTGATCACAAGAGCCCACCAGAACATGCCTCCTGCGGACCGGGCCAGATTCCGTGCCGACGCAGCGGGCACGATGATCATCGCGGTGACGAGAAGAACGCCCACGGCCCAGACGGAAAACATCACCACCAGACTGAGAAAGGCGGCGAAGGTGTACTGATGGAAACCCACGCTAACCCGGTGGGTCCTGGCCAGGGTGGGATTGATTCCGATGTAGAGAAGACGGTTGTATGCTTTGGCCTGGTAAAGGAAAAACACCAGGAAAAGGGCGATGAGAAACCAGATGTCGGTGTTTCCGATGGTCAGGATGTCCCCGTAAAGGAAAAGCTGGAGGCTTCTCGTCGAAGACGGGTCCCGGCTCACCACGGCCAGACCGAAAGCGATGACGGCTGAAAAAAAGACCCCGATCACCGTATCCGTGGACAGGGAGCTTGTTCTCTGGACAAGCACGATGCAAAGCCCCACGAGTATCCCGAAAACTGGCATGGACAGGTGGGGATCCACGGCGAAAAGAAGGCCCAGGGCCACACCGGCGAAGGCCGAATGGCTGATGGCGTCGGAGAAGAACGCCATGCGGAAATTCACCACCTGGATTCCCATGGACGCGGTCATGGGTGCGAGAAGCAGAAGACCCAGCATGGCCTGCTGCATGAACCTGGCCTCCATGCACTCGAAAGGAAAAATCCAGGACATCAGGGTGTAAAGAAAGGCGAGATCAGGCAAGACGGCCTCCTTTGCAGCAGGCGGCGGTGCACACGGATTTCCCGAAAGGCATGGACCGTGAATCCACCAGGCCCATGTGCATTCCGAAAATGGCGGTGAGGGTTTCGTCGGTGAGGGCTTGGCAGGGCGGCCCCTCGGCGGCCACCCGGTGGTTCAGGCAGATCACGTGGGTGGCGTGATGGGTCACAGTGGCCAGGTCATGGCTGACCATGAGCTGGGTGAATCCCAGTTTGGCCCTCAGGTTGTCGAGGAGCTCGCAGAACACATGCTCACCATGGATGTCCACGCCTGCGGCCGGTTCATCGAGAACCAGCAGGTCCGGCTCCTGGGCCAGGGCCAGGGCCAGGAGCACCCGTTGCAGTTCGCCTCCGGAGAGGGCCCCCAGCCTTCTGTTCTCCAGATGATCGGATTTCACCATGGCCAGCTGTTTCCTGGTTTTCTTTTTCAGATCTGCCGAGAGGCCGAACCACAGGGGTTTATCCTGAAACCCCAGGTTCATGAACTCGGTCACGGTAAGAGGGATGCCACGGTCAAAGGACAGTCTCTGGGGCACATAACCGATCCTTACGTTCCTGTTGATTTTCGAAGAAAAATGGATGCCGCCCCGGTAAGGAACCTCGCCGAGAAGGGCGAGAAGAAGAGTGGTCTTGCCGGCTCCGTTGGGCCCCACGATGGAGGTGCAGCCTCCCCTGGGAACCGATGCGGTGACCCGGTCGAGAATGGAGACCCCGCCCAGGGTCACGGAAACCCCTTCAAAAACAACGGCCGGCTCGATATTCAGCGGCTCGTCGTACATGCCTGTGGCATCGATCATCGGCCATGTCCTCCCAGAACGTTTTCAAGGGTTTTCAGGTTTCTGTCCATCAGGGTCTCGTAATAGGCAAGGTCGGCGTTCTTTGGTCCGGTGGAGCCGGGATCGAGGATCACCACGGGGATGCCCGTCTCTTTTGAGAGAGCCTTGGCCGCTTTGGACGGATACCCGGGTTCGATGAAGATCGCCCTGATTTTTTTCGTGCGGATGGTCCTGGCAAGGGACAGCATCTCCGATGCGGAAGGTTCCCTGACACCGTGGCTGGCCAGGACAGCGGCGATGGTCAGCCCCATGTCCCGAGCCAGATAATCGAACACCCCGTGCTGGGTCATGATCTGCCGGTGAACGAGCCGTTTGCCAAGAGTTCTGGCTCTCTGGTCGAGAACCGCCATCCGCTCACCGTAAGCCCTGGCGTTTTCCTGGTACACTGCGGCGTTTTTCGGGTCGATCTTTGACAGGCCGCTGGCGATGTTGACGGCCAGAAGTCCCGCCATTCCCGGGCTGACGAACAGATGGGGGTTGACCTGGGCATGGTCGTGGCCGGTTTTATGCCGGTTTCCGGGGTTCCCGAATTCGTCGGTGATCAGACTGGTGATGCCTTTCGAACTGTCGATGACCGCAAGGGAAGACCCTGCCTTTTTCAGGGCGGTATGGAGAAATTCCTCCATCCCCAAGCCATTGACCACAAGGGCCTTGGCCTTTCCCAGTTTCATCATGTCCCTGGGGGTGAGGGCGTAATCGTGGGGACAGCCCAGGGACGCGGGAATCATCAGCTCCACGGTGAGAGCCCCCCCTTTGGCCACATTGCGGGTGATCTGGTAGATGGGAAACGTGGTTGCCAGAACCACGGGAGGTTTGCTTTTGGCCAGGCCGGGTGAACCCAGGCCCAGAACCAGCAGAACAGCTCCGATAACAGCCGAAAACCTTCGGTTGCATGGGGTTTTCATGTAAGGTTTCTCCTTGATTGTAAACACTCATGGCGGTTGAATTTTTCGTGCATTGTAGAGATGAAGAAACCCTGCGTCAAGAGTTCAGATGGGGTTCGAAGAGAGAATCCGTTTCCCTGTCCAGACTGTCACGGCCTGCCCCTGTCCCGCCCCTCGATGCCATGGCGGATCATCTTGCGGCGCAGGGTGTTTTTATCGATTCCTAACTGCCTGGCCGTGGCCATGGTTTTCCCTCCGTTCCTGTCCAGAGCCCTGAGGATCGTCATTTTTTCAGACTCTGCCAGAGTCATGGGACCTTGGTCAGGCGACGGGTCCGAACTGCTCTGAAAACGGTCGGGAAGATGGCAGGGATAGATCAGTCCTTCACGGCAAAGGACAAAGGCGTGCTCCATGATGTTTTCCAGCTCGCGGATATTCCCCGGGAAATTGTACATCAGAAGGGCTGACATGGTTTCGGGTGCAAGGCCCAGCAGCCTTTTTCCCGTGGAGAAGTTGAACCTCTCGATGAAATGGTCGCACAGAAGGGCAATGTCCTCCCGCCGTTCACGTAAAGGAGGCAGGTTGATGCGGATCACGTTGATGCGGTAGTAAAGGTCCTCTCTGAAACGGCCTTCCTTCACCAGGGTTTCCAGGTCCTGGTGGGTGGCCGCGATGACCCTGGCGTTGGTTTCCAGGGGTTTTGTCCCCCCCAGGGGGTCGTAGGTTTTTTCCTGGAGGACCCGGAGCAGCCGGACCTGGGCCGACAGGGGAACGTCTCCGATCTCGTCCAGGAAAATGCTCCCGTCCTGGGCCATGGCGAAACGGCCCGGCTTGTCGGTTTTCGCGTCGGTGAACGCCCCTTTCCTGTATCCGAACAGCTCGGACTCCACCAGGGTTTCGGGCATGGCCCCGCAGTTCACCGCCACAAAAGGCCCTTTCCGTGCCCCGCTGTGGTTGTGGATCGCCCTGGCCATCAGCTCCTTGCCCGTTCCCGTGGCCCCGGTGATCAGAACCGTGCTTCGGCTTTCGGCGATTTGGGGAAGTATGGAAAAGTAACGCTGCATCAGCCTGTTCTTGCTGACGATATCGTCAAAGGACATCTCTTTCTGGAAGGCTTTCCTTAACCGGGTCACTTCGGTCAAGTCCCTGAAAATCTCCACACCACCGATCATCTGGCCCCGTGAATCCCTGAGAACCGCCGTGTTGACGCTTACCGGAATGACCCGGTTGTCGGAACGGGTGATAAAGACCGGCATGTCCGAGGAAGGCTGGTTCGTCGTGAGGGTGTTTTTCAGAACGCAGCCGTTGTCGCAGATGCTGGTCCGGAACACGTCGCAGCATTTTCGGCCAATGGCCTCGGACCTTGGAATCCCGGTGATGGTTTCCGCAGCCCGGTTGAAGGTCATGACCCTGAAATCCATGTTCACCGTGAACACCCCGTCCTCGATGCTTTCGATGATCACGTGGTAGTTGCTTAGAATCGAATGCATAATCTCTCCTTCGCCCCTCTTTTTTTTCACGCCTGACCAACCCTATGACACCCCACAGGATACGTCAATAAAAAAGGTGCATATTGTTCCCTGTCCCCCTCCATCAAAAGGGCATTGTGTTCCATAATTCCAGCGGATATCCGGGCTCCACACGTTTGCATCCTTTGTTATCAACAGGATACATGAAAACAGTTATCGTGATCAGCAACAGGCATCTCTCTTGCAAACCCTATTATCAGCACGCCTTTCTCCAATCCGCCATAGACGATCTCAAGACGTGAGTTATACATGACAACGTGTCACCCAAGGAGGTCAAGCCATGTTCCGAAAAATCCTTTTTGCCACCACCGCATCGCCTGACTGCGACCACGCGGCCAAAGCCGCCGCCCTGCTCGCCCGGAAATACGGGGCGAAACTCATCGTTTTCCATGTGTTCGGCATGCCGTCCCATGGGAACAGCCCGTACATCGTGGATCTGAAAACAGGGGAGACGGAAAACAAGTTCGACCAGGAATACACGGCATGGACCCGGGAAGAGATCCGCAACATCTACGCCGAGGACATCCGGCAGATCGAGGATGTGACCATCGACTGCGCCGTGGGCGTCCCCTACCGGGAAATCCTCCGGAAAGCCCGGAAAGAGGATGTGGACGCCATCGTCATGGGCAGCCACACCTCCCTGCCCCAGGGCGAAACCACCCGGTTCAGGAACATGGTGGGCAACACCCTCCAGCTTGTGGCCAAAAACGCCCGCTGCCCCGTGTTCGTCATCAACCGGCCATGCAGGACATGCCTCTGGGAATCCAGCACCATCGTCTGCGCCACGGATTTTTCCAAGGCGTCCCTTTCGGCCTTCACCTTTGCCTGTTCCATGGCCAGGGAAATCGGCAGCCGCCTTCTGATATTCCACAGCGTGGACATCACGCCCCGGCATTTCGGTCAGCTCGAATGCCAGGAAAGCATTGAAAAGAAAATCAGAAGCGCCAGGCGTCGAATCGAACAGGAATACCTGCCCCTGATGGAAGGGGTGAAGAAATACGAAATCCACGTCTGGGAAGGCATTCCCCAGGTGGAACTCCTCAAGTTCACCCGTGAGCAGGAGGCCAACCTCCTGGTCATGGCCCACCACAACACCGACACCCCCCACGAGGACGGGCAGATCGGCAGCATGGTGGAACAGGTGGTGCTCCGGGCGTCCTGCCCGGTGGTCAGCGTGAACAAACCCCTGGCTGAACAAAAAGCCGGGCTTTGGATCATGGACAGGGAGAGGGAGGCGGCCCATGCTCCTCATTAATCCGAAGAAAGCCCTGGGTGTTCTGGAAAAGCGGGAATTGGTCAGCGCCTGGATCGACGGGAACAGCCGCCTGGAAGATATCCAGGTCAGCCCCGACGGGGAAAAGGTGGCGGCCCTTTTTCTTGACCAGAACAGGGAATCGCGGCTGTGCGTCAACGGCAGGATCTGGGAAAACAGCTTTGAACGGCTGTGGTATCCCCGGTTCACCCCGGACAACCGCCTGGCGGCCCTGGCCCTGGACCAGGGCGCCTGGACCCTGGCCGTGGACGACCAGGTCTGGGACCATCGTTTCGACTACGCCTGGAACACACGGTTCAGCGACAAAGGCGGTCATGTGGCCGTCAATATCCAGAACGACGGAACCTACGGCGTCTGCCTGGACGACCGGCCCTGGGCCGCGTCCTTTCCCGGCATCGGCCACGTCACCCTGAGCCCCGACGGCACACACGCGGCGGCCGTGGTGCAGACGAAAAAGATCCATGAAGGTGACATTTTCACGTTCCAGGAAGGGGTGTTCACCCTGGCCGTGGATGGAATCCCGTGGGACAGGCCGTTCGTGAACGCCTGGGATCCGGCGTTCAGCCCGGACAACGAAAGGGTTGCCTGCGCCGTGCGGCTGAATCTCTACGACTACAACGTGGCGGTCAACGGTGAAGCCTGGCCCGGCCGGTTCGACTGCGCCTGGGGTCCTTGTTTCCACCCGGAGACCCTGGACGTGGTGGCGCCGGTAAAAACAGGCCGGAGCTGGACCATGGCCCGCAACGGAAACCTCTTCTGGAAAACCCGCTTCTCCCAGCTGTGGAAACCCCAATACAGCCGGGACGGTTCCAGGCTGGCGGCCGTTGTGGCCCCCTCCTTCGGGACCTGGTCCGTGGCCGTGGATGACAGAACCTGGAAAATCCCGCGATTCGACGCGATCACAGGCCTCACCTTCAGTCCGGACGGCAGCCGTCTCGCGGCGGTGGGCATGAAAAACGGCCGTCACACCCTGATTGTCGACGGGAAATCCTATAACCGCTTCTGCGAAAGGGTGTGGCCTCCGGTGTTCAGTCCGGACAGCCGCCACATCGCCGCCCGGATTGAAACCAAAGGGAGATACACCCTCATCCTGGACGGCAAGGTCTGGGACAGAACCTGCGACAAAATCTGGGACCCGGTGTTCGACGAAGATGGCGCGGCTCTCTCGATCAGGGCCTACGATTCGGGGCAGTACCTCAAGATCAAGGTGCCCCTGTCGTGCTTCTGAATGCATCATGAACCGGTGATGACCCATGCCGGCATGCTCAGACACACCAGCAGTTCAGGCGTTTAGGCGTTAAAGCTTTCCAGCGAACACACCTTAGTGGAAAAGGAGATGCGATCATGCACCAGCTCTACCCTCTGGCCACGGGCCCCCTGCTCTACGCCGCCATTTTCCTGTGCATCGGCGGAACCCTGATCCAGACCGGACTCTTGGTCATGGAAACTTACAGGAACGAGCGTTCCGTGTTCTCCTTCCTCAGCCTGAAATTCACCCTGCTGTCCATGCTCCACTGGGCCACACCCTTCGGGTCCACGGTGATGAGGAAAAACGCGATTCTCACCCTGGTGGGTTTCCTTTTCCACATTTCCCTCGTGATGGTTCCCGTCTTTCTCCTGGCCCATGTACTGGTATTCTACGAGGCATGGGGCCTGTCCTGGCCCACCCTGCCGGGATGGCTTGCAGACGCCGGAACCCTGACCGTGTCGGCCGCCTGCCTGTTTTTCCTTGTCCGGCGGCTGGCCATTCCCGAACTCCGCTACATTTCCGGCCCCATGGATCTCCTGATCCCCGTTCTCGTGTTCCTTCCCTTTTTCACGGGGTTCTGGGCGTCCCACACCCTTCCCGGTTTCAGGGTCGTCCATCTGGTCCATATTGTTTCAGGCGAAATCCTTCTTGTCGCCATTCCCTTCACCCGGCTGACCCACATGGTTTTCGGATTCCTCACCCGGATCCACACCTCGTCGGAATTCGGCGGAACCCGTTATGCAAAGGACTGGTAACCCATGACACCTTCTGAACAGGCAGCCCTCGCGTCCATCGTCGACGAAGGCATCGAACGGAAACTGGCCACCCTGACGCCGGAAAAAATCAGGGCCGTCATCGACGCGGTCCTCAATTCCGAAACAGGCTCACGGCTGAAAGCCTATCTTAAAACATGCGTCCGCTGCGGGCTCTGTTCCGACGCCTGCCATTTTTTCCTGTCTTTCGACCGGGACCCGGCCTTTTCCCCGGCCGGAAAAATCCGGCAGACATTGGAGCTTTTCATCCGTGAAAAGAACAGACTGACGGCCGACCAGATCCGGAAGGCGGCGGTCATCGCCTACACCGAATGCAACCTGTGCCGGCGCTGCGTGCTCTACTGTCCTTTCGGGGTAGACACGGCGTACATGATCGGCGTGGTACGGCGGATCTGCCACCGCCTGGGGGTCACCCCCCTGTACATCCAGGACACGGCCCACAGTCACTCGGCCTGTATGAATCAGATGTGGGTGAAAGAAGACGAATGGATTGACACCCTCTTCTGGCAGGAAGACGACGCCCGGGAGGAAAACCCCGACCTGCGAATTCCCCTTGAAAAGGAAGGGGCCGACATCATGTACTCGGTAATCGCACCGGAACCCCGGTTCCAGGCCGATCTCATCCACAAGGCTGCCATCCTGATGAACCGGGCGAACATCGACTGGACCCTTCCGGCCACCCCGGGATGGGACAACAGCGACATGGCCATGTACTCGGGGGACAACGAAATCATGGGCCGGATCACCCGGACCCATTTCGAGGCGGCGGAACGTCTCCATGTCAAAAGAATCGTCATGGGCGAGTGCGGCCACGCCTTCCGGTCGGTCTACGACACGGGCAACCGCTGGCTGAGCTGGTCACGCCCGCCCGTTCCCGTGGTCCACGCCATCGAGTTCTACCACGACCTCCTCACCAGCGGGAAAATCCGGATCCGGGAAAAGGAAAAACGCCCCGTGACCTTCCACGACCCCTGCAACGTGGTCAGGGGGCGGGGCCTCCATGAAAAAGCCCGGGACATCATCCGGGCGACCTGTGAAAACTTCGTGGAAATGACGCCGAATCGCGAGCACAACTACTGCTGCGGAGCCGGGGGCGGCGTGATCAACTGCGGACCTCCCTACAAGACAAAGCGCATGCTGGCGTCCAGGGTCAAGGCCGAACAGATCCGGCGGACCGGTGCGGAGGTGGTGATCACGCCCTGCCACAACTGCCACAGCGGCATCCACGACATCCTCCACCATTACAAGCTCCCCATGACCGTCTCGTTCATGGTGGACATCCTGACCGCGACCATGGAGACCAGCGCATGACCCCAGGGAGGAGCCTTATGAAACGTTTTGCTTTTCCGGCAGCGTCCGCCGCCGTTCTTTTCCTTGCCATGGCCGTTTACGGCTCGGACACCCTGGACATCCTGTCCAGCGCGGCCTTCGAGAACCCCGTGATGGCGGAAGTCCCCTTCCCCCATGACAGCCACAACGAACAGGCGCAGATCGACGACTGTTCTGTCTGCCACCACGTCTGGGAAAACGGGGAACTCAGCACCGAGTCTTCGGAAGGCACGCCCTGTGCGGACTGCCATGACCCATCCCTCCACAGGCGGGGCCTCAACCTGTCCGCCGCCTACCACGGCCTGTGCAAAGACTGTCATATCAAGGAGGGGCGAGGACCGATTGTTTGCGGGGAATGTCACAGGAAGCGGTAAGTGGGGCGCATAGGTATTCACGTTAACCCGAAACGTACTGAAATCTGGAACTGCTTATCAATGCCCGAATCAGGACCTGACCCCCAACCTGTCATTCCGGGCGGCACCCGACATGAGGGCCTGCCTGAAATATCGTCGGACATGGTGGCGTGACACCGTTTGACATCCGAAGCCGACCCGGAATCCACACCGGCATCGTTATCAGACTCAAAAATTCAACCGTCGTCTCTACCTCGAACATGGATTCCGGGTCGGCTCCGAGTATCGTGAACCGTCACAGTCCGGACAATGCGGATTGTACGCCCTTCAAATATGTTCGGTCACTCGCCCGGAATGACAAATTCGGGGGAATTTGGCCATGCAAACAAGAATGACGAAATCAAACGGATAATGCCATGTGACGATGGATCTGATCAGTCTTCCTCTATGCCCCCACCCGAAGGCAGGAGCCTGAACCCGATCAGGGTCGTGTCGTCCATCTGGGCGCAGGTTCCCTGGTAATCCATCAGGGTTTTCATGTAGATTTTACGCTGGTCACTGTACGGTTTGTCGTAGTTTTCAACGATCATGTCCGTAAACCGCCGCGTTCCGAACCGCAGGCGTTTCACCCCCCCCATCTGGTCGGTAAACCCGTCTGTTTTCAGGTAGAAATCACAGGCCGACACCACGTCGATGACATGATCGGTGAACACATGGTTTTCGTCCGAATCCCTGTAGCCGATACTCTGCTTGTCGCCGCTTTTCCGGTGAAGCAACCCGTTCTTGACAAAGAACAGGGGAAGTCTCGCCCCGGCGTAGATCACCTGGCTTCCGGCGTGGTCGATATAGCAGACGGCGGCATCAAGTCCGTCGTCCGCTCCGGTTCTTGCCGTGTTCTTGTGGAGCACGGCCTTCACGGCCCGGTTCAACCGGCCGAGAATTTCCGACGGTTTGCGAACCTGTTCGTCCAGGATGATCTTCCGGATCTCCGCATAGACGATCATGGTGAGAAAGGCCCCGGGAACCCCGTGTCCCGTGCAGTCCATCAGGGCGATGACGCTGCCTTCAGGCGAACTGTAGGTATAGAAGATGTCTCCGCCCACAATGTCCTTGGGAATCCAGATAAACATGCTTTCAGGACTCACCGCCTTGAGACGGTCGAGACCGGGCAGCAGGGAACGCTGGATCATTTCCGCGTAACGCAGGCTTTCCACCATCCGATCGTTCTGGGATTCCAGTTCCTCGTGGACCGTTTCCAGGGTGTCGTAAGTGGTTTCCAGTTCCGAATGGGCTGACTTGAGCTTGGTGTTGGCATTCCGGATCTTATTCTGCTGATCCTGCATGACCTTGGCGATATAGGCCATGAAGATGCAGATCGGAACGTACATCGCGATATAGAGAGATTCGCTGATCAGGGACCCGGGCTGACCGGCAATGTGGATTCCGATATAGGACGCAGTGATGTACATCGCCACCTCGGAAACGATATACAAAAACGACACGGCCATGCTGGACTGGACGAAGATGAAAATCAACACCAGAAGGCAGCCGATGGGCGCGATGTGACGATGTGCCCCCATGGCGTAGACCATGTAGGCCGCCACGACCAGGCAGAACATGGCCTGGTAGTGAAGAGCGAAGGCGATGAATGGCTTGGTGATGTCCCGGCGGAGCCGTATCATGGCCAGGGCGGAAACGCTGCTGAGCAGATAGAAAAGGTAGGGGTAGAAAACATCCCGGTAATGGTAGTCGGCGATGTGGAAGACCTTGGCCAGGAGGGCGATGCCCATGGGAAGCTGGTAGGAGAGCATGGCCAGAACCGTATAACCGTAGAGTCTCCGGCGCTTCCGCTCGTTCGTCGTCTCTGTTGCCGACCCGTTCATGGAGAGTTCAGCCCCCGGTTTAGATCAAAATGGCTTGCTGACGATCATCATGATCGTCAGCTGGCAGGTGTGAACCGTCATCTTAAAAAACGGTCCTTCTCCGAAAGGAGTCAACAGCCCGTTCGCCTTGTCCGGGTGCCCCTGGGAAATCCCGGGACACCTGTTTTTTTTATTTATCTCATCGGACGGCAAGAGACAGACCTTGACTTAAAAACATGGCGCCCGGCTCAAAAGCCGGGCGCCATGTCTGTCATCAATCCGGAATCAGGCTGTTGATCACCAGACCCGTGAGGGCCTTGGGGTAGAAGAACGTGGTTTTACGGGGCATGGTCATCCCGCTTTCGGCGATGTCCTTCACCTGCTCGATCCGGGTGGAATTGAGGATGAACGCCGCGTCGGCGTCACCGCCGGTCACCGCCTCCGCCGCATGACGGTCACTTTCCGAATAGGTGATCAGCTTTTCCTGGTCCATGGCGTCACTGGAAAACCCCAGAAGTTCGATGAAAATCAGGTGGGTAAGCACGGTGACGTCCAGAGCCCGCAGGGCGGAAGGGATGCTCGACCCGAACTTTTCGTCCATGACGCCCGGTTTCAGCGAGAACAGATAATAGGCGTCGTGATTTTTCAGCGCCACACCGATGGAGAGGGTGTCTGTGGACGCCTTGAGCCTGGCCTTGAAATTGTCAAAGGCCCCTTTCTCATCCGAACCGAAGGCAAAGGTTTCGATATGGAAACTCTCGGCAGCCCGGTCCAGAAATCGGTCAAGGGCCTCGGGTTCCACATGGTTCAGCACCCGGTGGGTGGGCAGGATCACCAGGCCCGGATCTTCCATGCTGGAAAGATACATGATGACGTTGTTCGCCGGATGGGCCGGTGAAAAGGTGCTGTCGGTTTCCGCCAGGTGGGCCCGATAGTTCAGGGCCGTTTCGTAACGGTGGTGACCGTCGGCGATGTAGAGTTTCTTGTCCGCCATTTTCCCTACCACATAGTCAAGCACCGCGGGATCGGTGATCTTCCACAGCAGGTGGCGTTCGTTCACGTCGTCCACCAGGTCGATGTCCGGCGTTTTGCCGGCCACGGCTTTTTTCAGGGTGTCGAGAATCCCTTCCTGGTCCGAGTAGATGGAAAAGATCTGGCTGAAATTGGCCCGGCAGGTTTTCAAAAGGCCCAGGCGTTCGGACTTCACTTTGGAGAACGTCTGCTCGTGGGGCAGGATGATCCCCTTGTCAAAAGGCTCCAGGGCCACCTGACAGATCAGGCCGTAACGGGTGGCCTCGATTCCGTCTGCCGAAAAGGTGACGGAGGTCAGGTAAAGAGAGGGTTTTTCGTCCCGGACAAGCACGCCCTCTGCCTGCCAGGCTTTGAAATACGCGGCGGCCCGGGTATGGCTGTTGCGGGTTTCACTGTCGCCTTCCTCAGGTTTGCCGAAATCAAGGCGGACCACGTTCCTGTCGTGGCGATCGTAGAGAACCTGCCGTTTTTCTTCTGAAATCACATCGTAAGGCGGCGACACCACCTGGGCGATCTCCTGGATCTTTTCTTTGTTGTACACTATCCCTCTGAAAGGAACGATCTGAGCCATAACGCCTTTTCCCGGATTCGGTTGTTGGTTGAATGGATTCAGGATGAACCAGGATTTCAGCACCCTGCCCCACCCTCCTGACATAAAACAGTCTGCCACTGATACTAGAAAGCCTGCCTATGTTCAAGAAAAAATTAACAAAAACAGGGCTTGACAAAGGACGGCTCTGGATATATTGTCTTTGCCCGTTCGGCAGGGTTTCAAAAACGTCGGCTTAACGGGTTTGATCATGCCGGTCAAAGGTGTTGCCAAAGAGTCATCAAGCTGGTATAAGTTTTTCTGTTTTGCGGAGAGATGTCCGAGAGGCTGAAGGAGCACGCTTGGAAAGCGTGTGTGCCCAAAAGGTACCGAGAGTTCGAATCTCTCTCTCTCCGCCACACCAGAAAAAATATCCGGTACGTCACTTTGTGCCACACGGGAAAAGTTTGAATCAGACCCGGATTTCCTTTGGAATTCGGGTTTTTTATTTTGAGCGGACACCTCAGCCGAAAGGAGAGCCTCAGGACCAGGGCCTGGGGCGATGACACGCCATGTCCTATCTCGTTCTCGCCCGGAAATACAGACCCCAGACCTTCGAGGAAGTGGTGGGGCAGGGTCATGTGACCACGACCCTGGCCAACGCGGTGATGGCCGGCCGTCTGGCCCACGCCATTCTTTTTTCCGGCCCCAGGGGAACGGGAAAAACCACCGTGGCCCGCATCCTGGCCAAAACCATCAACTGCGAGAAAAACAGGGACACCCCTTCGGCCGTGCCCTGCAACACCTGCCGGTCCTGTGTGGAAATCACCAACGGCAGCGCCGTGGACGTGTTCGAGATCGACGGAGCTTCCAACAACAGCGTGGACCAGGTCCGTGACCTCAGGGACAACGTGCGCTACATGCCGGCCCACAGCCCCTATAAAATCTACATCATCGACGAGGTCCACATGCTGAGCCTCGCCGCGTTCAACGCCCTCCTGAAAACCCTGGAGGAACCGCCGGCCCATGTGAAGTTCATGTTCGCCACCACCGAGGCCCACAAGATTCCCGTCACCATCCTGTCCCGCTGCCAGCGCCACGACATGCGGCGGGTGGACCTGGATGTTCTGACGGAGCATCTGGCCGCTCTCTGCGCCAAAGAAAACGCGGTGGTGGAACCGAAAAGCCTGGCCCTCATTGCCCAGGAGGCCGGAGGGTCGGTACGCGACTCGCTGAGCCTTCTCGACCAGGTGATCGGGGCTGGCACAGGTGCGGTGAGCCACGACCAGGTTCTCGGAATCCTGGGGACCGTGGACCGCCAGAACCTCTTCGATCTTTCTGCGGCCATGCTCCAAAGGGACGTCCCGGCGGTCCTTGCCCTGATCGACAGCATCTACGACAGGGGCCACGACCTCAAGAAACTCTACGCCCGGATCACCGAGCATTTCAGGAACCTTCTGGTGGTGAAAATCACCAAAGACAGCGGGCGGCTTGTGGATGTCACATCCCATGAACGGGAGCAGATGGCCGATCAGGTGAAAAACACCCCGGCCCTTTACATCACCCAGATTCTCGATCTTCTTTTCGCCGAGGAATCCCGGATACGCTTCGCGGTCCAACCCCGGTTCGCCCTGGAAATGACCCTGATCAAAATTCTCCAGGTTCCCCCGGCCCTTTCCATCGACACCCTCATCGAAAAGATCGATCAGCTCCAGGCCGGCATCGAACCCCAGTACCCGGGGCCGAACGCCCCCTCACCGGATCGCGGCTCATCCCAGCCCCGTTCCGGAACCTTGGACAGAACAGCACCAGCAGCGAACCCGGCTCCAGCCCGGGACATTCAGACCCCTCCTGCCCCGAAAGGGCCGGAACCCGGATTTTCCCCTGAGCCGCGCCAGGTTTTTTCAGCCCCCCGGCCCGAGGTTCCACCGGACAGACCCCGGAACATTCCGCCGGGCTACAATCCCTCCGAACCCCTGGCCCAGTCCTGGGACCGCTTTCGCACCTGGTTTGCGGCAAGCTGTCCCCAGCTCGCTCCCAGCCTTGTCCAAAGCGCCCTGAAAGAGCTGTCGGACAAGAAACTGGTGGTGGAAATCGGGGGCAGCAGTTTCAACCTCCAGAGACTCAGCCAGGACAAAACACGATCCCACCTGGAGCTCTCCGCCCGGAATTTTTTCAGAACCGGGGCGTCTCTCACCCTGGTTCCCGCCGCTTCGGAGATTCCCGATTCCAACCGGGCCAGAAAAGAGAGAAACGACAACGTCAAACAGGAAACCCTGAACAACCCCGTTGTGGCCGAAGCGATCAAAGTCTTTGACGGCAGCGTGGACATCACCATTTTATAAGGAGACACAAACATGAAAAACATGGGTGGCATGGGCAATATCGGCAACATGATGAAACAGGCCCAGAAACTTCAGGCCAAAATGCTTCAGCTTCAGACTGAACTGGCCGACAAAACCGTGGAAGCCACGGCCGGTGGCGGCATGGTGAAAGTGGTGGCCAACGGCAAGCAGCAGATCCTTTCCATCGTCATCGAAAAAGAAGTGGTGGACCCGGAAGACGTGGAAATGCTCCAGGATCTGATCACGGCCGCTGTCAACGACGCCCTGGCCAAATCCCAGGAGATGGTCAGCAGCCAGATGAGCAAGCTCACCGGCGGCATGAACATACCCGGCATGATGTAGGCGGGCGCGATGAACCATTACCCCCGGTCGGTCCTGAACCTGATCGACAGTTTCGCCCGGCTGCCGGGTATCGGAAAAAAAACGGCGGAGCGGCTGGCCTTGCACGTGCTTCGGGCCAGCCGGAGCGAAGCCGAGCAGTTCGCCCGGAACATCCTGGACCTCAAGAACAACATGCGCCTCTGTTCCCGCTGCTTTGCCCTGAGCGAAAACACCCTGTGCACCATCTGTTCGAACCCTTCCCGGCTCCAGCACCAGATCTGCGTGGTGGAGAAACCCTCGGACATGGCCGCCGTGGAACGGGCCGGGGCCTACAAGGGGCTGTACCACATCCTCCAGGGCGTTCTCTCGCCCATGGACAACGTGGGGCCGGACGACATCAGGATCAGGGAGCTCCTGGCCCGTGTGCGCGACGGTCAGATCTCCGAGGTGATCCTGGCTGTGGGCACCAGCGTGGAAGGCGAAGCCACGGCCAGCTACCTGGTCCGCCAGCTCAAAACCTTCCCGGTGAAAGTCACCCGCATCGCCTCGGGCATTCCCGTGGGCGGAGACCTGAAATACGTGGACCCCGTAACCCTGAAACGAGCCATGGAGGCAAGACGTGACACATGACAACGTAACAGCCGACGACCTTTTCCAGTGCCAGACCTGCGGCGAATGCTGCACCGGTTACGGCGGGACCTACGTCACGGAAAAGGACATCGAAAACATCGCCGGTTTCATCGGCGTGACCCCCGCCGCCTTCCTGGAAACCTACTGCCGGATGTCCGGGGGAAAACCTTTGATCGCCAGCGGCCCTGACGGGAAATGCGTGTTTTTCGATCCGGAAAAGCAGTGCACCATCCACAGCGTGAAACCGAAAATGTGCCGGGCCTGGCCCTTCATCGAAAACCTCCTCAAAGCTCCCGGAAACTGGGCTCTCATGGCCCAGGCCTGCCCCGGCATCCGAACCGGTTTCACCGCCGAGCAGGTCCAGGCCTGCGTGCGCAAAGAGCTGGAGGCCCTGAAAAAATCCCGGGGTGAGGACACCGGCAACACCCGGTAGATTGGGCTATTAAAAAGCAGTCACGATAATTCGGCGCGGATGGCAACATCCATCCGCGCCATGAGAGTTAGATCTTGAAAGCCTTGACCACGTTCCGAAGGGCTCCGGCCACTTCGGAGAATCCTACGGAACTCTGAGCCACTTCGTCGCTTCGTTCCGCCATGTCCTCGGCCTCCCGGGTCATTTCCTGCATCAGGTCCGTGATTCCCGACGAGATCCCGCTGGCCACCGCCGATTTCTGGGACGTCTCCTCGATTCCCTTGGCCACTTCCGACACATT
>CAZWTY010000090.1:0-17903 GCA_964637565.1 uncultured Desulforapulum sp.
GGTTGGTGACCACCAGGTAATCGTCGCCTTTTTTCCGGCAGCTCAGGTCGAGGACAAGACGCTCCCGTCCCAGCCTCTCCGAAAGGCGGGACAGCCGGTCCTTGTCGATGACCCCGTCGTGAAACACGTAGGATGTGACGATCACCGCCGCCGCCCCCCGGTCGATCCAGGATTCGCAGTTCTCAAGGGTGATGCCACCCCCGATCTGGAGACCGCCGGGCCAGGCCGAAAGGGCTTCGCTGGCGGCCTGGTCGTTGCCCGGTCCCAGCTGAATCACATGGCCGCCTTCGAGTCCGTCGCGTTTGTAGAGTTCGGCGAACCAGCGGGCCGGTTTTTCCGACGTGAAATTGGTTGCTGGCGCGTTGTCAGCGTCGCTGAGGGTGGAACCGACGATCTGTTTCACCACCCCCTGGTGAAGGTCGATGCAGGGTCTGAATTTCATGTGTCACCTCGGCCTGAACGTGTTTGTAAACCCTTTGAATTCTTTGGAACGTCTATTAACCCATGGTTCAAGGCACTGTCAAACCCTTTTCTTTCCCAGGGTCCGCCGAGAAACAAAAGGATTAAGCGTTGACTTTCCCCGGCCGATATTGAATGGTTAATGGCATAGAATGATTCAATCTGAAAGGAGACACACGATGAACGACTGCCTGTTCTGCAAGATCATCCAGGGAACGATTCCCAGCAGCAAGGTCTTCGAGGACGAACGTTACTTTGCCTTCAACGACATCAGCCCCCAGGCCCCCACCCACATCCTGGTGGTGGCGAAAACCCATGTGGATAAAATCGCGTCCATGACCGACGAGGACTGCGCCATGGTGGGCGGCCTGTTCCGGACGGCGGCGAAAATCTGCGCGGAAAAAAAGATCGACGACTACCGCCTTGTTATCAACAACGGCGCCGGTGTGGGCCAGAGCGTGTTCCACATCCACCTCCACATTCTGGCCGGCCGGCCCATGGGATGGCCTCCGGGCTGATTCACCAAGAAAACAGGAACCATGGACCCTTACTACGACCAGATGCTGGGCAAGCTGGCCCTGTCGTACAAAATGATCTCCAGCGACCAGTACGTGGAAGCCCTGAACATCCAGAGCCGGGAAAGCTCCGCCGAGACTCCCGTCTTTCTGGCCGACGTGTTTTTCAGTCAGGGTTACCTGCGTTCCGAGCAGATCGACATCCTCCACCAGGCCATCGACATCATCGCCAGCCGGAGAAAAAAGAAACGTTTCGGCCCCCTGGCCGTAAGCCGGGGCCTTATCACGAATCAGGATCTTTTGAGAGCCCTGGACATCAAGAAACAGCTTCACCCCAACGCCATGAAACCCATCGGCCAGGTGTTGGTGGATATGGGCTGCATGACCGTCGATCAGGTCCAGGAGATCCTGGAGCTTCAGAAAAAGATGACCGTCAGCATTCCGACGCTGGAAGAGATCGCCCCGTCCCACCAAGAGTCCCCTGCCTCCACATCTTCCCTGTTCGGCGACAGCCTGGCGCTCAACGTGTCCCAGGACGCCCTGATCGCCGTGGTGGGTCTTCCGGAAAAACCCGAAGGCGTCACGGTGGAAGATGTCCTGGCCTTTCTCGATGAAAAAGGCGTGACCTTCGGACGCATGCCCGAAGAGTACCTGAAAGCCTGTCTGGAAAGCCGGGATCTCGGTGTCAACGCCTTTGTCACGGCCAGGGGCCGGAAAGGTCAGCCGCCCGTGTCAGGACCGGCCACGGTTCATTTCTCCCCCCGCCCCCTGGAGCACGACCGGCCCTGGGAACGGTCCATCGTGAAATCCGGAGACGTTCTGGCCGAACGGACCCTGGAACAGCAGGGAATCCCCAGGGTCACCGTGTTCGGCGTGGGATTCGAGGAAAAGGACCAGGGCGGGAGCTATTTCATGAACGGATCGGGCGCCCGTCTCAACGAGAGCCGGGACAAGATCACGGCGTCCTGTGACGGTGAGCCTTTTTTTTTCGCGGACGGGGCGGTGGGTGTTCTTCAGGAACACCCTGTGGAAGATCCCAAAGGCCAGCCGCTGACCCTTTCCGTGGAAGTCCACGTGACAATCGAAGGCGTCCCGGGTCCGGGCACGGAGATCCGTTGCGTCCATCTGACCGCACCGGACATCGATGGAGCCGTGATCCTGGCCGAGGGGGATGTGCAGGTGGAAGGCCGGATCGTGGATTCCAGGATCATCGCCTCAGGCACGGTCCGGGCCGGTCTCATCCGGAACAGCACCGTGTCGAGTCTTGGGGATGTGGTGGTTGAACACGACATTCTCGATTCCACCATCGAAACGTCCTGCCGCTGCGTGGTGGGAAATTCCGTGATCGCCTCCACCGTCAGGGCACGGCGGGGAATCGAGGCCTCGGACGTGGCCTCGTCAGACGGGGTAACCTGCTCCCTGGAGTTCGGTGCGGATGTGGTTCCGGCCATCGTGTCCGGGGACAGGGCCGGCATGAAAAAACTGGAAATGGACATCAGTGGTGTTGTGGAGGGCTTGCACTCCATTGAAAGCATGATCCGGATTACCGAACAGTCCATGGCGGACATGACCCTGACCAGACGAAAGACCGAAAAGGAGCTTGAACTGCTCCGGACCACAGTGGAGCGGATGGAACAGAAAAGCAACCGGCAGGTGGTCACGGGGCGTAACAAAATGGAGCTCCTGGTCCGTGAAATCCAGGCGGCCGATGAAACCATCGACGTCCTTGAAGATGAACGGAAAGATCAGGAGCGCCGGATGGCTTCCCTAAAAAAACAGCTTCAGATCAAGATGAAAAATTACCGGGAACTTAAAGAGAGCGTGGAACGGAAAAGTTCCGGGCTCGCGGCCCGTCTTGTACCTCTTCCTCCCCTGGCCCAGGCCAGGATACGTCACGAGATCGACGCCGGAACCGTGCTCAAAGGCCCGCATGCCGTCAAAATCCTGGAAAACACCCTGGGACGGGTCCTGGTCCGGGAGGCGGAAAACCCGGATGGAACCCGGTTTATCCAGATCGTGGCCGAAGGATCCTGACCCCACATGAAAGATGTTTGGCACGGTTTCTGTTATTCCGGGCGGCTCTGTTTCCGGCCCGTGGCAAGAAACATGGGGTAACGCTTCAGGGTTCCCTGGACGTTTTTTTCCACCACGTGGGCGTCTTCCACGGTGCAGCGGACAAAACCCGCCCGTTCGAAGGCGGACACCACGTCTCCGCGACAAAACCCCAGATGGCGGACCCCGGTCATGTCGGAATGAAACGTGCCGTCTTCACGGTCCAGGTCGGTGATGGCCAGGATTCCGCCCTCGGCCAGGGCGCCGTGGATTTTTTTCAGGAGGGCCTCACCGTCTTCGATATGGTGGAAGGTCATGTTGCTGAAGATGAGATCGTAACCGTCCCCGGGAATATCTTCGCTGTCGATATCCACTTTCAGGCAGGTGACGGATGAGAGACCCATCTCCCGGATTTTCCCCCGGAGCTGATCCAGCATGCCGTCCGAGCTGTCGATGGCGGTGAGTTTGCCCAGGTGGGGAGCCATGAGCACGGTGACAAGGCCGGTTCCGCAACCGAATTCCAGGGCGTTCATGGAAGTCGAAAGGCAGAGTCTCTCCACAAGTTTGTCGGCAACAGCCCGGGTCATGCGGACCCGGACCTGGTTCTCGTCCCAGGTGGACGCGGCCCGGTCGAACCGGCTGTTGTTTTCCGTGCTGTTCTTCCGTTCGCCATGGGTCTGTGTCATGGTTTTCATCTCCCTGTTTCTCTGGGTTTCCGTGGTTTTGATGAGGCCGCCATTCTATCGCACCCGCTCCCGACTCTGCAAACGGTTTTTCAATTCAATGGGCGTGGATTCCGATGGCGATACCGATAGCGATACCGATTTCGATGGGGATGGGCGGCCAGGTTTCCCTGGGCCTTGAATCTTTTTTTCAGGAGAACCGGGATTTCCGGGTAAACAGATCCCTTGACAGTCACACCTCTTTGTAGCATAAACATGAAAACGTTCTTTGTTGAATCCACAATCCATTTAAATAAAACTGACAACGATGATACCAACCGTGTTCGACCACCTGAAAGACTGGGTCCGGGAAACCTTGGGCGAGGTGGAGGTTTCTTCGCTTCCCCCGTCACCGGCCTGCGGCGAACGGTCGGTCAGCCTCTACCTGAAGGATGTCACCGCCTCTCCCACAACGGGAACGGTTGTCAAAATGGACCGGTTGCAGATTCAGCTCACCTACCTGGTGACCACGAACGGAAAAACGCTCCCTGAAGCGGATGACGATCTGGCGAAACTGGTTTTTTCCGCCATGCTCGCCCGGGACATGACCGTGGACCTCAGCCCCCTCTCCTCTTCGGAATGGCGGGCTTTCGGACTGGTTCCCCGGCCCTCGTTCCTCGTAAAGACGCCCCTGACGTTCACGGTGGAAAAACAGGAGGTGAAGCGGGTGGAAAAACCCCTTGTCATCCGGAGTTCCTCATTTTCAGGTAAAACGGACCGGCGTCCGGAATAACCGCCTGTTGAACGGTTGCTGACCAAGGAAGATGGTCTCATAAAAAGTCACGTTTCAGACGGCTTCGGAAAAAGTTCGAGGTCAAGGCTTGCGAATCCCGAGGAATGAGGCGTACTTAAGGTACGCCGCAGTGACGAGGGATGAAGCGTAACGCAGAGATCGGATTTTTTACGAAGCCGTCAAGGACGAACGGTACTCACCATAAATTATTGGAGGAAGCCTATGGCCACCAGTTATCTGACACCGGGAATCTATGTCGAAGAGGTTCCCTCAGGCCCCCGGCCCATCGAGGCCGTGGGAACGAGCACCGTGGGGTTTGTGGGCGTGGCGCCCGATGCAAACGCCCATGTCAACGAGGCCGTGGCCGTCACCAGCTGGCTTCAGTTCGTGAAGGAGTTCGCCTCGGGCAAAACGGAAAGCACGCCCCTGGCCCAGGCGGTTTTCGGGTTTTTCCAGAACGGCAGCGGCCTGTGCTATGTGGTGAACATCGGAAAGGACGGCTCCCTTTCAGGTGGAGGCGGTACCCGGCGTGAAGGGCTGAAGGTTCTTGAAACCATTGACGAGGTGGCCATCGTGGCCGCTCCCGGTTACACCGACGCCGCGTCCTACGAGGCGGTCCTTTCCCACTGCGAAACCATGAAAGACCGCTTCGCCATCCTCGATGCCCCGAAAACCGTGGACAGCCTGGACAGCCTGACCCAGGTGGCCACGGCATCGGTGAAACCAGCCGCCGCCGAACCGGTCGAAGGCGAGGAACCGGCCCCGGAGCCCAAACCCAGGTCCCGCGATAAAGGCGGATGCCGGGCCAGGAAATCCGACGCGGGTTTCGGCGCCTACTACTTTCCCTGGATCACCATCCAGGATCCCCTGAATCCCAAAACCCTTGTTTCAGCCCCGCCCTCTGGCCACATCGCCGGGGTCTACGCCCGGGTTGACGCGGCCCGGGGAGTTCACAAGGCTCCGGCCAACGAAACCCTGAAAGGGGCCCTGGACCTGGAATACCGGGTCACCAAGGAAGAGCAGGGCAACCTGAACCAGAACGGCGTGAACTGCATCCGCTTTTTTCCGGCCCAGGGCATCCGGATCTGGGGCGCAAGGACCCTGGCCGACAGTGGCAGCGAATGGCGCTACATCAATGTGCGCCGTCTCTTCAACATGATCGAGGAATCCATTGCCAGGAGCACGATGTGGGTGGTGTTCGAGCCCAACGACGCCACCTTGTGGAACTCCATCAAAAGGGACGTCACCGCCTTTCTCACCATGCTCTGGCGTCAGGGGGCTCTGAAAGGCGCCACGGCCGCCGAGGCTTTTTTCGTGAAATGCGACGCCGAAACCAACCCGCCCGAGGTGGTGGACGCGGGCATGGTGGTGACGGTGATCGGCGTGGCCCCCGTGAAACCGGCGGAGTTCGTGATTTTCCGGATCGGACAGAGTGAAAGCGGAGCAAAGGTCGAAACAGGCGAAGGCGCATGATATTCGATGACAGATCGAACAGACGGTAACCAGGAGGCACTATGGCGGAAGGCAAGACGGCGGCATCGGATCTCAACATGGAAGATCCCTATCGCGCCTATAATTTCAAACTGCTGATCGGCGATGTGACCGAGGCCCATTTCATGGAATGCTCGGGCATGGGCGTCAAGATCAACGTGATCAAGTACCGGGTTTCGGGCCGGAGCGACGCTCCGGGGGATCCGGGATACTACAAGAAGATCCCCGGACCGGTGGAGTACGGCGACATCGAGCTGAAATACGGATTAACCAGTTCGGACAGCCTGTGGAACTGGTTCATGAGCGGGGTCAACGGATCGGTGGAGCCAAAAAATATCACACTCCAGCTTCTGGACAACGCCGGCCGGAAACCGGTGATGCAGTGGGACCTGATCGGGGCCTGGGCCTCGGAATGGAAAGGGGCCCAGCTGAACACCATGGGCCGGGAAGTGGCCATCGAAAGCGTGACCCTGGTTTACGAAAACCTGGTACGGACGGCAGCCGATGGAAAGGTCGGGGCTTAACGCCCTGATCCGGGCCGCACTGGCCCGCCTGCTCGTTTCCCTGACCGGTTTTCTGGTCCGGATGACCGAACAGATCCGTCCGGTGGACGTGGAGGCCGAAACCCGGTCCGAAGATTCCACAGCCGTGCCAAACGGCTGGCCCGAAGACTGGGCCCGGCGGATCAGGCAGGCCGGGCCGGTCTCCTGGTTCAGCTTCCGTTCAAACGGGCCCGGGAAAAAGACCGGAACCCCTGAGTCTGACGTGACACCTTCGGAGATGGAAGCCTCGGGTACGAACGGCGAGCCACAGGTTTCAGAACCATCCGTCGAACGATCCAGGGAAACGGCCGGAGATGAAACCACGATCCCTGACAGGCGAAGCGACCTGGAACACCCCCGACCCGAACCTGTTTCCGTCCGCCGTGTCTTCGATCAGGCCGCACGGCTCTGGGTAGAGGAAACAGTGACGACCCAACCTGAAACACGGCAAACTTTCCGTCTGGAAAGCCCTTTCCCGGAAAAAGCTTCTGGATCAGAGACCACAGGGGAAGAAACGGGAAACAGGCCGGAAACACCGCATGTTTTCCAAACCGTGTCCCGGGATGACGCGGCCCCGGCCTTCCGCCCGGTGCCGGTGAAACACCAAACCCTGTTCTTCCGAGACATTCCGGTGGATCGTCCGGCCCTGGTCACTCCGGATCATCCGGTCGAAGCTGGCTTTTCTCCAGTCCAGTTTCCTGGTCTGGACCTGGACAGGCCAAGGGATGTACCGATCGGTTCCGGAACAGGGCAAGGGACCTATTCCGGAAGTTTTGAAACCGGACAAGAACAACCCCTGAAGACCCTCCCACCGCTTTTACCTGAAGAACCGAAAGCCCGGGACGAAAGAGAGACACCCCGCCCATGGCCGGCTCTCGAGGCCTTCGATCTTGTCCGGGAACACCCGAAAACCATGGCTGGAAGCACCGCTTCTGAACGGCAGCTCCGGCTTGAACACGAACAGAAAGGCCAGCTATGGAGCGTGTCGCGTTTTTGATCGAACCGGACCATCAGCGGATCAGCTGTCTTCTGAACCCCGAGACCGTGCTGGTCAAACGGAATGCCGGCATCCGGGTCCGGGAATCCATCGGCGGGCTCCTCACAGGAGCCGGACCGGGCGACGCCAGCCTTCTTTTCACCGGCGGCGGCCACACCTGGATCGAGCTGGAACTTCTGTTTGACGTGAATCTGCCCGGTTCGAGCCTGAGGACCCATGACGTTCGGGATCTGTCCGGTGTGTTTTTCACCCTGGCGGAAAACAGCCAGGAAACCGGGGGCGTTGCCCGCCCTCCCCTGGTGAGACTGGTCTGGGGCAAAAGCTGGAACATTCCCGGCGTCATCACCCACGTGGCCGAGCGCCTGGACTGCTTCAGCGCCACAGGGGTTCCGGCCCGCTCCTGGCTGACGCTGAGGATGCGGCGGGTCAGCGACGCACCGTCTGAAATCCCGGCCCGGTTCGACTGGCTGAACGACCTGGACACCTCCCAGGCCATCACCAGCCGACTGGAAAGCGGGGACTCGGGAGCGCAAGAGGGGGAAATCACGGTTCCTTTCACCGACAGGCTGGATCTTCTGGCCCACCGGTTTTTCGGCAACCCCTCGTTGTGGCGTTTTATCGCGGCCCTGAACCGGATTGCCGATCCTCTGGAGCACGGGGTGACCCTGACCCTGAGGATTCCTTCGGTCAAAGACCTGGTGAGGATGCTATGAGGCCTGTTTTTACCATGCCTGACATCGAGGTCGTTCTGGGCGGGCGTTCGGTCAGCCGGGCCGACCTGGATTGCCTGGACCGGGTTCGGATCGTGGAAAAACTTTCTCATCCCGCCCAGTGCGAGATGGCTTTCACCTGTGCCGACCACGGTTTTCCCGACCGCTATCCCTGTCCCGGAAAATCCCTGCTGTCCCTTTTCATCCGGGGCGAGATTCACCCTTTGTTCAACGGGATCGTCACGGCGGTGGAGTACCGTTACGATTCCGAAGGTGTTTTGAAACTCCTTGTCCGGGGATACGACGCCCTGTACTTTTCAGGAAAAAAACAGCGTGTCAGAACCCATCGCGACATGACCGTTCCCGACATGGCCCGGGACATGACCGGGGAATCGGGTCTTGAAATCCGTGCGCTGGAACAGGGACCGGTGTGGCGTCAGCTTGTCCAGTACCGGGAGACGGACCTTGATTTTCTGGCCAGGACGGCCCAGCGCTCGGGACTGTACTTCACGGTGAACAGGAGCGGAACCCTGGATGTCATCGGTCCCGGGGGCAACGGGGTTCGGGTGCTCCTCACCCGGGGAGAGGATCTGTTCGAGCTGTCCGTGGAATCAAACGACGCACCGGCTCTTGCGTCCGTATACGCCGGGGGCTGGGATCCGGGACTCGCCGAATACCATGAAGGCCGCACGGCAGGGGAAAGCGGGCAGGGCCAGGAAAGAAAACTGATGGACATTGCGGTTCGGAACAGCGCCGAGGCCGAAGCCGTGGCCAACGCCGAACAAAACAGGCTGAAAGGCCATGAAACCTGGGTGAGGGGCGTGGCCGACGGCAACAGCCGCCTGGCTCCGGGTGTCACGGTGATCATCGACAACATCCATCCCCGGATTCAACGGGATTTCGTGCTCGCCGAAGTCCGGCACAGCTTAGGCCCCGAAACGGGCTTTTTGTCAGAGTTCTCTTCCCTTCCTCCGGACTTCAGGCCGGTGGACACCGGAACAGGGGCCACGTTCGGACGTGTCACCGACATCGGGGACCCCGAGCGTCTGGGCCGTGTCCGGGCCAGCCTGCCCTCGTTCGACAACGTGGAAACCGACTGGATGAACGTGGTGGTTCCGGCGGCCGGAAACGGGAAAGGGGCGGTGTTTCTCCCCGACGTGGGGGACCAGGTGCTCATCGTTTTCCTGAACAACGACCCGGCCCGGGGCGTGGTGGCAGGCGGGGTGTTCGGATCATCGTCCCGGCCCGAAGACTGGGGCATCGACGAGGGTTCGGTGAAACGCTTCATCCTGGTGACTCCGGGAGGCCAGAAACTCACCCTGGACGACAGCCGGAAAGGCATCCGGGCCGAAAACCGTGATGGAAGCTATGTGGAACTCTACCCCGGCAAGGTGACGGTCCATGCGGAAACAGACCTTCTGATAGAGGCCCCGAAAAAGAACATCACGGTCCTGGGCGACATCATCGATTTCAGGAAGGGGTGACATGAAAAGGCTGCTCACAAACCAAGCCCGGCTTGTCTGCCGGCATGAACTGGGAACGGTGGCCAATTATCACCGCCAGTCTTTTGTCAGGATCTCCGGGTGTCCCGTGCTGGTGGACGACGATCCCGAGGGACGGACCATCTCCGGCTGTCCCAACGTGGGGGCCACCATCAAACCCTGCACCCTCACCCTGGCCGTGACCCGGGGGTACTCTGACCTGCTGCGTATCGAGGGCCACCGTGTCTGCCTGGATACGGTGGCCGGGCTTACCGACGGCACGCCTCCGGGAACGGTGGAGTACATCGTGAGGGATGCGGGGCAGGATTTTGTGGGGGAAGGATGAATGGTAAAAATGAACGTCGAACATCCAACATCCAACGCCCAACATCGAATGGTTGAAAAACGGGCATGTTACCGGCGGGAACGATGATGAAACGATACAACGCCATGTACTTCGGCATGAAAGCGGATGTCCAGGAACCGGGGGCCTCGGGTCTTGTCCTGTCGCCGTCCGGGGGCATCGCCATGGTGGACGGGGCTCTTTCCATCCGCCAGAGCATCCTGATGATCCTGTCCACCATCCCCGGTGAACGGGTCCAGAGGCCTGGCTTCGGATGTGACCTGTACCGGCTGGTGTTTTCACCCAACGACGACACCACCGCAGGGCTGGCCATCCATTACGTGAGAAAGGCCCTGGAAACATGGGAAAAACGGATAACCATCACAGCGCTTGACGCCGGGCCCCACCCGTCGAACCCGGAAATTCTGGAAATCACCTTGAGTTACACCATCGACGCCACCATGGACGAAGACCAGTTGAGCTATACTTTCGACATCACCGGAAAGGAGGCCTGATGAGCCTGCCCGTCCCCAATCTTGACGACCGCCGTTTCAGCGACCTCATGGCCGACGCCCTTACCCGGATCAAAGCCGTCTGTCCGGAATGGACCGACCTCGGTCCTTCGGACCCGGGCGTGGCCCTTCTGGAAGCTTTCGCCAGTCTCACGGAAATCCTGTTGTACCGTGTGAACCGCATTCCCGAAAAGGCCACCCTGGAGTTTCTAAGGCTCATGGGCGTCACCCTGACGCCCCCCTCGGCAGCTTCAACCCGCCTGACTTTTTCCATTCCGGCCCCGCGGGATACGGACACCGTGATTCCTGCCGGAACCAGGGTCTCGGCAGCCAGGGGTGCGGGAAGCGCCGAACCGCCTGTGTTTGTCACAGGGGAAAAGACCGTGATTGCAGCTGGTGAAACGTCGGCCACGGCGGGCGCCTTCCACGCCGAACCTGTGGAAGGGGAGCTGGCGGGAACCGGCACGGGCAGGCCCGGGTTTTCCGTCCGGCTGGCCAGAATCCCGGTGGTGCCGGCCTTTGGCGACTTGAATTTCATGGTCGGGGTGGAAATCCTGCCCGAAGAACTGGAAGACAGGACCCCGGCCATCCGCTACAAGGACAAGGCTTACAGGATATGGAGCGAGACCCGGGCCATGGCGGAAAATCCCGACGATCCGTGGATCTATGCCGTGGACCGGGCCTCGGGCCTGATTCAGTTCGGACAGGCCCTGAACCGGGTGGACAAGGACAGCCTCACCGGTTACCGGAAAGTGCTGACCGGAGCCCTGGTGCCCGAAGGCCGGGAGGTTCGCGTCTGGTATTACACCGGCGGCGGGGCTTCGGGCAACCTGGCCGCCCAGACCCTTACCGTGCTGAAAACACCGATTGCCGGAGTGAAAGTCACCAACGTCAGCCCGGCCACCGGGGGCCGGGACATGGAAAAACTCGACCACGCCATGGTCCGGGGTCCGGGGGAACTCCATTCCCTGGAACGGGCCGTCACCGCCTCGGACTTCGAACTGATCGCCAGAAAAAGCTCGGCGGCCGTGAGCCGGGCCAAAGCCTTCACCAAGGCGTCCCTCTGGACCCACGCGGTTCCCGGCACGGTGGACGTGCTTCTGGTGCCTGACATCAGCGACGAAGAAACGGGCGGAGGGCCTGTGACCGCGGCCCTTCTCAGGTCCAGGGAAACCTCGGACACCCTGACCCGGATCAAGGACGAACTGGACAGCCGGAAACCTTTGGGCACCACCTGTCTGGTGAACTGGGTGCGGTACAAGACCGTGGGCGTCAAGGCCCGGGTGGTGGTGCACCGGGGGCAGAATCCCGAAGAGGTCAAAAACCGTGTGGAACAGAGGCTGTACCGCACCCTCACCCCTTTGCCCGGACCCTTGGGCAACCAAGGCTGGCCGTTTGGGAAACCCCTTCGGATCTCCGACATCTACGACATCATTCTACGGGAACCCGGGGTGAGCTACGCCGACAGCGTCAGCTTTTCCGTGGACGAGGTTCCGGACAGCGACGTCCCGTGTCTGGCCGAAGACAGGTTCCAGCAAAAAACCTGGTACGCCGCGGAAGAAGCGGTGCTCTTCCGGTCGATGAACGACGGCGAGGGATGGGAGACGGTGCTGGTTCTGGAACACCAGATCATTGAAAAGGTGGCGGTGAGCCGTTTCCACCCGGGTGTTCTGGCCGTGGCCACGAAAAAAAAGGGCGCGCAGACCTCGTCGGTCCATGTGTCCCGTGACAGCGGGGAGAGCTGGACCGTGGCGGCGGAAACGGCCTTTGAAATCGAAAACCTGGCCTTTTCCCAGCGGGAAGGCCTGCCCCTGCTTTTTCTGGCCAGCGACGTGGGGCTCTATGAACTCTGGATCACACCGGACGCGGTTCCGGTGCAGGTCCTGGTCAACGGGGACCTGCCGGACATGGGTTTCTACAGCGTGGTCACCGCCATGGACAACCTGGGCACCACCTATGTGATCGCCGCCGCCCAGAAGGAAGGGGGGATTTTCATGTCAAGCCAGGGTGGAAAATCCGGCACCTTTGCCATGATCGGGTTCAACGGCAGGGACATCCGTGTCCTGGCCATCCAGACCGACGGCCCCCGTTCTTTTCTCTGGGCCGGTGAATCGGCCGTGGGCAGCGAGGAAGGCGAGGGCTGCCATGTCATCGAACTTCGCGGTTCCCAGCTTTCTCCCGAAGGCTGGACCCAGCTCAAGGAAAACTGGAGCGGCGGAAGCTGCAAGGCCCTGGCCTTTTTCGGGTCCACCGTGCTTGCGGCCAGCCATCGCGGCGGGATTCTCTCTATCGCCGGAGACAGCGGAAACAGGATCTGGAAACGGCCCAACATCCGCTGCGGGCTGCCCATCCGGGATTCGGACCGCCTGTTCCACCCGGTGCACACCCTGGCCGCCAATCCCGGTGAGACCCTGGTTCTGGCGGGAACGCCCGAGGGCGTTTTCAAAAGCATGGACGGGGAGTTTTTTGTCCCCTGTTCGAAAAAGGAATTCACCGACAAGGTGACCTTGCCCGAAACCTGGCTGTTCTGTTCGGGGCAGCACCAGATCACCGTGGAAACAGACGATGAAACAAGACGCCATTAAAAACCTTCTTCCGTCCATGTTCCGCCAGGCGGCAATCCCGGGCAGTCCTCTGGACGCCCTGTTCGCCGTGATGGAGCATCTCCATGAACGGACGGAACTCACCCTGAAGAACCTGGACCAGGTGTTCGACCCCCTGAGGACCGACGATGGTTTCGTGAATCTTCTGGCCCGGTGGGTGGACCTGGACTGGATCAGCGGACAGGACGGGGCCGGATGGTCGGCCATGGACACGGGGCGGCTCCGGGAGCTGATCTCCGTGGCCTGGTACCTGGCCCAGTTCCGGGGAACGGCCCGGGGGCTTCTGTTGTTCCTGGAAACAGCCACGGGCGTTCCGGGTTTTTCCGTCGCGGAAAACACCGTGGACGAAACAGGCCGGAGCCGGCCGTTCCATATCGACATCACGGTTCCTTTAGGGGCCCGTGACATGCTCCACCTGGTGGAACGGATCGTGGAATACGAAAAACCGGCCTATGTGACCTACAGTCTTGCAGTGGAACAGCAACCCGGGTAATAAGAATGAAATCAAACCGTTGAAATATCCTGAAACTGAAGAACACGAAAAAACATCCGGAGGACCCATGTCGAGATACTTTGCCATCAGCACGCTGACCACCACCTTACAGGCGAAAAGCGGGGGAACAGGATCGGTGACCTTCACCGTGACCAACAACGCCGACGAAGGAATAAGGACCAGGGCCCGAATCACGGCCCTTTCAGGCGAGGAGTCCTGGTTTGCCATCGAAGGGGATAAGGAACGGGAGTACCGCGAGAAAACCCAGCAGTACACCGTGAACTACACCCTGCCTCCCAGGGTTCCCAAGGGTTCCGTGACCTTCAGGCTGGACGTGTTCGCCGTGGAAAACCCGGACGAGGTCTACTCCGAAGGTCCGGTGGTTCAGATCGAGGTGGCCGCACCCGAAACCCCGGCAACCAACCCGAAAAAGTTCCCCTGGTGGATCGTGGCTGTGGTGGCGGCTGTGATACTGATTGCCGGGCTCATCGTGTTCTGGGCCACCCGGAAAACTACGGAAATCGTACCTGTGGTCACGGAAAAAACAGAAGCCGACGCGGAACAGGCGCTCCTCGACCTGAAATTCAAGGTGGCGAAAATCTACGAGCTGACGGTGAACGACGACCAGGTGGGACGGGTGATCAGTCAGGACCCCGAAGGAGACATGGAAGTGTACAAAAAAAGCCATGTGATGATCACCATCGGCAAGGAGGGGGCCGAGGTTCCCCCGGTGATCGGCGGCACCATTGAAAACGCCCTCCGTAAAATCACGGCGGCGGGCCTGGTCTGCCGGATCGCCACGACCCGGGCTGTGAAAAAGAAAATCGACGAGCAGCCGGCCAGTCCGCCGGCAGCCGCTCCGGCATCGCCCCAGGGTCTCCGCATGATGACGGCTGTTCCCATGATTTTCTTCACCCAGCCCAGGGTAACAAACTGTGATCCTGAGCCCGGAACCCTGGTTGAAAAAAACACCAGTGTCACGATCTACACGGGGAACAGCAGTCGGAGGGATTCTATCGAGCTTAAAAAAACGGATCTGATGAAAATGGGGATCCGGGCAGACTCTTTGGGAGCCTACGGTCAATGATCATGAAACCACAGGGACAAACGGCATGAGCCCGCAGAAAAAAGCGCTGATCGTTCTGGGAATCCTGGCCCTGGTCGTCATCCTGTTTTTTGTGTCCGGGATGCTCGTGGGCCGGGAGGACCGGCCCCACGCCGACACGGCCACCGCGGAAAAAATCGGCAACACCCCCTGGAAAGATTATCTTGAAAAACCGGCGGGCTGGTTCACTCCGGCCGTGGCTGTCCGGTCCATACACCACCGTCCGGCCCTGGGACAACCGGGCCGGTTTGTCGTCGACAGCGACAAGGACCACGCCTTCCGCGCCCTGACCCTGGGACTCGAACGGATCTCCGGACCATCGGCCGTTCCCCTTTCCTGCAAGGTCACCTTCCGGAACGATGCCTCGGCTGTGGAAGAACTCCGGGAACAGGAGGATACCCTGAACGAAGGGACCTTCACCACCCTTGTGGCGCTGAAAGACGGGGGCGAGCTGGTGGTCGAACCGCCTCACGGCAGCCGGGTTCTTCTGAAGATCCAAGGCAGGCATCGTGTGCTGTGTGAAAAATCAAAGGGAGGAGGCTTCTCCGTCAGGCTGGCTGGCCGAGGGAAATGAGGGCTCAGCCTTGGGGTATCGCCATGGAAGGCTTTACCCCAAGGCGCAGAACGTGTTTTTACCGTTCCACAACGTAGGTGGCGCAGGAGTCGTCCGATTCCCAGACGTGGACTCTGGACACCCAGATCCGGTCGCTGTGGCCCAGGAGTTTCTGGACTTCCTCGGCGATGAACACCGCCATGTTTTCCGACGAGGGCGGGGTTTTGCAGAACACGGGGTGTTCGTTCAGGTAAGTGTGGTCCAGCTTGCCGACCACCTCGCGCACATGCTGTTTCACGATGCCGAAATCCATGAGAACGCCGCCGGCGTCCAGGGAAGGCCCGGCCACGCACAGTTCGACTTTCCAGTTGTGGCCGTGGAGGTTTTCACACTGCTGGGCCACCATGGTGAGCCGGTGGGCGGCGGCGAAACGGGTGATGACTTTCAGTTCGAACATAAATGATTGCTCCCGTGAAGGTGTGGGTTTCGATTTGTCCGGCGGAAAAGCCAGGGTGGCCCCGCCGGAAGGTTTTACGAGCTCTTCAGAAGGTTCTTCAGCCGGCTGGTGAATTTGCTGGCGTCAAGCTCCTCGAATTCTTTTAACAGCTTTTCCTGTTTTTTGGAAATCTTTGTGGGCGTCTTGATCTCCACCTGGATGATCTGATCACCCCGTTGTCCTGTTCTAAGCGAGGCGATGCCCTGGTTGGGCAGCCGGAACGTGTCGCCGTACTGGGTTCCGGGCGGGATTTTCAGGGTTTCTTCCCCGGTGAGGGTCTGGACGGTGATTTTGGCACCCAGGGTGGCCTGGACAAAGGAGATTTCCGCCAGGCAGATCACGTCGTTCTGGTTTCTCTGGAAATACTTGTGGGGCCTGACCTGGAGGAACACGTAGAGATCGCCGGGAGGGCCTCCGTTGGGGCTGGCTTCCCCCTCGCCGGTGAGCCGGAGACGGGACCCGTTGTCCACACCGGCCGGAACTTTCAGGGACACGGTTTTCTTCACATAGACCTGGCCGCGGCCATGGCATTCGGGGCAGGGGCTGGTGATGCGCTTGCCCCGTCCCTGGCAGCTGGGACAGGAGCTCCGGACCGTGAAGAAACCCTGGCTCTGAGTGTACTGTCCCGTGCCCCGGCATGTTCCGCAGATTTCCGGCTGGGTTCCCGGTTTGCATCCGTCTCCATGGCAGGTGCCGCAGACCTGCATCTTTTCGATGGACAGTTCCTTTTCCGTTCCAAAGGCCGCTTCCATGAATTCCAGGGTCAGGTCGTAGCGCAGATCCTGGCCCCTCTGGGTTCTCTGCCCGCCGCGGCCGCGCCTCGACCCGCCGAATCCGAAGAAATCCTCGAAAATGTCGCCGAAGCTGGTGAAGATATCCTCGAAACCGCCGGCCCCCGAGAAACCGGTTCCCTCCAGGCCCTGATGTCCGAACTGGTCGTAGATCCCCCGCTTTTTGGGGTCGGTGAGAACTTCGTAGGCTTCCGCCGCTTCCTTGAATTTTTCTTCGGCTTCCTTGTTGTCCGGATTTCTGTCGGGGTGGTATTTAAGGGCCAGCTTCCTGTATTTGGCCTTGAGCTCGGCGGCATCCGCGTCCCGACCCACACCAAGCACTTCATAGTAGTCACGTTTGCTTGTCATCTAAAAAACCTGTCAAAAATCTGAATGAGTTTCATGCGTATTGTAACACCGGCATTCGTATGATAAACCTGTGCCGATGTCGGTTGTCCATCACGGCTTGCTGCATCGCTATAAAGCATCGGGCATGGTCTGTAAACTAACCTTTTAATTTAAACCATAAATCTGGATTGTCAATGAGCCCCAATGAATTACCCTTCATCCGCGGAATGTTCGACCGGATCGCCCCCCGTTACGATTTTCTGAACCGAACCCTGTCCCTGAAACAGGATGTGGCCTGGAGGCGGGAGACGGTGTTTTCCCTGGGACTGAAAAAGGGAAAACCCGCGCGGGTCCTGGATGTGGCCTGTGGCACCTGTGACGTGGCCCTGGAGATACTTGAAAGGAGCGGCCCCGAGACCCGGGTGGCCGCCGTTGATTTTTCCCTGAACATGCTGGAGCTGGGGCAGGAGAAAATCCGGAACCGTGGCGTGGAAAAAAGGATCACCCTTCTGGCGGGAAACGCCCTTTGCCTCCCGTTCAACGACGGCCTGTTCGATGCGGTGACCATCGCCTTCGGCATCCGGAACATCGCCGACAAGAAAAAAGCCCTGGAGGAATTTTACCGCTGCCTGAAACCAGGGGGCACCGTGGCGGTGCTTGAACTGTCCACGCCTGAAAACAGGATGTTCCAGGCCCTGTACTTGTTTTACTTCCTGAAGATTCTTCCCATGATCGGCGGCCTTTTTTCAAATAACCGTTCGGCCTACGAGTACCTTCCTGAATCGGTACTCAGGTTTCCCCGGTCGGAAGACTTCGCCCAGATCATGGAACAGGCGGGTTTCAGCGAGGTGGTCTGGCGTAAAATGACCTTTGGCATCGTCACCCTGTTCATCGGGGTGAAACGCTGATTCGAAAACTATCAGTGAGCACGGTCACGCCCGATGGCCTCGCTCACCCCCAGAATCCGCCGGGATGGTG
>CAZWTY010000091.1:0-17660 GCA_964637565.1 uncultured Desulforapulum sp.
CGAGGGATGAAGCGCAACGCAGAAATCGGACTTTTTACGAAGCCATCAACGCTCAACGTTCAACATCCAACGTCCAATGGTGGCGATGCGTAAGGCTCTAAATATACGGTCATCGTTAGGAACGCCGAGTTGCACTCGGCAAAAGTGTCGGGCGAAAGCCCGACCTGATTTAATGGAACGTATTGGGATTAGATGGCGATCAACCGCCAGGTAAAAAGCTAAACGGTTGGCCCGAGTCTCCGGTCCACCCAGGCCCGGACCACCGAAAAAACCTCCCGGATGTCTTCCGTATCGGGCAGCGCGTTCTGGATTTTCCCGAGGTAGTTTCTTTCCCTCATCCGCTCGAGGGCCGGTGTGAAATACAGGTCATAGACCCACCCGGCCTGGAACAACTTGAAGTCGTTGAGGTTTTTCATGCTGTCAAAAAGGATCACCTGGCCCTTGACCAGGCTTTCCCGGATCGACTCCGATGTGCCCGGTGTATCCGGCAGATCCAGCTCGATGGTCTCGTTCGTTTCTCCCGCCGCCTTCATCCGGTAGTACTCGGTGAGCACCCACCAGATATCCAGCTTGTCTGCGTCTCGAAGGAGCCTTGAAAAGAAAAGGGTCCGGGGCTCCATGTCTTCTGACAGGGTCGCCCTGTTGTGGCAGGCGATCACATCGAGGATCAGCTGCCTGAGAGAAGGCTCCAGCCGATCCGGCACCTTGTGTTCCCGAAGAATCTCCACCCCGAACAGGGCGTGGTTCACCGATTTCTTGTCGGAAAACGTCCTGAAACGCCGGTACTGTTCAAACCGCCCCACATCGTGGAACAGGGCGGTGATTTCCGCCACAGCCAAAGAAAAATCATCCAGCCCCAACGCCCTCCCTATCCCCAAAGCCTCGTCTGCAACCCTCAAGGTATGGTCGTACTTCAGGTCGATGTTCTTCATCACGTCGGGATCGTCTGTGGCAAAGGACGCCACATAAGACGAAAACCAGCTCCTGAAAAACGCCAGATCCTGGGGGCTTATGGCTGGTTTTAACGAGCCCGGCAGGACAGGCCTGGAATCTGGGGTTTCCATTCCCATAACGCCTCGAGAGATCATTTCTTTTTTTTCTTCAAAAGCATGGTCGTCCTGGCCCTGGCCTCGTTGACACGGGAAGACGTGGGGTACTGTTCACAGAACGTTTCGAACGCCTCCGGAGTATTTTTCGTCACGGTGTCGTTCCAGACCATCTCTTCCGCCCGGCTTTCCGCCAGTTTGACCTTTTCGACACATGAACCGTGGTTGTTTTTGAACATCAGGAACGCTTCGAGTGTATTGGCGGTTTCCGCCTCTTTCCAGGCAAGATCGCAGATCTTTTCACGGGCTTCGGCCACATGCGCAGATTCAGGGTAGGACGAACAGAACATCTCGTAGGCGTCCACCGTGTTGGTCTGCACCACCATGGCCCATCCGGCCTCCGCTTCGGCGGCAAGGGCCTGTTTTTCCTTTTCCGTGGCTTCAGCCGCCAGAGACGACGCGGGAAATCGGGTTCTGAAATCCTTGAAAGCCGCCGCAGAATTTTTGGGCAGGGTAACGGTCCTGTAATAGACGAGGGACTGCCTTTCCATCAGATCAGCCTTGAACGGATGGTTCGGGAATTTTTTTTCAAACGCCTCATAGCCTTCCAGGGTGTCGATGCCTTTGTAGAGGGTGTATTCCGCTTCGATCAGCTCTTGTTTGAACGGATGATCCGGAAACTTCCCGTTAAACTCGTCGTACCCTGAAATCGTATTCATCGCTTTGTAGAGTACGAATTCCGCGTCGATCAGTTCTTTTTTGAAAGGGTGGTCCGGAAATTTCCCGTTGAATTCGTCGTAACCGCCAAGGGTGTTGATCGTTTTGTAAAGCGAGAATTCCGCTTCGACCAGCTCCTTCTTGAACGGATGATCGGGAAACTTTCCATGAAACGCGTCGTAACCCTCCAGGGTGTTCATCACCTTGTACAGTGCGAATACCGCTTCGGTCAATTCCGTGCTGTAAGGATGCCTGGGGAATTTTTTGTCGAACTCATCATAACCGGGAAGGGTGTTCATCTGCTTGTAAAGTTGGAATTCCGCATCGATCAGTTCTTTCTTGTAAGGGTGGTGGGGGAATTTATGCTGGTAGGCGTCGTAAGCCTCCAAAGTGTTCAGCGTTTGAGCCTGTTTGAATTCCGCCTCCATCAACAGATCAAGCACCGCACGGGCCTCGGGTGTCCCCGCTTTTTTCGAGATAAACGACTCTCCGGCCTGAATGGCCTCCGTGTATTTCCCCTCCTGGATATGGCGCTGCATCTTCTCGTTGACACTGGCACAGGAAGCCAGAAGAAAACAGACGAGCAGAAAGCCTGTGGCCCGTTTGAAGAGCTTTGTGAAAAAAAGATGAAAGGAGAAAAGAGATTTTGCCATAAGTCACTCCGTTATGAGAATTCCGTGAAAATGAAGGGGCTGGAAAAAGGGCTGCCTTCTTTGTTCAGGCCGGTTGATCGTCTGTCACTATTTTCCTATGGGATGACGCCTTGTTTGTCAACTGAATTTTCCTGCGCACAACAGCGAACTATCACGCTATCTATTTGTTTATATTGTTTATATATTCAGAAACAGTAGAAAAACAGAGGGTGTTTGAACTGGTCCGGGATGATTCCTGGAACCGGCATTCGTAGACCGATTCCAGGGTATCCAGGGCCAGGGCCTGGGCCGGTTTGCCCTGGGAAACAATCCGACCGTCCTTGAGCAGCAGAATCCTGTCCGCGACCATGGCCGTAAGATTGATGTCGTGGAGAACCATCACGAGGGTTGTTCCTTTTTCCCGGCTGAGACGGAACAAGAGATCCATAATCCGGATCTGGTGCCCTGGGTCCAGGGCCGAGGTGGGTTCATCCAGAAGCATGATTGACGGTTCCTGGGCGATGGCGGCAGCCAGCAGCACCCGCTGGCGTTCTCCTCCGCTCAGGGTCTGAAAATCCCGGGCCTTAAAATCAAGGGTATCGGTGAACGCCATGGCTTCTTCCACCGCCCGGCTGTCTTCCCGGCTCTGGAATCCCAGCATTCCCTGCCTCGGGGCCCGTCCGGCCATCACCAGGTCCCGGCAGGTCATGGCGAAAGATTCGGGAAAAATCTGGGGCACATAGGCGATGACCCTGGCCCTGGTCTTTCGGGGGATCTGGTTCAGGGATTGACCAGATAACAGCAGATGCCCTGACACAGGCCGGTCGATGCCGGCGAGAAGGCGCATCAGCGTGCTTTTCCCCGAACCGTTGGGGCCGAGAATCACGAAAATTTCACCCTGCCCCACCTGGAAACTCACCTCCGACAGCACAAGGCGCGATGATCTTCCCGGAAAATGATGGCTCAGGTTTTCCACGGTCACGGCCACTTCTTTCCGCCGGTTCATAAACGCCTCCGCAGCAGGATGATGAAAATCGGAACACCCACCATGGCGGTGACCACGCCCACCGGAATTTCACCCTGGGACGGCACCCATCGGGCGGCCATGTCACAGAGCACCAGGTAGGACGCGCCGCCCAGAACGCAGGCCGGTGCCAGAATCCGGTGGTCCGAACCCACGATCAACCGGAAGATGTGGGGAATCACAAGTCCCACGAAGCCCAGAAGCCCGCTCTGGCAGACCGTGGCGCTCACCATGAACGAGGTGACGATCAAAAGAACCAGGGTGGTGGTTTTCACATCCACCCCCAGGGACTCGGCCTTGTCGTTTCCCAGAAGCATCAGGTTCATGCGGTGGGACAGAAAAAAGATCAGCAGGAAACAGGGGACGGCTGAAATGGCCAGAACAAGGGTCTGCCCGGTGTCCGGGGAACTCAAATCTCCCATCAGCCAGAACATGATGGTGTGGAGCCGGTTGTCCTGGGTCATGGACATGAGAAACAGGATAAACGCCGAACAGAAGGCGTTGACCATCACCCCGGCGAGGATCAGGTAATCCCTGGCCAATGTGGCTCTGCCCGAAGACAGCAGCACCACCAGCCCCAGGGTGGCCATGCTTCCGGCAAAGGCGGCGAGACTCACGCCGGGAAACCGGGCCAAACCGGCCAGGATCGCCAGAATGGCGCCCACCGCCGCACCGCCTGAAACCCCAAGGATGTAAGGTTCGGACAGAGGATTTCTCAGAATGGCCTGAAACACCATGCCCCCCAGGGCCAGGGCCGCCCCTGAAAAAGCCGCGGCCAGCACCCGGGGAAAACGGATACGGCCGATGATCGCCCGGGTCATGGCGTCCGCTTCGCCTGTCAGGTTCTTGAACAATCCCGGCAGGTCCATCTCTCCGGGCCCGGTGGCCAGCCCCAGCACAAAGGCAAAAACAAGGAGGAGACCCAGGCCAAGGACAACCAGGGTCAGCCGCGTGATCAGGGAATATCCCCGGGCCTCGTGATTGTGTCCGGCACGATCTTTCGGGTCAGGCCCCATCATCCGCCATGCTCCTTAAAACCGGGATGAATGGTCTTCACCAGCATTTCAAGGCCCTGGACCATCCGGGGTGTGGGACGGTCCAGGATATCCGAATCAAGGACATAGATCCGTTTCTGCCGGACCGCCGCAAGATCCGGCCAGGATTCCCAGGCTTTCTTCACGTCCTCGAACACCTGTCCCCGGGTCATGGAGGTGATGATCAGGATGTCGGGATTCAGGCCGAGAACCTGTTCCCGGGAATACCGGGGATAGGCCACCGGTCCCCTGGCCAGGTTCACGGCGCCTGAAAGTTCGATGAGTTCATGAAGAAAAGAGCCCTGGCCCGCCGACACGATGGGATCGACGCCGATCTGGAAAAACACCCGGGGCCTTCTTCTCACGGCCTTTGTGTAAGCCCTGACCCGGGCGATCCGGGCCTTCATATCCCCTGTGAGAAAACCGGCCTTTTTCTCTGCACCGAGGAGTTTTCCCACCTCGCTGACAGCCCGGATCACCGAATTCAGGTCGTGGGGATCGAGCACATAGACCGGTACCCCCAGCTTTGAAAGACGGTCGATGGTTTCTTTGGGATTCCCGTCTTTCACCGCCAGACAGAGATCGGGTTTCAGACGGAGAATCCGTTCCAGGTCGGGTCGGATGTACGACCCCACCTGGGGCAGGGTTTTCGCGAACGCCGGATAATCGCTGTACTGGGTGACGCCTTTCAGGACCTCCTCGCGACCCAGGGCGCAGACAATTTCGCTGAGGCTGGGGGCAAGGGCCACCAACCGTTTCGGGTGGTCCGGAACCGTGACCGTGCGGCCGGCCTGGTCGATGACAGTCCGGCCCAGGGCAGACCCGGGAAAGATCTGAAACACCCAAAAAATCAGGATCATGCTCAATAGGAAAAAGCGTCCGGCCTGAACAGGAAGCCAGGAGACAGGAGGCTTCCGTTCAGGTAAAGGAAAACGCCGGAGACACGAACGGGTCTTTTTCCCGATGGAAGGTGGCGTCTTCCTCAGGATCAAGGTCGTTTCCCAGCCGGACTCTTTGTATTTCACAGCGTCACCCTGACGCCCGCGTAACCGGAAAGCCCGGCTGTGGCGTAAGACCAGCATTCCTCGTAAAACTCGTCGAACAGGTTGTCGATCCTGCCGTAAAGTTCCACCTGCTTTGAGAGGTTGTAGGAGACAGCCAGGTTCACCAGGGTATAGGCGTCCAGGTAGGTCACCGGATTGCCGGCAGCGTCCATGGCGTAGGCCGTGTCCCGTCGTTTGTCCACCTGCTGGACCTCAAGGTTCACCAGGGCTTTTTCCAGGAACCGGTAGCGGGCGTTGACTCGATAGCGGTTGTAAGGTCTTCTGGCCAGCCGGGCGCCGTCCGGATCTTTGGATTCGGTGTAGGTGTAGGCCAAGGAGAGGTCCAGATCAGGGATGGGCGACCAGTCACAGAAAACCTCGACCCCGCTCGTTTTTGTTTCACCGTCCATCTGGTTGTAGCGGGACAGGCCGAAGTCGTAGGCGATCCTATCATCGAACACCATGTTGAAATACGTGCATGCCAAAGACACCTTCGCGCCGGCGAAAGCCTGTTCGAAACCAAGGTCCCAGCCCCTGCTTTTTTCCGCGTCCAGGCTGTCGTTGCCGTAGGTGGGTTCATAGAGTTCGTACAGGGAAGGCGCCCTGAAACCCGTGCCGTAACTGGCCTTGAGGGTGGTGTCCCAGGGCAGGGTGTACGAAGGGGCCAGGCGCCAGGTGGTTTTCCCTCCGAATTTTTCGTGGTCGTCATGGCGCAGACCCAGGATCACCGTGAACGCGTCAACGGGCATGAACTGCTCCTGGATCCTGACACTTACGATGTCGGCGTCTTTTTCATCGATGGCTGTGCTTTCCATGGTTTCCTTGTAAAACGAGGCCCCTATGGACAGGACGCCGGTACGAAAATTCAGGTCGCCCTGGACCGAGGCTTCATGGGACTGGCCTTTGTAGAATCCCCCGTCGGAACCGTCGTTTTCCCTGTACTCCCGTTTCTGATCGGTCAGCTGGTACGACAGGGTGGTGGCGATGAACCGATCGGCAAAACTGTTTTTCAGACTGGCCTTTGCAAGGCCCTGGCGTGCGTCGACCCGCCTTTTATGAGGGCTTGAAAAATCGGGAACCGCGTTCCAGTTCGCGTCGTAAGCGAACGCGTCCCCGGCGTATCCCGGTCCGTAGTCGTCCAGATCGGTCTTTGACTCCGTATACCGGGAGACCAGTTCCAGCCTTCCGTCCGAGACAAGATCCACACCGGCCCTGCCTGACACGGTGAGGTTGGTGTAGCTGTCCTTTTCACGGGTATTGCCGTCCCCGTTGATCCGGTCGTTGTCATCGTCTGCCACGGAAAAACCGTCCGAATGGATTCCCGATACGGCCAGCGAGACATCCAGGGCCTTCACCTTACCCGAAACGCCAGCCGAGGCTTTGACCGTTCCGTAAGAACCGCCGGAAAGGTCGATAAAACCGGTAAGGGGCCCTTTGCCTTTTTTTGTGATGATGTTCACCACTCCGGATGTGGCGTTGCTGCCGTACATCACGCTCATGGGACCTTTCACCACTTCGATGCGCTCGATATTGTCCACGGTGAGGCTTGAAATCTCGGCGCTGCGGTTGGCCGACGAGCTGTCGTTCACCATCACCCCGTCCACGAGGATCAGGGTGTTCTTGGAATCCGCTCCCCGAAGGAACACCGAACTCTGGGTTCCCGGCCCGCCGTTTGCTGCCACCTCGAGACCGGGCACGGTTTTCAGAATGTCCGCCACCTGGGACGGTTTCATGGCCTCGATGTCCTTTTGCGTGATGATATAAACCGAATTTCCTCCCAGCTTGTCAGTGGCTACATCCGTGCCCGTGGCCGTGACCACCACCTCGCCGATTCTCGTCACCTCCAGCTCATCCCCTTGAACCGGGCCTGCCGCCACAAAAGCCAGAACGGCCAAAAAACCCGCCAATCCATTCTTGATCATGTTACCCTCCATGGTGAATGGCCGGGGCTTTATCCAAACAAAAACCCCGGACCGATGTGTTTCATCTATCCGGGGTTTCCCTGTGTACTCCAGAATGCTTCCTAAGGCCGCCCCATGGTCCGTGGGAACTTAAAGGCCTTGCATGTCCAGGCAGGTCTTCTGACTTTCCGGTTCGCCCCTCTTCTTCCGCCCTTTGTCTGACTCAGACGCGGCATCGAAAAAGAAGGGTCCCCGGTCACAGCGGCGGGCCCGTTCCCGATTTTCACGGGATTCCCTATTCTCCCCCGGAACAAACCGGAGGCACCTGTCATGATTATCGATTGTCTTGAATCCGTTCCGAATGTTCAAACGATGAACATCCAACATCGAATGGTGAATCACTCCATTTTATACTTTTATTTCAGTACGATGCTTCCTCAAGTTTCAGATTGGACAAACCTCCCGTCCGACCTTTTCCCCGCCACGTCATCGTCCTTTTTTTCAAGCCAGCCCGAGCGGATTTCGCCTTCGGGCAGGTCAAAGGCCGGGGCGAAAGGTTTGATGTCCAGAAGAGGCGTACCGTCCAGCACATCCACGCCCTGGAGGGTCAGGATGTTTTTTTCCACCTTCAGAAGGCGGACGATGGAAAGGCCGATGGGGTTGGGTCTTCGGGGGGCTCGCGTGGAAAACAGCCCCCGTTTTTCCGTGTCCATGAACGGGGTCACCGTGAGGCTGTACCCTTGGGACTGGTGGAAGTGGTACAGCAGGATCACATGGGAAAAACCGTCAAGATCCTTGAGTCCTTCGGCGTATTCCGGAAAAACCTCAACCGTGCCTGTAATCTCCGAAGCCCCCCGTGGCTGGATGGGCATGCCCTCCCTTTGAACAAAAGGGCTGTGGATGGTGCCGATGGGTTGGACTTTCAGGGTCATGGGTTTCCTCCTTTTCGTTGGTCTCTATTCCAGATGTTTCATGGCGTCTTTCAGGTGATCCACCCAGACAGAGACCATGTTGTCGTATTCCGCGGAGCCTTTCAGCACGGGAACCGCCACGATTTTCTCCTTGCTGAGAATGGATTTCCAGCTGTCGTCCTCGTCACCGGCCATGTCGTTACGGGCATGGTCACCGGCCACGGACATAAAGGGCACCAGCCAGGCTTTTTTCACGTTCCGTTCTTTCAGCATGACGGCAATATCGTCGATACCCGGCGCTCCTTCCACGGTTCCCACGAACACCAGCGGGTCTTGTCTCTGGAGGTGGAACATCATGGCTGCGTAGAAGGCGTTGGACGGATGGGGACTTCCATGACCCATCAACACCACGGCGTCCTTTTTTCCACGCTCTTTCGGAATGTTTTCAAGCACGGCCCGGCAGACTTTGTCCATATCCGCCTGACTGCTGAGAAGGGGCGCTCCCAGAACCAGACGGTCGAACCCTCCGGGCAGGTGGATGAAAGCCGCAACAGTGCGTTCCAAGTCGTCGTACTCTTCCCCCCGGATGGTATGAAGAGACTGAACCGCCACATCCGTAAATTCCTGGTCCATCATCCGTGCCAGGGCCATTTCCACGGAGTCCAGGTTCCGGCCCTGGACGGCGAGTTTCTTCCGGATGATCGAAGAGGTGTAAGCCCAGTGGATTGGAACACCGGGAAAGGCTTGTTTCACGCGGGATTCGATGGTGTCGAAAGCGATCTGAGCCTCTGGCATGCTGGTACCAAAGGCCACCAGGAGAATGCCTTTTTTCACCGGCCTTTCTTTTCCGTGATGGCCGGCAAGAACCGGAAGGGCAAGGGTCAGAACGAGCAGAATGGCGATAAACGGGAGGTTGAGGATTCGTTTCATGAACATATTCTCCATCGGGTTTGACGGGACGGAACACCGTTATGAACGTGGCCGCCGCAAATGATGTTTTGCCCGGAGAATAAAAAAATCCCCGGACCCATGTGTCACAGATCCGGGGATAGCCCATTTATCCTAAGAGATCTTGATCGGAAAACCGGTCCCCGTCCGCGAGACACAGCTGGTTTCCATCGGCTCAGGCAGGTCTTCTGACTCTCCTTCCCTTAGGGCGGCCTTCCCGGTCTGTTCGACCAGTGGCGCGTGTAGCCCTGAGAGTTTCCCTAAAAATAACCGGGACAAGGATCACAGCGGCGGGCCCGTTCCCGATTTTCACGGGATTCCCTCCGGAAAGAAGATGAGGCATCCGTCTTTTCCGGCTCGTGTCGAGCACCTGAACAGTAAAGGTTCCGTAACCCATAAAGCAAAACGCTGTCAAGAAAAACATTCGCCTGTCTCAAAACCGGGATGTTTGCCTGACATAAAAAAACTCCCTTGACACGCCCGTGATTTTCCTGATATTGGTTGGGCCAATTAAGGTTTTTGAAATGAAAAAACAAGCCAGAACATACGAATCACTTGCGGAAAGCATAGAGGGGATGATTGAAGCGGGTGACCTCAAAGGGGGAGACAGACTTCCCCCTGAGAGGAAACTTGCCGAGACATACCATGTCTCGCGCAACACAGTCCGGGAAGCCATCCGGATTCTGGCGGAGAAAAAAATCCTGGTCAGCCGGATCGGCTCCGGAACCTATGTTGCCGAATCAGCCCTGGCCATCCTCACCTCATCTCTTGACCAGGCCTTCGAGAACAAAAAAAACCGCCTGAAAGACATCTTCGAAATCCGGAAAATTCTGGAACCCCAGATCGCGGCCCTGGCCGCCGAACGGATCAGACCCGACGTCCTGGCCTCTTTGTCGGATATCGTAAGTCTCCAGGAAAAAGCGTTTAAAAACGGACAGGATACCCGCCTCTTGGATGAGCGGTTTCACCGTACCCTGGTGGAAGCCACAGGTAACAGGGTTCTTTCCCATGTCTACGAAAAACTCAGCGACATCCTTGCTGAAAGCCGGGCCGGAGAGCTTCAGGATTCCCGGCGGCAGGAAAGTTCTTCCAAAATCCACCGGGACATCCTCGATGCCCTGACCGGACGGAACGTCACCCTGGCGGCCAGGAAAATGAAGCAGCACATGACAGACGTTGAAAAGACCCTGGCTCTGCTTGAAAAACAACGTGTAAAAATCACCAAGGACAACACATGACCTGGATCACCGCCTACCTCGTTCTCGGCTCCGCCGTGGGAATCCTGGCCGGCCTTCTCGGTATCGGCGGGGGACTTCTCATCGTTCCCATGCTGACCTTTCTGTTCACGGCCCAGGGCTACCCGTCCCAATACATCCTCCACATGGCCCTGGGCACATCCCTGGCCAGCATCATGTTTACCTCGGTGTCCAGCTTCAGGGCCCATCACAAACGAAACGCCGTGATCTGGAAAGCTGTGGCGGCGATCACACCGGGCATCATCCTGGGGACCTTCGGGGGTTCCTATATCGCGGCCCGTCTTTCCACCGGGTTCCTCAAAGGATTTTTCGCCTGCTTCCTGTATTACGTGGCCACCCAGATGCTTCTGGGCATGAAGCCCAAACCCACGCGCACCTTGCCCGGAGCTCCGGGAATGACAGCGGCAGGGGGTGTCATCGGGATTTTTTCAAGTCTGGTGGGAATCGGCGGAGGCTCTCTGTCGGTGCCCTTTCTCGTCTGGTGTAACGCCAGCATGCACCAGGCCATCGGGACCTCGGCGGCCATCGGGTTTCCCATCGCCGTGGCCGGAGGAATCGGTTATGTGGTCAACGGCCTCAAGGTGTCAGGCCTTCCCGCCCACACTCTTGGTTTTGTCCATCTTTCCGCCCTGTTCGGCATCGCAGTGACCAGCGTCCTGACCGCGCCCCTGGGTGCGAAGCTGGCCCACAGCCTGCCGGTGGACAAACTGAAAAAACTGTTCGCCTTTCTGCTGTACGCCATCGGAACGAAAATGCTGGTTTCGCTTTTTTAATCCCCCAAACCTCCAGGCCATCAAGGTAGCTCAGTCAACAAGGTCCCCCAGCCGCACATCATCCAGATAAAGCACCACCTCGGCCGGAGGACTCACACAGAAAAGCATCAGACTGAACACATGATCCGTGTCGAGTTTCCTGCCCGAAGGGCAGACAAGGCGATGAAAAGGGATCCTGATCCGGTTCATCCCAGGACCGATAACGATTCTCAGGTTTACCCTGTCCTCGTATTCCGGTTCCTCCTCCTTGTCGTCGATCCTAAGGGTCAGGGTCACCGCCTCGCTTCCCGGATTGAAAATAGAAAGACCCAGGGCGGAAAAGCAGCTCCAGCTCCGTGGGTAATCCCGGAACGACACGCCGGGGTAAAGGGACGGGGTCATGGTCAGTTCAAGGGAAGACCGGCCTTGTGTCACCCCTTTGTCCGACAGGGCGAAAAGGGTCCGGCATTTCCAGTTCAGTCGATCCAGGTCCCCATCCGTTTCAAAACCGTTGATGAGAAAAGAACTTTTTTCACAGGTTTTTTCAGTACAGGCGAACAGACCTGACACAAGGGCCACCAACAGGGTCCACACCACAAGAGGCTTCATCTGGCTGTCTCCTTCTCTGAAAAATGATAGACCACAATCTCGGCCGGGCAGAACAGACGGATCGGCAGATGGCTCGTCCCGATGCCCCGGCTGACCGACAGGATCTTGCGGCCTTCACGAAACATTCCGCTGTTGTAGGCCGCATTTTTCTCGTAACCGAAAAATCGCCAGAGAAAGCCAGGCAGGGGGACCTGTCCCCCGTGGGTGTCACCCGCCAGCATCAGGACAGGATGGGCTGGGTCGATTTTTTGGAATTTCAGCGGATTGTGGGCAAGAACAAGGGCCGGAACGTTTTCCGGGATCTCTTTGCGGATCAGAGCGTCTATCTCCACCCCATCGTCCCGTTCATCGAACCCGAACACGACCAAACGTCCGCCGCCCGTATCCAGTGTCGCCGTCTCGTTTCTCAACATACGCACCGTGTGGGCCCTGGTTCGTTGACCTGTGTCTTTTTCGTGGCAGAAAAGACAGCTCTGGCGAGACACGCTGTAATCGTAATCCCCCAGAACGGCGAAAACACCTAAGGGGGCCTTGAGTTTAGACAGAAAATCCAGGGCCGGACTGACGTCCTTTTTCCAGGCGATGTAATCTCCAGTCAGAAGCACAAGGTCCGGGCGGATGTTTTCAAGAAGACCGAGCACCTTTTTTTCACGTTCTCCGGAACCGTCCATATGGAGGTCGCTGAGATGGGCCAGGGTTTTCCCCTCGAGGGACTGGCAGAAATCCGGGTCGGTTACCGTCACATGGGTCACCGTGATTCGTAAGGAGCTGGCGTAACCGTACAGCAGAACTATGACAAGGCCAAGGACGGCGGATAGGCCAACGGCCGCCAGCCGTATCATCCGCTTTTTCCTCCCCCGAGCCTCGTTTATCTCCATGGAAACGTCCCCTTTATCCCTGCCACAGGTTTTTCAAACCTATGTCATGAAAAGAAGGTGACCGCAAACAGATTCATCCATCAAATTCATTCTTTTCCCATCCGGTCAGCGCAGGAAAAAGTCCGCTGCGTATTTCACGGCGGTGAACACGATGATGGCCGAGAGCATCCATTTGATGGCTTTGGCCGGGACGAACTTCTGGCAGCGGGCCCCAAGGTACATGCCCGCCATGCCGCCGATGCCGAACAAGGCGCCGAGCATCCAGTCCGGGGCCACGGAAACGTCGGGATAAAACGGCGCGATGGCCTGGTAGAACACAACACCCGCCACGGACGTGACAAAGGTTCCCATGAGGGCCGCGCCAGCCACCGTGTAAACCGGAAGGCCGAAGAACGTGACGAAGAACGGCGCGATGATCGACCCGCCGCCGATGCCGTAGATCCCGCCCACGATGCCCACGATGAAACTCAAGGCGAAAATGCCCCAGAACGACACGTCAAACTGCTCTCCATAAAAGGTGTAGCCCAGCCGGCTCATATTGAAGTGGGTGATTCTGGCCGCGGGCAAACTCCCACCTTCAGCATCATCGCGATTCCCTGCCCTGAACTTCCTGACCATGTCCTGGAAACGCTCCTCACTGGCTGCGGCACCGTTCGGGACTTTTTTTGCCTTGATCAGGTCCAGGGCCATTTTCAAACCGATGTAAAGCAGCACCGCTGCGGCAAACAGCTTGAAATGACCGGGACTGGGCAGCCAGACCACCCGGACGTAGGCCCCGATGAACACACCGGGAAGGGTTCCTGCCACCACCACCCAGGTGAGGGGCCACACCATCCGGCCCTCTTTCCAGTAGCGGTAGACACCGCTGGGAATGGCCACGATGTTGAACACCTGGTTGGTGGCGCTCACCGAAGGATGGGTGTAGCCCAGAAACGACATCTGGAACGGCAGAAGCAGAAAAGCGCCTGAAACGCCGCCCATGGAGGTAAAAAACGAGATGGCGAAAGCGACGGCCGGAGGAATCCAGAAGGCGGTTTCAACGCCGGACGTTTCGAAGAACAGGTTCATAGGCCCCTCCTTTAATAGACACGTTTTTTAAATGTTTCGTGTCTAATTTAAGCTTCAACGGATTTTTTGTCAAGAACGATGATGTCCACGTCATGGTTTATCCCGCGTTTCCGCTGGACTGAGGTATAAAAAAACCCGTTGTTCCTGTCCGCCCTGGAATGCCCATTGAAAAAAATTCCGCTTCGTGACAGATTCAAAAACCAGTTACGATTCACCAACCATCCTGAAAAAGTGAGGAATTCCATGAACCACTCCAAGGCACTGTTCATCGGCCTGATACTCCTGATTGCGTGTTCCGTCATTCCTGCGGCCGCCGATTCCGACATCAAGGGCGGCAAAGATCATCCCCTTCTGTCGCGGATGCCTGGTTTCTTCATCTCCGGTTACAGATCGACCGAGTTCGGAAGATACACGTTTATCGAAGAGGTTCGGAAAACAAAGATCATCGAAGGCCGGACCACCTATCTCGAATACCGCCTATCCAGCGGAGCCCCGGTACCCGGCGAGCTGAAAATTCGCCGCAACGTCCAAAACGCACTGAAAAGCATCGGAGGTGCCGTGCTGTTCGACGACAACTTCAACCGGTGTTCCACCATTGTGTTGACCGAAGGCGGACGTGAAACCTGGGTGGAGATACGTGCTTACGATTCCATGTACCGATTGAATATCGTGGAGAAGGGGGCCATGGATCAGGTGGTTCTGGCGGATCAGGGGAGCCTTGACAGACACCGTATACCGGCACGGCATCCCGACAATCTTCCGGTGATTCAGACCATGTGGCCCCAGTGGGTGGACAGTGCAAAAAAAGCCGTTCGCAAAGGAGTCCCTCAATGGATCGGCATGACCACCTTCAAGGACGGGATCGTCAACGGGGCCAGGGTAAGCGGCGGACAACTGGGCGCTCCGGCCCTTCTCCCGTTTCTGACCATCGAAATGAAACTTGCAGGAGTCCCTGATCCCATCGTTTCCGGATTCATGGGGCCGGTGGCCGAAGGATTTTCCTTCTGGGCTTCCAGCGCCAAGGCGCCGAATGTTCCCTGGTACCCGTCCTTCGAGGTATTTCCCGGCCCGGTGGCTCCGCCGACACCAAGCCCTCCGTTTCCCGTCTCAGCCCTGATCCAGGCTCAGATCTTTCTTGAACCGAACATGCTGGCCAGCACCATCCGGATGCGGATAGGAGGCGATGCCGACAGCCCCGAGGCCAGGGACGCCATCGACGATTTTTGCCGTTGGCTCTATTCAGGATTCAAGCTCTGGCTCTCCTCGGCGACCATCAAGGGGGTGCTCGGAACAGGGCCGGTTCCCACGTTCAACCCTGACGCGAGGATCTTTTCCGGCCCCGTGGTCAACGGAACGGCAAACGGCGGGAATCTGTACCCTCTGCCGACCTTTCCCTGAGGAAAACCCGGGTAAACGTCGCAAAATAACTGTTTTTTCAGATCCTGAACCCTTGTCCTGACACGGGCCTGGTCATCGGCCGTGGCATGGCGAACCCCCAATGACCGGAGGAATCCAGATGCCACAACCGGCATTATCCCCATCGCGTCCAACGAACGGTCGCGGTTTTATCGTGAACATTCATCGATGGCCCGGCTTAGGTTTCATCGTTGCGGTCTTTCTTCTCCTTGCTCCCGCCACAGGTCATCCGGACATCCGAAAATCCGCGGCGAATCTGGGAAATGTCTTGAATTCCATGGTCCACGGCAAGGCCACCTTCCCAAGCCGCTACGGCGTCAACCGTCAGCTTGTGATCAAGGAACCCGACATCACCCTGACCTTTAAACGGGATTACCTGAACCGGGTCATTGCCGCATACCTGAAGAACCCCATCGCTCTCGACGCCTTCAGCCAGAAGCCAAGGAGTTTCATCACGGTGAAGCGTGTGGTCACCCATCTTGATTCCAAACGGAATATCCTGATCGTCAAAGGCGAAGGAGGCGTTCTGACCCTTGGGACGGCCCTCTCGGGTCTCAAAGGACGGCTGGTGCTGAAAAAGGCGGAATTCGAAATCGCGCCGGTGTTCACCCGGAACAAGAACGGCCAGTTTCTTCTGGAACTCAGGCCGCGCTGCGTGTACCTCGACATCGACAAGACAGCGCCGTTTATCGACCTCAGCATCGCCCACACCCTCCAGGAACTTTACCTGAACCGGAATCCCGTGCGGCCGGTCAATGTTTCGGATCTCCTGAACTCCGATGTCAAAAGGGGCCAAAAGCCTCTGGTCCGGAACCGGATCGCCCAGGCTGCCGCCGTGGTCTCGAACCACAGCATCGAACTGCGCACGGCCTGGCTGGTAGAGTGACCCGTTAAAGGTCGATGCTGTAGGCCTTGATCTTGCTCAGAAGGGAGGGATGGCTGATTTCCAGAAGACGGGCCGCATGGGTCCTGTTGCCGCCTGTTTCGACCAGAGCCCGGATGATCATCTTCCGTTCCAGGTCTTCCCGGGCCGCTTTGAGTGAAAAGGGTTTTTCAGCCGAGTCGCTGCCCCCGGCGCCCCTTTCGGTTTCAGAAGAACCTGCGGTTGCCGGTTTTTTCACAAGGGCCGTGAAATGCTCGGGCTGAAGCACATCCTCGTCGGCCAGGACGATGGCCCGTTCAATGGCGTTTTCCAGTTCACGAACGTTGCCGGGCCAGTCATGGGCGTAGATCAGGGCCATGGCCGCCGGTGAAATGGACCGGACATGACGGCCGAAACGCCGGTTGAACATGTCCACGAAACGTTCGCAAAGGACCGGAATATCCTCGGGCCGGTCCTTCAGTGGCGGAAGGGTGATGGCCAGAACGTTGAGCCGGTAAAAAAGGTCTTCCCTGAACCGGCCTTTCCGGACTTCCTCTTCCAGGTTCCGGGCCGTGGCCGCGATGACCCGGACGTCGATCTTACGGGTCTTCACGTCCCCCACGGGACGGATCTCGTTTTCCTGAAGAACCCGGAGCAGTTTCACCTGCATGGGCAGGGGCAGTTCGCCGATTTCATCGAGAAACAGGGTCCCCCCGTCGGCTTCCTCAAAAAGCCCGGGTTTGTCGGTTCTGGCGTCGGTGAAAGCCCCTTTCCTGTGACCGAAAAACTCGCTTTCCATGAGGGCTTCGGGAATGCCTCCGCAGTTCACAGGCACCATGGGTTTGTCCGCCCGGCTGCTCAAGCGGTGGATTCCCCGGGCGATCAGCTCTTTACCCGTTCCGCTGCCGCCGGTGATCAGAACGGTGGTGGCGAATCTGGCCGCTTTTTCAGCCAGCATGAACACGTCCTGCATGACCTGGCTTTTCGCCGTGATGTCATGGAAGCTGTAGCAGGTTTCCATGGTCTGGATGCGGTTTTTCAGGTACTGGTTTTCGGATTTCAGGGTTTCCCGTTCCGCGGCCTTTTCAAGAACAAGCCTGATTTCATCGGCTTTGAAGGGTTTGGAGATGTAATCGAAGGCCCCGAGTTTCATGGCGGACACCGCCGAGTCGATGGTCCCGTAGGCCGACATGACGATCACCGTGGTTCCCACCAGTTTTTCCCGGCCGGATTTCAGAAACTCCATCCCGTCCATCCGGGGCATCTTGATGTCACAGAGCACGAAGTCGTAAGGCCGGCCTTCCTCCCGGGCCAGCTCCACCATCCGGAGCCCCTCGAATCCATCGGAGGCCGTCTCCGTGTCATAGCCGCCGTGGGCCATCATGGTGGAAAGCATGTGGCGCATGTTTTCCTCGTCGTCGATCACCAGTAGCCTTTTTTTCTGACTGTTCATCATGTTTCCCGATTATGTCCAAGCTTTGACGGCTTCGTAAAAAGTCCGATCTTAAGCGTTACGCTTCATCCCTCGTCACTGCGGCGTACCCTAAGTACGCCTCATTCCTC
>CAZWTY010000092.1:0-16814 GCA_964637565.1 uncultured Desulforapulum sp.
GCAGTGACGAGGGATGAAGCGTAACGCAGAGATCGGACTTTTTCCGAAGCCGTCAGTAGTGGACGATGTCGATTTCCGATTCCAGCATCTCGGCAAGCCCCATGCCTTCGGCCATGTCCAGGAGCTTGTCCAGTTTCGAGTTGATCAGCTGGTGATCGTTTCCCACCATGGTTACACCGATCTCCGCTCGCTGGTGGACATCGTTCAGGGCGATTTCCGCCACGGACGCGTTAAAGGCGTTCCGGAGCCGTGTGACCATGGATTTCACCACAGCCCTTTTTTCTTTCAACGAATGGCATCCGTGAATCCTGAACGCCATGCGGGCCACACCCACAACCATAAGGCCTTCTCCTTTCGAACGTCAGTACAGAACGGCCGCGTATCCCACGAAACTGTGGCCCGGGCTTTTGTCGTAACTGGTGGTATAGGCCAGAAGCTCGCCGTGATCCGCCCCCAGGGTCCCGGCTCCGGAAACCGCGGCCGCCACCGCACCGGAGCAGCAGGCGTTTCCGTGTGACAAGGCTTCATCCACAATACGGTCCCTGTCCATGGCCAGCATCATGGAAATCATCCTCGGATCGTTTTCCTCCCTGACCCATGATAGCCCTTCGATCCCCTGCCCGTGGGGCATGAACCCGTAGTTGGGGCCGTAGTGGGTCAAATCCGTGGACCCGATGATTTTCACGGAAAGGCCCATGCGCTGTGCGATGGCCACCGTTTCCCTGCCGATATGGACTGCGGTGGAATTGGGTGCCGCCCCGATGGCCACCACGGGCGTGTCCGGAAAAAAATACCGGATAAACGGCAGCTGAAGTTCGATGGTGTTTTCCGGTCCGGCCTGGGAAAGATGGATTTTCCGGAGATCCAGTTCTTCCGAAAGGGTGGCAGACAGATCCTGGTGAACGGGTACCATCCCCAGCGGCGTCTCGAACCCTCCGCCGGCCATGATGTCCGGTTGTTCCCTGGGTCTCATGTGCTTACCGAACAGCACGACCACATCCGGCTTGTCCCCATGGGCAAGCCGGCATATCACCTGGCAGGCCAGGGCCCCGGAAAAATACCAGCCCGCATGGGGAACGATTCCGGCCACCCGGGTTTTTTCAGGAACCGCCCTGAAACCGGGAGACGACAAAAATCCCCGGATATCCTCTTCACAGCCCGAGGAGCTTCCAGGGTACCAGCTGCCGGCAAAATCAGCTTTCTTGATTTCCATGGCATGTGTCCTTTGTGAAAATGTGGAGGGGAGTTGAATGATGATTCCTGATTTTGTCACAGAAAATGGTTCAAGTAAACGGGCTTGTGTCCGCGCCATAAAAAAATCCGGGCTGCGCTTCCGAGTTAATTGGGGGGGGGGGAAATCATGTGCCATGGGTTGGGGGAAATGGCATAGACCAACTCGGAATGCAGCCCGGAAATTTTCATTTACCATTGGAGTTGCATGTCTTTTTTCTGACGATGAATATATGAAAAAATATACCCCGTCTGGCCAGTTCCGGCCCTTGTCTTGAAATGGCCTTAAAAAAATTCAGCTCCGGAAAAGCCGGATGGCCAATCCGGGCCAAGACAAAAACCTGGTCTGAAAAAGACGGGTTAAATGGTTGGAATGAAAAATGAAAAAATGTGAACGTCGAACATCCAACGCCCAACAGCCAACATCGAATGAAGGATCATTCCCTTTGATATTCATTTGTTTTTGTAATGTTTGAATGTCTAAAGCAATGAATGCCCACGACGGCATGGTTTACAAAGTCAAACCAAGATACCTTTTGGTTTCAGTCCGAAGAAGAGGAGCTGGACTGGTAGATTTTGCGGTAATTGTTGGGGGTCTCGTTCATGAATCTGGGAAAGATCCGGTTGAAGGTCCGGACGCTTTCAAAGCCCACGTCAAAGGCGATATCGATGATGTTGGCGTCTTCTTCCCGGAGTCTTCGGGCCGCTTCGTTCACCCGGAGTTCGTTGATGTAGTCCCCGAGCTTGTATCCGGTGTACTTCTTGAACTGTTTGCCCAGGCTGTCCGGGTGAACGCCCGCGAAACCTGCCAGATCCTCCCGGCTGATCCCGTCCTTGTAATTTTCGTTGATGTATTTGATCACATTCTTGATTTTCTCTTCGGCAATGGTGGACATCACCGTTTCCGGCTTCTTCCTGAGTATCTTTTCGAGTTTCTCGTTCAGCATGGCGTTTTCCACGATAAACGTCTCGAGCTTTTCGTTCAGCTCTCCCACCTCGTCGGCGACATTGATGAACCGGGCCACCAGGACGATGGCCGTTCCGGTATACAGGAAAATCGCCCCCACGTGAAAAATCATCATGGACGGATGGTAGCCGAACAGGTTCAGGTCGAGGCCTGAAAATTTCCGCAGATAGACAAACCCGTCGTGGATGGCGCAAAGCACCACAGTGATCCCGAAAAAACCGAAGATCCGCGCGTAGGGCCTTTTCTTCACGATGGCCGTCACATTGCAAGATAAATTGTAGAACCCGATTCCGGTGGTCACCGAGATTAGGAACGTGCCAAGAGCCCGGATGTTGGACCGGTCGCAGAAAAAGAGTCCCACCACAACGACCAGGGCCAGATAGGCCCAAAGTACCCGCTCAACCCATGACCGTTCAAAGCGGTAAAACCTGTGGAGAAATATGGGATGGGCCACGTTAAGGGCCACCCAGGAGAACCCCACGATGATGAAATTTTGCTGGGGATCGCCGAAAACAGGCCAGTAGGTGCAGACGGTCAGCACCACGGGCAGGCCGAAGCAAAGCTGGAGGCAGTAGTACAGGTACTCGTGGTGTTCTATCCGTTTCAGGTAGAAGAATAGAAAGATCATCAAAAGGGCCGTTCCCATGGCGATGGACACATAGCCCATGCCGATCTGGGAAAAGGCGCTGGAGACCCTGTAGGTTCTGAAGCCTTTTTCGTCGGTCACGAACATGGGCCCGAGGACTTCCCCTAAGCCCAGATAGGAAATCCTCACGGCAATGACCTGAGTTCCATCCGAAACCAGATCCCGACGGGACACCGGATAGTTCCGGGGATGGTTCCACATGGCGAACTCTTCGGGTGGGAACCCGCCCATGCCTCCGACCCGGATTCCGTTCACGAAGGTTTCGTCGGCGTTGCCAATGCGGCCCAGGCAAAGACCCACAGGCCCGTTTTTAAAGTCGTCGCCCAGCGCCACCTTTTTCCTGATCCAGCACACCCCTTCATGGCGACCGTTCTTTTCTGCGTAATTCATGAACGATCCCGGAAATTCAAAGGAATCCCAGGCGCTGTCATCGTAAGTGGGGCCTGAGAATTCCGGCCGGTCTTCCAGGCTGATTTTCCAGGTACCGGCAAGAGTCTGGCTTCGTTCCGGCCTTGCGGAAAGAAGGTAGGGCGAGGCGATCATCAGGGCCACCAGAGCCATGCAACCGGCAATAAAGGCCCAGCGTATAAAAAGGATGACGTCGTCTGTGGAGAACCGGGCCATGGCATCGCCAAGTCTGTCTCTCACCATTTTTTGTCTTTCCTTTCTTTCGGTCACGATTCGCCTTCTCCAGGTTTCCGTCCATCCCAGGCCGTCGGGCCGTAAACGGCGTATTGGGTGTCTGTGATAGATTAACTTGAATGAACATTGTTTTTAAACTGTGCAACTTATTCATTTTATCAAAAAAATTCAAGATAAAAATCATCCTTTCCCGTTACGCCCGGCGATGTCGCGTTTGTGGCCAGGCCTGGAAAATCAACCCGGCCTTGACCTGCGGTCATACTGTCTTAAATTCAAACATTCGCATTTTTGACTCCCACACCAAGAACAGGAGACCGCCATGAACCAGAGCCGCCATTCCCTTCTCGACACACCTCTAACCCTTCCCTGCGGGGTCACGATCAAAAACCGGTTTTTCAAATCCGCCATGAGCGAAATCCTGGCCGATGAAAAAAACCGCCCGACCCCCGCCCTGAACCGGCTATACGAACGCTGGGCCAAAGGCGGTACAGGCCTCATCGTCACCGGCAACATCATGGTGGACCGGAAAGCCCTGGGCGAACCCAGGAACGTGGTCATGGACCGAGACGACGACCTTCCGGCCCTGTCCCAGTGGGCGGAATGCGGAAAAAAGGACGGGGCCCAGATCTGGGTTCAGCTCAACCATCCCGGCCGCCAGAGTCCGAAGTTCCTCTCGCCCGAGCCCGTGGCTCCCTCGGCCATTCCTTACTCCTCGGAGCTGCGCCATGTGTTCAACACCCCCCGGGAGCTTTCCGACGAGAACATCCGTGAGATCATCGGAAAATTCGCCCGGTCCGCCGGCATCGCCAAACGGGCCGGATTCACCGGAGTCCAGATCCACGGGGCCCACGGTTACCTGGTCAGCCAGTTCCTCTCACCGCGTTTCAACCAGAGAACGGACATCTGGGGCGGAAGCCTTGAAAACAGGATGCGTTTTCTCGTGGAAATCATCCGGGCTGTCCGGGCCGAGGTCGGGCCTGATTTTCCCGTGGGGGTCAAACTGAACTCCTCGGATTTCAGGAACAAAGGGTTCACCGAAGACGAGGCTTTGGAGGTGGTCCGGGCCATTGCCGGAGAAGGGGTGGACCTGATCGAGATATCCGGCGGGACTTACGAATCGCCGGTGATGATGGACGGAAAGAAGAAAACCGGGGAAAGCCGTCCGTTCTTCATCGATTTCGCCGAGCGGGCCGTGGCCAGCGTGGGCACACCCATCGTGCTGACCGGCGGGTTCCGCACCTCCGAGGCCATGATCGACGCCATGACCCATGCGGGAATCGCCATGGTGGGCCTGGGCCGCCCCCTGGTGGTGGACCCTGAACTGCCTCGAAAGATCCTGGCCGGCCAGGATTACACAAGCCCGGTCAGGCCCCTGACCACAGGCGTCCCGCTGTTGGACCGGATCGCCATGCTGGAGATCACCTGGTACGAAAACCAGATGCGCTATCTGGGAGAGGGAAAAAATCCAAAACCACGGGAAAACGTTTATTTGACCGTGTTCAGGATTTTCAGGCACATGGGAGGCATGGCGTTCAGGAGAAGAAGGGCGTAAAGCGGTCCGCCATGGAGCCTTGCGCTCCATGGCGGGTGATTCTTATCGGCATTCCATGTGTTTCAGGGCCTGGTCCAGACGTTTCAAGGTTTCGTCTTTTCCCAGGACACCCATCATCTCGAACATGCCGGGGCTGACGTTTTTTCCGGAAAGGGCCACGCGAACCGGGTTGGCCACCTTGCCGAACCCCTGTTCCGTCGTTTCCATCACCTTTTTAAAAGCACCTTCAAGCGCTGGCTCATCAAAGGCGTCAAGCGTCTGGAGTTCGGCCACCAGAACCCGGACCGTTTCAGCGGCCGAACCTCCAAAACACTTTTCGGCCGCTTTTTCGTCGTAGGCCTCGATATCCTTAAAATAGAACAGGGCTCCGTCGGCCATGTCGATCAGGGTCTTGCTTCTCGGTTGCAGGGTCACAATGGCCTTGGCCAGCTTGACCCTGTCCGTGACCGGACAGCCCCGCTGTTCGAGAAGCGGGGTGAGGGGGGCGATCAGGGCCTCCGGTTCCGAGGCTTTGATATGCTCGGCGTTCAGGGCGAACAACTTGTTCTGGTCGAACACGCCGGCGGACCGCCCGATGTGCTCCAGGTTGAACTTTTCGATCAGCTCGCTGCGGGTGAAAAACTCCTGGTCTCCGTGGGACCAGCCCAGGCGGACCAGGTAGTTGAGCATGGCGTCGGGGAGAATCCCCATGTCCCTGAACTCGGACACGCTCATGGCCCCGTGGCGCTTGCTGAGCCGTGTCTTGTCACTGCCAAGGACCATGGGCAGATGGCCGTACCGGGGCAGGGGAACGCCCAGGGCGTTGTAGATCATCATCTGCTTGGGCGTGTTGTTCACATGGTCGTCACCCCGGAGGATGGTGTTCACGCCCATGGTGATGTCGTCCACGGCCACGGCCAGGTTGTACGTCGGCGACCCGTCGCTTCTCTGGATGATGTAGTCGTCCAGCTCGGCGTTCTGGAAGGCGATATGCCCCTTCACCACGTCTTCGATCACCGTGGCGCCTGTAAGGGGGGCCTTGAGCCGGACCACGGCGTTCGGTGTCTCGGGAAGGTTCTTCTCACGGCAGGTGCCGTCGTATTTGGGTTTGCCTCCGGAAGCCATGGCCCTTTCCCGCATGGCCTCGATTTCTTCAGGCGTACAGGTGCAGTAGTAGGCGTGACCGGCGTCAATGAGCTTGCGGATATACTCCCGGTACAGATCGTAGCGTTTCGTCTGGAAATAGGGCCCCTCGTCCCAGTCGATGCCGAGCCATTCCAGGGATTCGAAAATCGCGTCCACCGACGCCTGGGTGGACCTGGCCGCGTCGGTGTCCTCGATGCGCAGGATGAATCGGCCGCCGGTGTGGCGGGCGTAGAGCCAGTTGAAAAGAGCCGTTCTCGCGCCACCCACGTGAAGATAACCCGTGGGGCTCGGGGGGAACCGTGTGATGATCGTATCCATGGATTTCACCTCATGCCATGTTTGTCTTTCCTGATATTTCCGGCACATGCCGTGATCTTTTCCAGATCGGAGCTGGCATGAAATACCATATGCCGTTCTGAATCACAAGAGAACAAAAACAGGGGAATTAAAATCCAAGTCCGTGAATATTCTTGACAACCCTTTTTAAATAAAATAAATAAGTACGGTTAATGCGATTATTTGAACTTATTCAAATTATTAGGAATTCAAAATAGTTAGGAGATTTCCCATGGCGGTACCAAAGAGAAGGACGTCCAAATCAAGAGCCAGAAAAAGACGCACACACCAGAAAACCCTCGCACCGAACGTGTCCACCTGTTCGGATTGCGGAGAACCCAAGGCCATGCACCGCGCCTGTCCGTCCTGCGGAATCTACAAAGGCCGGGCCGTGATCCAGGTCAACAACGACTAAAAGCCGGCACATCCGGACGGAAGGATCGACCATGCCTGAGAAGGCAAGACGAACCGTGGTTGTCACCGGAGGTTCCAGGGGAATTGGAAGGGCTGTATGCGTTGCCCTGGCCGATGCCCGGACCTCTGTCTGGTTCAACTACTCTTCCGCCGAAGACGCCGCGAGGGAAACGGAACGACTGGTTTCTGAAAAAGGCGGAACGGCCAGGGGCCTTCAGGTCGATGTCCGTTCCGAAGAAGCGATCAAAGGTTTTTTCAAAACCGTTCTCGACGAGACAGGCCGGGTGGACGTTCTGGTCAACAACGCCGGAATCACCCGGGACGGACTGGTGGTGAGAATGAAGGAACGCGACTGGGACGAGGTGATGGACATCAACCTCAAAGGCGCCTTCCTTTTCTCCAAAACAGCGGCGCGCACCATGATGCAGCAGCATTCCGGACGTATCATCATGATCACGTCCATGGTGGGTGTCACCGGCAACGCCGGCCAGTCCAATTACGCGGCCTCGAAAGCCGGCCTCATCGGTCTCACCAAATCTCTGGCAAGGGAACTCGCCCCGAGAAACATCACGGTGAACGCCGTGGCGCCAGGCTATATCGACACCGACATGACCGCCACCCTCGACGACAAAACCAAGGACCATATCCTTAACCTGATCCCCCTGGGACGGGTCGGAACCCAGGATGACGTGGCGTCCGCCGTGGAGTTTCTGGCATCCGACCGCGCGTCCTACATCACCGGACAGGTCCTCCATGTCAGCGGTGGCATGTACATATAGATCAAGGAGAAACCGTATGACCATTGAAGACAAAGTCAGAAAAACCATTGCGGAAAAACTCAAAATCGATCTCGACGACGTGGTGCCCGAGGCCAACTTCATCAATGACCTTGGAGCCAATTCCCTGGACATCGTCGAACTGATCATGACCATGGAAGACATGTTCGACATCGAGATCGAAGACGATCAGGCGGAAAAGCTCGTCACCGTCAAGGATGTTCTTGATTTCCTCAAGACACGGGTGTGACGAACGTCAAGCCGCTTCGGCGGAAGAAACCGATTCAGCGCCGCCATGGCCTTCTGCCATGACCGGCGCGTTTAGCATTGCGTTCGCCAGGGTGGGGCCTTCCCCGCCCTGTCTGTTCTTTGGAAACCGGAGTCGGATTGCAGAGAACGGGTGACCGGGAACGGAGTTTTGGAATGACCATTGGATACGAAGAGTTGAACACCCCCATCCTCATCGGGAGCGATCACGCCGCTTACGCCCTGAAAGCCGTGATCGTGGATTATCTCAGGGACTGCGGACTGGCTGTGGAAGACGTGGGAACCCATGGTCCCGGATCCGTCAATTACACGGATTTCGGGAAAATCGTCGCTTCGGCCGTATCGACCGGAAAAAACCAGCGGGGCATCCTGATCTGCGGTACGGGTCTCGGCATGTCCATGGTGGCCAACCGCTACCCCGGGGTTCGGGCCGCCCTGTGCAGTGAATCGTTTTCGGCGAGGATGAGCCGTCTTCACAACGACTCGAACATCCTGGTGATGGGGGCACGGGTCATCGGCGAAGCCCTGGCCGTGGATCTTGTCAGGACATGGCTGGAAACACCTTTCGAGGGCGGACGGCACCTGGACCGGATTCAGACCTTGGACACCATCGGGTTTTAACGGAATCATCACAATCTATTTGAACAGCCGGCGCGCCTGGGCCGGAACCATGCACAGCCCTCACGGGGATGTGGCCGTGGAACACAAACGAGGGGAACATGATCAATCTGAGATACATCAAAAAAGTCGATCCGGAAATCGCAACAGCCATCAGCCATGAAATCTCTCGCCAGCAGAACAACCTCGAGATGATTGCTTCCGAAAACATCATCAGCGCCGCCGTCATGGAAGCCATGGGGTCGGTTCTGTCCAACAAATACGCCGAAGGTTATCCCGGCAAGCGTTACTACGGCGGCTGTGATTTCGTCGATGACGTGGAAACCCTGGCCATTGAAAGGGCCAACGCCCTGTACGGTTCGGTGTACGCCAACGTCCAGGCCCATTCCGGCTCCCAGGCCAACATGGCGGCCCTGTTCGCCTTTCTCTCTCCCGGCGACACCGTTCTCGGCATGGATCTCACCCACGGCGGGCATCTGACCCACGGAAGCCCGGCCAATTTTTCCGGCAAGCTGTTCAACTTCAAACATTACGGCGTCAGCCGGGAAACGGGCACCATCGATTTCGACCACGTCCGCCAGTTGGCCGAAGAGTTCAAACCGAAAATGATCGTGGTGGGGGCCAGTTCCTACCCCCGACTCCTTGATTTCAAGACCTTTTCCGAAATCGCCCAATCCGTGGGCGCCTACCTGATGGTGGACATGGCCCATATCGCCGGCCTTATCGCCGGAGGCGTGCATCCCAACCCCGTGCCCTACGCGGACATCGTCACCACCACCACCCACAAGACCCTCCGGGGACCCCGGGGCGGGCTGATGGTTTCAGGCAAGGACCTCACGTCGGTGATGAACAAGCAGATCTTCCCCGGCATCCAGGGCGGCCCCCTGATGCACGTGATCGCGGCCAAGGCCATCGCCCTCAAGGAAGCGTCCACCCCTGAATTCAAGACCTATCAGGCCAACATCGTGAAAAACGCCAAGACCCTGTCCCTGGCCCTTCTGGACAAAGGCTTCGAGCTGGTGTCCGGCGGAACGGACAACCATCTGATGGTCATCGACCTGTCCAACCGGAAGATCACGGGCAAGGAAGCCGAAGCCGTGCTCGACCAGGCCGGCATCACCGCCAACAAAAACGTGATTCCCTACGACAAGCGGGGTCCTGTCACCACCAGCGGCGTGCGCCTGGGAACGCCTGTTCTCACCACCCGGGGCATGGGCGACAAGGAAATGCAGCTGGTGGCCGAGCTGATCCATGACGCCATCAAATTCCGTGACAGCCAGGAAACCCTGTCGAAAGTCAGGGAAAAAGTCCGGGAACTCTGCCGGGCCTTCCCCCTGTTCACCGAACACGAAAGGGTCTGATCCATGACAGAACAAGCCGGTCGTCCGTCCTTTATCCGCTACTTCATGGATATCACCGCGCTGGTGGCCAGACGGTCCACCTGCCTCCGGAGGTCTGTGGGGGCGGTGCTGGTCAAGGACAAACGGCTTTTGTCCACGGGTTACAACGGGGCGCCCTCGGGAATCCGCCACTGCAAGGAAACGGGTTGCCTGAGGGAGCAGCTGAACGTTCCTTCCGGGGAAAGGCACGAACTCTGCCGGGGCATTCACGCCGAGCAGAACGCCATCATCCAGGCGGCCTACTACGGGGTATCCATCAAGGATTCCACCTTGTTCTGCACCCATCTCCCCTGTTCGATCTGCACGAAAATGCTGATCAACGCGGGCATCGACACCATATATTACGCCTCGGGCTACACCGATCCTCTGGCCATGGAGATGATGAAAGAGGCGGGGCTTGTTGTGATGCAGGTCCTGGAAGACGGTGAACTGATAAAGGTTCTGTGATGGATAAGCCAAAAGAAACCAAGGGGGTTGCCGGATGAAATGTCCTTTCTGTTCCGAACTCGACAACAAGGTCATCGACTCGAGACTCAGCAAAGACGGCACGGTGATCCGCAGACGCCGCGAATGCATCGACTGCGGCCAGCGGTTCACCACCTACGAGCATGTGGAGGCCATCTCCGTCATGATCGTCAAAAAGGACGGGCGCCGGGAAGAGTACAGCCGTGACAAAGTCCGGTCAGGCATTTTCAGGGCCTGTGAAAAACTCGATATCAGCGTGAACGTCATCGAGGAATTTCTCGACGAACTGGAACGGGAACTCCGGGAAACGGGTGAAAAGGAAATTCCGTCGGAAATGATCGGAGAGCGGGTGATGAAAAAACTCCACAAGCTGAACCCCATCGCCTATGTGCGCTTCGCCTCGGTCTACCGTGAATTCAAGGATGTGAACGATTTTGTCCAGGAACTGAAAAGTCTTTTGACAAGCAAGCAGTAGCAGCGATATTTTTTGAACCACCACTAAAGACACTGTTCTTTAATAAGCGGGGAAACACCGGATGGACGACAGGCAGTACATGGAAATGGCCCTTGCCCTTGCTGAAAAGGGGAAAGGTTTCACCTCGCCCAACCCCATGGTCGGCGCCGTGGTCGTCAAGGATGGCCGGGTGGTGGGCCAGGGCTGGCACAAGGTTTACGGCGGTCCCCACGCCGAGGTGAACGCCATCGACGACGCCGGAGACCGTGCCCGGGGAGCCACCCTCTACGTGACCCTGGAACCCTGCAACCACACCGGCAAAACCCCGCCCTGCACACGAAAAATCATCGAGACCGGCATCACGAAGGTGGTGATGGCCATGCCAGACCCCAACCCCGTGGCGTCCGGCGGAGCCGATCTTCTCCGGCAACACGGCATCGACGTGGTGTCCGGAATCCTCGAACCTCAGGCCCGCCGCCTGAACGAGATCTTCATCAAACACGTCCAGACCCGAAAACCCTTTGTCATCCTGAAATACGCCTCGACCCTGGACGGCCGGATCGCCACACGCACCGGAGACTCCAAATGGATCACCAACGAACGGTCCCGGGCCTATGTCCATGAGCTCCGCCACCTGGTGGACGGCATCATGGTGGGCGTGGACACGGTGATCGCCGACGACCCCAGCCTCACCACCCGGCTTAACGGCGTCAAAGGGCGCGACCCCCACCGCTTCATTCTCGACACCCGGCTCCGGATTCCGGAATCAGCCCGGATATTGCGCCTCACCTCCGATTCTGATACATTCCTGGTTTGCAGCGAAGACGCCGTGCTGGACCCGGCCCTGGCGGAAAAAAAACAGCGCCTTGAAAACCAGGGCGTCAGGATTTTAACCGCCCCTTTGAAAGACGGACGGGTTGATCTTCCGCGATTGATGGTTATCTTGGGGGCCATGAACATCTCGAGCCTGCTTGTGGAAGGCGGCAGCCGGGTGCTTTCTTCGGCCATCCAGTCCGGTATCGTGGACAAAATCTTCGGGTTCTACGCCCCGAAAATTCTGGGCGGAGACGACGGCATTCCCCTTCTGAGGGGCCCGGGACCCGAGCTGATGAAAGACGCCGTCTGTTTTGAAAACCTTTCGATCAGGCGTTTTGACGAGGACATCATGATCGAGGCGACCATTGCACAGGCCAGATGAAAGGACACGCATGTTTACGGGCATCATAGAAGGACTGGGGACTCTCCGGGCCGTATCCTCCGCAGGACTGGGCAAGCGCTTCACCGTGGAATCCGATTTTGACCTCGACAAAACGAAAATCGGGGACAGCATCGCGGTGAACGGGGCCTGCCTCACGGCCGTCACCCTCTCGGGCCGGCGCTTCGAGGTGGATGTGGCCCCTGAAACCCTCTCAAAAACCACCTTCGGGGACGCCAGGCCGGGCGACCGGGTGAACCTGGAGCGGGCCCTCCGTTTGTCGGACCGTCTGGACGGCCACCTGGTTTCAGGCCACATCGACGGCACGGGCCTGATCCGCAGCAAGAACACCCTCAGTAACGCCGTGATCGTCACCATCGCCGTCCCCCCGGAGCTGATCCGCTACATGATCCAGAAAGGCTCGGTGGCCGTGGACGGCATCAGCCTGACCATCAACCGTGTCGGCTCCGATTTCTTCGAACTCAGCATCATTCCCCACACGGCGAAAATCACCAGCATCGGCTTCAAGCAGCCCGGGGAACACGTCAACATCGAAACCGATATCATCGGGAAATATATCGAAAGGTTCATGGATGGAAAAAAGGACCGTGGGGATGCGTCCCAGGGTTCTGCCATCGACCGGGCTTTTCTGGTGAAAGCAGGATTTATATGAAAGGAGTTTTTTAAGACATGCCAGTGATCAGCATCGAACAGGCCATCAAAGACATCCGGGACGGACGCATGGTGATCCTCGTGGACGACGAGGACAGGGAAAACGAAGGCGACCTGACCATGGCGGCGGAGCACGTGACGCCGGAAGCCATCAATTTCATGGCGAAATACGGAAGGGGCCTCATCTGCCTGCCCATGTCGGGCCAGATGTGCGATGCCCTGAAACTGCCCATGATGGTGTCGGACAACACCTCCCAGTTCGGCACGGGTTTCACCGTGTCCATCGAGGCCAAGAAAGGCGTCACCACAGGAATTTCCGCGGCGGACAGGGCCACCACCATCCTCACCGCCATCGCCGACAACGCCAAGCCCTCAGATCTGGCCCGCCCAGGCCATATCTTTCCGTTACGGGCACGGGGCGGCGGTGTCATGGTCCGGGTGGGCCAGACCGAAGGTTCCGTGGACCTGGCCCGGCTGGCCGGCTTGAAACCGGCGGCGGTGATCTGTGAGATCATGGACGACGACGGCACCATGTCCCGCATGCCTTCCCTGGAGAAATTCAGCGAAGAGCACGGCATCGGCATCTGCACCGTGGCCGACCTGGTGGAATACAGAATGCGGACCGAATCCTTTGTCCGGGTGGCGGCGGAAACCGTGATCCCCACCAAGGCCGCCGGCGAGGTCCGGATCATCGCCTATGAAAACGATCTGGACAACCTCACCCACATCGCCATCGTGAAAGGGGAGATCGATCCTGAAAAACCCATTCTCGTCCGGGTCCACTCCGAATGCATGACCGGTGACATTTTCGGATCGATGAAATGTGACTGCCGGGACCAGCTTCACAAGGCCCTGGAAATGATCAACAACGAGGGCAGCGGAGTCCTTCTGTACCTGCGCCAGGAAGGCCGGGGCATCGGGCTGGTGAACAAGCTCAAGGCCTACGAGCTTCAGCGCCAGGGTTACGACACCGTGGAGGCCAACGAAAAACTCGGATTTGACGCGGACATGCGGGACTACGGCATCGGAGCCCAGATCCTGGCCAGCCTCGGCGTGAAGAAGATGAAGCTGATGACCAACAACCCCAAGAAGATGATCGGTCTTGAAGGGTACGGCCTCAGCGTGGTCGAACAGTGCCCCATCCAGGTGGACTTCAACAAACACAACATCGGTTATCTGGAGTGCAAACGCCTGAAAATGGGACACATTCTCAAAGTTGAAAAAGAATAGCGGACACTCACGGCCTGTCTTTTCAGGCAGCCCTTTCAACCAGGATCAAACAACAAGGAACTGACTTATGCCCCGAATCATCGAATCATCCCTGAGCGCCCAGGGTAAGAAATTTGCCATCGTCGTCAGCCGTTTCAACGACTTCATCACCGAAAGACTGGTCGGAGGCGCGGTGGACGCCCTGGTGAGGAGCGGCGCCGCAGACAGTGACATCGACATCATCAAGGTTCCCGGAGCCTTTGAAATCCCCCTTCTGGCCAAACGGGCGGCTTTCTCCAAAAAATACGACGCGGTGATCTGCCTGGGCGCCGTGATCCGGGGAGCCACCCCCCATTTCGACTACGTGTGCTCCGAAGTCACCAAAGGCGTGGCCATGGCCAGCATGGAAGCGAACATGCCGGTGATCTACGGCGTGGTCACCACGGACACCATCGAGCAGGCCATCGAAAGGGCCGGCACCAAAGCCGGAAACAAAGGCTGGGACGCCGCGGTTGCGGCCATTGAAATGGCCAACCTCATGGCCCTGGTATAACGGGAGTTTAACGACCATGGGACACCGGCGCAGTTCCCGGGAGCTTGCCCTGCAAGCTCTCTACTACATCGACATGGGGAAAAACGATCCGGAACGGGCGCTGACCCTTTTCTGCATCAACTTTGAACCGGCGGAAGACATCAAACCCTTTTTCACCTTTCTCACGGAGGGGGTTCTGGAACGGAAAGCGGAGATCGACCGGATGATCGAAACGTTCTCCAGCAACTGGAAGCTGTCCCGGATGTCCGGGGTGGACCGGAACGTGATGCGCATCGCCGTGTTCGAGATGATGTACTGTCCGGACATTCCGTCGAAAGTCTCGATCAACGAGGCCATCGACATCGGCAAGAAGTACGGGACGGCGGATTCGGGGGCCTTTATCAACGGCATCCTCGACGCCATTTCCCTGGACCTTGAAAAAACAAGATCAGGCAAAGCCGGATAACGGGAGGTGCGTGTGATCGTCAAAATTCTTGTGGTTGGCCCCATCGGCGCCAACTGCGTCATTCTCGGCTGTGAACGAACCAGGAAAGCCGCTGTGGTGGACCCCGGTGACGAAGGGGACAAGATCCTCTCGGTGCTGACCAGTGAAAAGCTGACCCTTGAAAAGATCATCAACACCCACGGCCATTTCGACCATGTGGGAGCCAACCGCCGGCTGAAAGAAGTCACGGGAGCCGAAATCCTGATCCATGAAAAGGACGCCCCCATGCTGGGCTACCTCAAGGAAATGGCCATGAGCTTCGGCATGCGCATGGAAAACTCCCCCCCGGCGGACCGGTTCGTGAAAGACGGAGACATCATCACCTTCGGAGAAGAGAAACTCAAGGTCCTCCACACCCCGGGTCATTCCCAGGGCGGCATAGCCCTTCTGGCCGAAGAGTTCGTCATCGCCGGAGACACCCTGTTCCAAGGCTCCATCGGGCGCACTGACCTGCCCGGCGGCGACTACGACACCCTGATCCGCAGCATCAAAACCAAACTGCTGCCCCTGGGGGACAAGATGAAGGTCATCACCGGCCACGGTCCCGCCACCCTGATCGGCGCGGAAAAACGTTACAATCCCTTCTTGCGTTAAAAAGACTCTTTCAAAACATCAAGGGCGGCCTTTTGGCCGCCCTTTTTTTGTTTTTCTAAGTTCTCGGTAAAAATCCTTCGTTCTATAAAAACTCAGAGAAACCACTTCCCTCGGAACGTTATTTCAACAACCACCATAAAGACACAGTTTTCTATTTTCTTCTTGTCTTTATTGGTGCCTAAGACTATCTTTTTTATCAAATTTTTAACTACGAATCTCATTTGGTTTTTGACACGAAGGACAAGAAGCAATGAACGGAGAAACCCACGGTCAACTGGCCAACTTTATCTGGTCCATCTGCAACCTGCTGCGTGGTCCCTACAAGCGCAACGAGTACCGCAAGGTCATCCTGCCGCTGACGGTCCTGCGCCGCTTCGAGTGCCTGCTGGAACCGACGCGTCAGGCCGCACTTGAAGCGTTCCAGTCTCTGAAGACCAAGCCCGAACGTGTCCAGCAGGCACGCTTGCAGCAGATCACCGGCCATCGCTTCTACAACCTGTCGAGGATGCAGCTCACCCTGCCGGGAGAAAAGATCCACTCGCTGCTGGACGATCCCAACAACCTCGCGCCCAACCTGAACAGCTACATCAACGGCTTCTCCCCGAATGTTCGCGCCATCATGGAAAAGTTCAAGTTCAGCGAGCAGATCGCCCACATGGCGGAAAAAAACATCCTGTTCGAGGTGGTCAAGGCCTTTGCAAAGATCGACCTCTCGCCCCAGCGGGTGGATCAGATGCAGATGGGCTACGTATTCGAGGAGCTGATCCGGATCGGGGCGGAACAATCCAACGAAGAGGCCGGGGAGCACTTCACCCCGCGCGAAGTGATCAAGCTGATGGTCAACCTTCTGCTGGCCCCCGAGCAGGATCTGGCCAAGAGCCATGTGGTGAAAACCATCTACGACCCCGCATGTGGCACCGGCGGCATGCTGTCGGTGGCCGAGGAGTACATCCGCCAGCTCAACCGCGACGCCCGCCCGCACCTTTACGGCCAGGACTGGAACGACGAGGCCTGGGCGGTGTGCAAGTCCGACATGCTGATCAAGGGCGAGGACGCCGACAACATCATCCTCGGCGACACTTTCACCCGCGACGGCTTCGACCGCGACTCAGACGGCAAGACGTGGACCTTCGACTACATGCTGGCCAATCCCCCCTTCGGCGTGGAATGGAAGCAGCAGCAGAAATACATCAACCAGGAGGCCGATACCCTCGG
>CAZWTY010000093.1:0-16687 GCA_964637565.1 uncultured Desulforapulum sp.
AAGCCAGGCGATTACAAAAAACAAATTACTAGTTTATATAAACAACTGGAATTATTTGATTCTTAACCGGACAGTAGTGATGGCGTAGTAGTCCTTGTACCAGGCGACAAACTGTTCAACCGCCTGGTCGATGGAAATGGCCGGTTTGAACCCCACGTCTGTCATGAGATCGTCGATATCGGCGTAGGTGGCGGGGACATCTCCGGGCTGCATGGGCAGCATGTTTTTCAGGGCTTTTGTCCCCAGAGCCTTTTCGATACATTCGATAAAATGCCCCAGCTCCACAGGGTTGTTGTTACCGATGTTGTAAATTTTATAAGGGGCCGTTGTCTGGCCACTTTCTGAGCCAGCCTGAGGAATCCTGTTCATCACACGGAAAACGCCTTCGACGATATCGTCGATGCAGGTGAAATCACGTTTCATGCGCCCATGGTTGAACACATCGATGGGCTTTCCTTCGAGAATGGCCCTGGTGAACAGAAAATAGGCCATATCAGGCCTGCCCCAGGGGCCGATCACCGTGAAAAACCTCAGGCCTGTCACGGGAATCCGGTAAAGGTGGGCGTAACTGTGGGCCATCAGCTCGTTGGCCTTTTTTGTGGCCGCGTAAAAAGAAACCGGATAATCCACGTTATCCCCGGTTGAAAAGGGAATTTTCTTGTTACAGCCGTAAACCGAACTGCTGGAAGCGAAAACAAGGTGGGGTGTATGGGAATGCCGGCATCCCTCGAGCACATGCAGAAATCCGGTAAGGTTGCTGTCCCCGTAGGCGTGGGGGTTCTGAATGCTGTACCTCACTCCGGCCTGGGCCGCCAGATGGACGACCCGGTCAAAGGTATGGTCCCGGAAAAGCGATTCCATGGCTTTCCGGTCCGCGATGTCCATATGGATGAAGGTAAACAAGGGACAGGGCTTCAACTGATCCAGGCGGTCTTTTTTCAGTTTCACATCGTAGTAGTCGTTGAGGTTGTCGATCCCCACAACGGTGTATCCCTCATCCAGCAGCCGCCTGCACAGAAAAAAACCGATGAATCCGGCCGCACCGGTCACAAGAACTTTCATGGGTTCACCCCGGACTGTTGAAACAGGTTGATAAAGAGTTCATGGCATTCAAGATGGCGTATTGTTTGCTGACGTCACATAGCAGCCGGCCAAGAAACATTCAAGAGGGAAAAGGGTCGGCTGTATTGAAATCAGGATTTTCCCGGATTACGGATATACACCTGGACTTCCACACGGCGGGAAAGGGCCCCTTCTGTCATCCGTTTATCTGAAGACTCCCCCTCGCTTCCTCCCTGACTGACGATCCGAAAAGACGAGGCGGGCAGCCCCGAATTCATGAGTTCCTTCACCACACTGGCCGCTCTCCGGGTGCCCAGGGCCATGTTGGCCACAAAACTTTTCCTGTCTGTGGTATTGCCGTCAGGGTAACCGGCCACTTCCACAAGAGCCTGGTAAGGCTTGAGAAGTGACGACAGTTTATGTAAAAAAATCCTGTAATCCTCCGCCACGTCGGCCTGACCCAGGCCGAAAAGGATGGGCAGCTGAACGTCAAGCCGGATGTCTTTCCCATCCGACCCATCCGAGGCAAGGGCTAGCCAGGGATCGATGGAAGCCGCCTTGATCTGTTTTTCCAGGTTTTCCAGAAAAACCGTATCCGAACTCAAGGCACGGGCGGATTCTTCCCTTCGTTCGATTTCGTAGGCCACGTCATGGGGAGCCTCCTCACGGCGCATCGCATGAACCACAGGCTCTGTCTTTCGGGTTTTGGTTTCCGCGTAAATGAAAGGAGATATCCTGGGATTCCATGACCACCATTCCGGGGCGGGGCTCCCGTAGGTTTTTTTCACCCGGGCATCGAGGTGCCGCATGTCTGCGACCCGCCTTTCATGGAGAGGTTCGAGCCGTTTCAACTCTTTTTCAAGAAAGACCAGGCGTTCATTGTTTCGTCTGACAGCCTGTTCGAGTACGTCAGGCACAGGCCGTTTCTGGTCCCTGATTCGCTGAATCTTGACGCCAAGCCACTCTTGTTCGGCCCTTAAATTCAGACGTTCCAGTCTGTGGCCATGGATCCTGTCCGTATACTCCAGGACGGCGCTGGTGAGGTTCCGCTGCTCCTCGAGCATCAGTTCACGGGAGGTTTCGGGGATCACGCTGGCCCAGGCCGCTGATCCTGTCAGCAACACAAAAAAAACCAGAATGGAGGTCAACACGTGTTTCATGCCATGTCCGGACATCGGCTCACCTCCCCTGTTCAGGATCTCCTGGGGAAAAGCGGATGGTTCTGGTTAACCACCACCTTGACTTCCATGTAGACTTCAAAGATACCGTGTTCGAGCTGCCTGTACTCCAGGACCTCGGCCCCCTTTAAAAGGGCCTGGGTTTGCTGGTGAACCATTTCAAAATCGACTTTGCCCTTCCCCAGATGCCTGTAGGTGTCCACATAAACCCCGTAAATCTGTTCGGCCAGCTTCACGTATCCGTTGGCCCGGGCCGCGCTTTCCCCAAGAATGATGGCCTGCCCCCGGCTCGTGGCGTCTTCCGGAGCGATACCCCGTCCCACGGCATGGAGGGTGACCACCGCCGTCGTTGCCTGTTCCTTGCCACCCCTGTCCCAATCCAGATCATCCGCTTCACTCTCGGAAACGACGACAGGGGGATTATCCACCCCGCTCCTGCTTCCCCTTCCGTGGTCGAGAGCTGAACATCCTACCGCAAAGAGCATCATCAAGCCTGAAAGGCCTGCCGCAATTCTAAACTTCTGCATGAATCCCTCCTTGGTTACACGCATCGATTCAATTGAAAAATGTCAATTCAAAGATAAATGTGAAGGCGATACCGTGGGTCACACGCACGCTTAACCCACGTATCGTCATGGCAGGATAAAAACTTTACGGATTAGCTTGGTTTTGTCGTATCATCCGGAATGAATTCTATCATCACTCCTCGAATTTCCAGACAAAGATATTCCGGACCACTTCCCTGTCCAGAGCCAGTTCCGTTTCTTCGAATTTCACACAGTACACCGGCTTGTTCTGGGTCATGGTCACGATGACCCCTGGAGAAAGCCCAAAGGAGATCAGCTGTTCGAGAATGGCGTGACTGGCCGGCTTGATGTAGGTGACTTTCCCGCTTTCGCCGGGGTTGAGTTTGTCCAGACCCACCACGGCCTGGCTCACCTCCCGGACCCGTTTACGGCAGCAGGCGCCTCGCGGGATGGGTTTCCCGTCCGGACAGAATTCCGGATGGCCCAGAAGGGTGCAGATGGCTTCTTCCACTTCCGGCTGGAGGTTGTGTTCCACTTCGCAGGCGATCCGTTCCATTTCTCCGGATTTGTGTTTCAGGATGCTGGTCACCAGGACTTCGGCGATACGGTGGCGACGGACGATTTTTTCGGCGTGAATCCTGCCTTCATCGGTGAGAAGCACCGTATCCCCCTGCCGGGAGACCAGATGATTTGAAAGCAGGGCCTTAAGATCGTTTTCCCCGAACTCCACGGCGCAGGAGGACCTGACTTCCGCCAGCCCGTGTTCTCCCCTCTCCCCCGCTTTCCAGAGGGATTCCAAGATTTCTTCATGGGTTTCACTGATTGGATTCATGGTCGTTCACCGTTGTTATGTAAAGGTTATGCCGAAAAAGCGGCATGCGTGGTTGATGACGCCTCCAATGAACAGGGCGTAAATCATCACGGATATGATGATGGACGCCGCGGTTTTGAATCCCCGTTCTTTGATCAGCACCAGGGTGGCGTTGATGCAGGGGGACAGGAACGTCATGACCAGAAGGTTGACCACCAGCTGGACATGGTCGTAAATCCCTCTCAGATGCTGGATTTCCGTGGCGCCGTTTTCCCTGCGGATCAGGGTTTTAAGGAACACCTGGACGCTTTTTTCCGGAAGGCCCATAAATGAACAGACAATGGGCCGCATCATGCGTTCCAGATATTCCAGCCCTCCCAGCCTCTCAAACAGGAACACCATCATGGAGGCCACGACAAAAACCGGCAGAGCCTCTTTGATGAAATGGTAGGTTTTAGTGGTGGACTCCCTCAGGACCTGGGACATTCGTGGAAAACGAATGGGCTGGATTTCCATGATCAGGGGTGACCTGACCCCAAAAAGCACCTTGTTGGACACATAGCCCGCCACCAGAAGCTGGAAAAAGATCAGGCCGAAAACCGTGATCGTGGCTGTGACGGGCATGCTTCCCAGGATCACCAGCATCACCGCCAGAAGCGGAGCGCAAGGGAGCCCCAGAAGGAGAAGGAAGCACATGATGTTCTTTTCCTTTTCCGTATCCAGCACCCGGGTGGTGAGTATCGCCATGGTCACACAGGAAAAACCCATGGTCAGGGGGATGATGCCTTTGCCGTTGAAACCCAGCTTCTGGAACACCCGGTCGAGGAGGATCGCCAGCCGTGACAGGTAGCCCGAGTCTTCAAGGATGCCGAAAGCGATGTAGAAGCAAAACAATACAGGCGTGACAAGGCCCAGGGCGAGAAAGATCCCCGTGGGGAAAATCCCGAAATCCGGATCGATGAGCATGTCCTTCAAAAGGTCGTAGGGAAGCGGTGAAAGAAAGGCGGTCAACCATGGAATCAGGTGGTCTCCGAAAATTTTCACGTTGATCAGGTCCACCAGGAATTCCGCGCCCAGGGTTCCCACGAAACGGTACATCAGATAAAGCACACAGGCCGCAATGGGAACCCCGGTCAAAGGTGTCATGCACAGCTGGCCGATCTTTGCGGAAAACCGCCGGTATTCGGGAACGCCACGGGTCTGAACCACCTTGACGATTTCCTCGGCTTTTTTGTTGTAGAGCCTGACGGAACGAAGGGCAAAAGGTTCGGAATAATTCGTGTTCAGCTGGTCGGCCATGGCCGTCAGAGTCTGGAGAACCTCCTTGCCAAAGGTTGTCCTTATATAACGGATCATTCCCGGGTCATGGGCCAGAATCTGAATGGCCATACCCCGGGGTGAAATATGCTGGGGATTGACCAGGGTTCTGACCGCGTCGATGAATGTTTCCACGTCGTCCGGCTGAACGCCCTGGGCATGGGGACGGTACATGGAGTCCAGGGAATAGAGAACCTCGCCGATTCCCTCCCCTCTTCGCGCCACGGTCTCGCACACGGGAATTCCGAGAATGGCGGACAGCTTCTCCCGGTTGATATGAATGCCTTTGCCCCTGGCCTCGTCCATCATGTTGAGCACAAGAAGCATGGGCAGTTCGTATTCGGAGAACTGAAGCACCAGGGAAAGGGCCCGCATGAGGTTTTTGGAATCCGCCACGATGACGATTCTTCGAGCCCTGTCCGCAAGAGCACCGGGAAGCAGAACATCCCTCGCCACCCGCTCCTCCAGATTACGGCTGAACATGGACAACAGACCGGGCGTGTTGTAGACCAGGGTTTTCGTTCGGCCCGCGTAACCTCTTTCCACTTTACGCTTCAGGGACTTAATCTGTTCTTCTTCAGCTTTTTTCGGACAGAGCTTGTGGAACAAGGTGGATTTTCCAACCTTTGAATTTCCCACAAGAACGACTCCGCAGGCCGGATCAAACCCCATGATCCTCAGGTCGGACGGGATTTCGCATGAGACTTCGCAGACCTTGCCACACACACTGCACCCGGAACATCCGTTCATGAATCAAAATCCTCAAAAATACAGGCATTAAACATTTTTTTGGTATAGCTAATTTTCTGAACATACACAACACAAATCTACAAGCGATAAAAATTGGGGATTGACTTAAGAAATGAGAAACGTTACTCTTTTTTTGAAAATGGAGGACGCATGAAAGAAAAAGATCCCGAACTTTCTGAAAACCTTGAAGATTACCTCGAAGTTATCCTCGACCTGGAACGGACAAAAAAAGTCGCCCGGGGCAAGGAAATCGCCCAGCGTCTTCATATCCAGCCCGGCTCGGTCACGGGAGCCCTGAAAACCCTGGACAGCAAAGGCCTGATCAACTGGGAAAAGTACGGCTACATCACCCTCACCGAAAAAGGCATGAGCATCGCGGAAAACATCACAAACCGCCATGCCATTCTCAAGGATTTCCTGGTGAACGTGCTCCAGATCGACGCGGCGACAGCCGATTCCACCGCCTGCCGCATGGAACACGCCGTGGATGAAACCACCATGAACAAGCTGGTCCAGTTCATCGAATACCTGAACAACTGCCCCCATGGCCACACCAACTGCACGGTGGCGTTCCGGGAATTCTGCGACTCATCCGAATCATCTGGCCCTCTGTAAAACGTTATTCGCATGTACCATGCCCGCAGCTGAACCGATTTTTCCATCAGGAAGCTGTAACCCTCGTCGTTCATGATGCTTTGATGCAAAAAAACCGCGAATGAATTATCCCCGACGAACTGGGACACTCAACCCCTGTATGACCCAAAGGTATTCCAAACTTGCCGATGATGATCTAAGGCTCGCCGTTGAAGCCATGGAACGGAAGCGCAACGGGAACCAAAATGGTGGGAAGGTTATTTCTTCAGGCGGAAGGGTTGAAATCATGAAAATGCTGCCTCAATGGTTGGCAGGGGAAGAAACAGTTCATGCGGGGCGTCGGGCAGAGGAATAAAGCCAAAGTGTTTATAAAATGATGCGGCATTGTCATCTTTTGCATCAACAAAATAGGCGACTATCCCCAGATTTTTTGAAACAGTGACCAGCCGTTTTAACGAATCCACCAGAAGAATAGCGCCATATCCCCTTCCCTGGTATTTTTTGTCCACCGCAAGACGTGCGAGTTTTGCCGCTGGAATCTTTCTGGGGTATTTTTTGGCATACTGTTTCGGCATTCTTTCAGTGACTGTTTCACAGGCGCAAAGAGTGTAAAATCCCATGATTGCCGTAGAATCTTCAGATTCTGTAAGAACGAACGTCCTCGATATCCCCTTCTTCATATGCTGCTGGGCGGTGGTTTTTAAAAAGGTGTTGAGCGCTATGGAACCACAGTCGAAACCATTCCTGTCATGACGGGTTGAGATCACAGAAATCATGGTCTTCAATTCTTCACTGTCTTACTATAATTTTTTATCGCTTTGACAAGGGCTGGAGAAGGTTCCGGTGGATTGGTCAAAGCATCAAAAAAAACTTCAGCAGACTTCAGACTCAAATCGATTCGGTGTTCTTTTTCTATGATGGAACTGGCTTTTTCAAGGGCCGCCTGGACAAGGAACTGGTTCATCGTTGCCCCCACAAGTTCGGCAGCCTGTGCGATGGTTGTATAAACATTCACTGGGACCCGTGCGGAAAGACGTTCAATTGATTTTTGTGCTGACATGACAACCTCCATTAGTCTGTGTCAAAATGACACCATAAATATAACGGATCGGTGACAAAATGGCAACACATGATGGCCATATTGAAACGCTCAAATAAATTGTCCGGCATAGAATATACTCGAAGACAAAAAATAAAGGGCTTACGGAAATTTCCGCAAGCCCTTGTTTTTTTTGGTACCTGGGACGAGACTTGAACTCGTACAGCCATCAAAGGCCGAGGGATTTTAAGTCCAAATAATTCAAAGTTCAAATTTTGTTCATTTTCAACACATTGAATATACTTGAGTTTTGAAAAGCATTTTTGGTTTCGTTTGTTTTTATTTGAATGTATTTGATGCTGGCGGGCACATTATGGGCACAATAAAATGAGCAGGACCAGGGCTTGAAAACCTTGATCCTGCTGTTTTTTTGGCATTCAGATCTTCATCATGATTTCAAAAAACTTCAATTTCTATATTCCATATTTCTATTCAAAGATGTCGTTCAAATTTTTCCCACTTTCACAAATAAAACTGACTTGCCATTTTGTGTCTTTGTTCCACCCGTGACAGTGTAATTACAATATGCCCGAAAAAGTGTAATCAAAAAGGTCAGATTGTAATTTATGGGTAATTACAGATAGATAGGAATTACAGTTTGCCAATGCGGCAGATCGACTTTTTTTGTATGGTTCATCATGGATCATTGGTTAAATTTTGTAATAAGCTGGATTAATTTATAAAAAACTAATCGTATTCTTGGTGTTATTAATTTTTCGTTGCTGTTTTGTGCCAGAGACGGTGCGTTGAGTGTTGGTCTGTTCCATTCGATCCGAATCCTGATCATTCCGCAGTATCAAGCTCAAAAGCGTCGTAACCATTATCAACTTCACAAATCATATAACAGTTTCTGTGCAAAACTCCTTTTTTATGGCTTATGTTGATGGTTAAGCAGATTAAAAAGTCCACTCAAAAGGCCCCAACTTCATGTTGTGGCTTTAGGAGCAAAGTGCGTAGCCACGAAAAATAAAATTTATGTTTCTAAATCTCAATTACAGTTATATCTGACTTTTCACTTGGACGCTCTGAATCATCTATAGCTATAACATAATATATCAATTTCTTTTCTCGTATTAATTCGGTGCTAATAGTAAAATTATTAGATGTTATATTTCCTGCTATTAACTTATCAACGATTAACCGTTTCTGATATAGTTCGTAATGCATAGCTTCTTTTACCGCTTCCCAACAAAGATGAATTCTTTTCAAGTGAGAATCGTATTGTGAGATTAATTGTTTTGGAGAATCAGGTAAGGGCAATGTTTTTATTTTTAAAATGTTTGATGGCTCACTACACAAATCTTCATCTTGGACAATAATGTAATAACTGTAAAAGGTATCATCTTCAAGTCCTGAATCTAAAAATCTCTTTTCGTTATTTGTACCAATGCTCGCAATTTTTTTATATTTGTCATTATAATTGATACTACGATAAATATTAATGATTATAGATTCTGATTCTGTATTTATTTCCCAAGTCAATTCTGCTTTTCTAGGCTTATCGCTTTTTATATTAAATGAACTAACTTTATCTGGTCTATGTTTTGTAATTGCCGATACACAATGGCTTTCTTTGCTCTCTGAATTATAAGCGTCTATTGAAGTTACGTAATAATAGTATTCAATTCCGTCATCTAAGTTCTTATCAATAAAATTATTTGATTCACGACCTGATACTTCTTTAACTACCTGAAAGAAATCTGTATTTATTCGGCTCCTGTAAATTTTATAGCCTATTATATTTGATATTTGCGGTATATCCCATTTGATGGGTATCGATTTTGGCCTACCACTAATGGCATGTAAATTTATTGGTACATTATCAAAAAGAACTGCATTTTTATCCGATTGTTCAAAATATTTCCCACTTTTTAAGATAGTATTATACTCATCTGATTGTGCCCAATCGGCTATTTCAGCTGCTCTCATAACAGGAAATGGATGGGTCCTTAGCAAATTTAAGTATGCCTTATAAGCTCTTCCTGTAAGTGAGCTTGACATAATCTGGTATTCTTTTGATTGTTTTATAAAATCATCATAATCTATTTGATTTGCTACTTTACTTGATCCGCCTGCCATTTTCATTAAAACTTTTATCACTGGCTTAATATCTTGAGTTACTAATAATGCCGCTCTATCAGCTGAAAGTTCAGATTTTCTTTCCCATTCAAGAAGAGTTAAAGAAAAGGTCATATCGGTAAAAATTTGTAGCGGTCCTAAAAGACCAGTTCCGAGTTTTAATGCAGACGCTGCTGTATGATATAAAACATGACCACATTTAATATGGCCCATTTCATGTGCAATTACAGCCAACAATTCCTGATCATCCATATAATCAATAATCCCAGAATAAAGTTGAATCATTGGCGAATCAGTGCCTGTTGCAAAAGCATTGATGAAAGGGCTTTGATTTATAAAAACATCAGGAATTGGCATGTTTAGAATTTTCGCACAAAGTTCAACTTTTGAATATATATCCTTACACGTATTCTTCGTAACCCGAACATCGTCCCCCATGCTCTGAATCCTAAAAAGTTTTTCATAACTAATTTTATTCATAGCATTTATTAATAAATCCAGTCCTTTCATTTTCTTTACAGCTGATAACGCAAAAGAATCAGTAGGATGAAGAAATGATTTTTCATGTAAACCAGGGAAATACACTTTATCGTATGTTATATTATCAACGTTTTCCATTATTCATTCACAGTCAGTCACCGCTGGTAAAGCCGGTGGGTTTATTTGGTGGACCGCTCTAAGCGGTATTTTCAAAATATTAACCGATCAACTGATGGTGGTCAAACAGTCTTGAACATTTATAACGTTAAAGTCGGATAACGCACATTCTATTATTTTGAGTCCACTCCCAAGTATTTCAAAAAGAGCCTGTCTCTGGCCACGGATTCGGTGGACCATCGATTAGCTACCCATGACCGGACATCACTGATTTTATTTGAAAAATCCTGATTCAATCGAATCGTTCTTTTCCCTTTCAAAAAATCCAGCAACATACGAAATTCTGTGTTTGGTATTACCAAGCACATACGACAACCCCTCGGATTCTTTCATGCAAACTTTCCGTACTGCCCTCCAGTATCCTCTAAAAGAAAGGTTATCCGTCTTATCGGCAAAACCTATCAGGATTATACCAGCTTAGCTGGTGGTTTAACGCAATTAATTATATGGATTAAAACCTTTCCGTTAACTTTATGGCATTGAATGCATTATATTGTTCTAAACTGGGTAGTAAGTTTATCGGCAATTTTCATAAAGAATAGGGGCCAAATTTTTTCCATGATAAGAATGAGATGTTTCGCACCTAACCCTTTCGCCTATATTTCCATTTACATAAACGGTATCTTGATCGATTAGTACAATATCACCATCAACAGTATCATAGTATTTTACACAGAAAGAATCTAAATTAAATATTTTCTTTACATCAAGTGCGTACCCAATGATGGTATATTGATCGTCAACAATTCCTTTTACTTGTAAAATATCAATTCTTTTTAAGAGATTTTTATCTACAAGTAAATAAAAAGGAGAATTACCAGCATACACCTTTTTAAAATTATCTAAATTTCCTTCATATTGAGAATTGGATTCAGAACCATTTCTTAAAACAATTGTTTCTGCTTGATTTGGCGCTCCGATGATAGCTTTTATACTAACTGCTATAATAATAGTAAATGAAATAACAACGGTAAAAAAAACTTTTTCTTGGTTTGTTATAAAATCATTAGGCTTACCCTCAATGTTCCTATAGAATTGGACTTTAGTTATTTTTTTCAAAAATTCAATCGTATTAAATTTTGGTATTTCAAATTTGTTGGGTAGGAAAACGGTCACAAATATCCCAACTAAAAAAGAAATAATACTTATTAACCAATGAAACCATAAAATAAAAAAGACCCCACCAATTAAACATATAATCATTGTTACCACTTTTGTTCGATTCCAATCTTTATTGTTTTTTTCAAACTTTAATTCTGATTTTTTATTACCGTTATCACCATTTTGATTTGATTCCATACCTTCTCCTTAGGAAATGTATATAAGTTAGTCACCACCGGCAAAGCCGGAGGCTTGATTATGTGGACCGCTCAAAGCGGTATTTTCAAAAGATTATCCAACCACCTGATGGTGGTCAAACAGTCTTGAACATTTTTAATTGTTCGAGACGTTTATCCTCTTTTTCTTGGTTTTTGATATAATTCCTTACGATCACTTCATAAGCTCCAACGGTATATACGTAATAGTCCGACGACCAAATATGCAATTGACAACGGATGTTCATGCTGAGGACCACGAGGCTGTCACACTAACCGCTTCAACGAAATTTGCCAAACTAAAGAAGTTCGATGACGGCGGGCCATTGTCCTTAGTGTTCACTTCATACTTCCGGGTTTTCCATTGGCCAGTTCGGATGTCTTCCTGGAATCGAGCGCCTTCTATTCCACCCCCTCGGCCAACCCACCATTCTTTGCCTTCCTTAAAGACATCAAGGAGCTCAGAACCGAGTAGCTTGGTGTTCGAGTTTCTTCCGCGTTGATCATAGGGCACACGTTTTTCATAAATGCTGTCTGCCCGAATTAAAACTTGATCGTTTTGATATCTTGTGGCGAGATCAATCCAGCGGACTATTCTGTTCCCGAATGTCGCATAGCTACTTTTATCAAGCTGGTGCATGGATGAGCACAACCCTATAAGTTGAACATTCTGTATGCCAGTCAATTTTCGTACTTCGGATATATCATTTTTGAATACCTCGTTTTGGTCAGAGTCGAAACCACTAGTCGCCTTTGCCTCAATTATCAAAATCGCGTTTTCACCGAACAAACAAAAATCAAACGTGCGCTTCGGCGAATAAGGCTTCCCATCTCGCCCCCAGAGATTCCATAGATCACGGTAGAAGCAAACCTCATAACCAATTTCCCACTCGCCTTGAGTATCAATTTCGAGAGCCAGTTGCTTCGACAAGTATAGAACGAACTCGACAGGCTTTTGCCTGACAATCTCGTACAGTCGTTGGCAAAAAAAACGCTCTTCTCGAGTGACTTGTGTCCAGCTTTGTCCCTTAAGGTATTGAAATCCCATAAACCTTTCTTGCGTGCGCATAAGTGCTTGCTTGTATTAAATCTGAAAGCGTAATCTGTTTCCTAATTGCTATTCTGTCCTTCTTTTAATTTTTGGAATATTTTCTCTGCACCACTCGCAAACAACCGATGCACAATTCAGTATCAACAACGGGGGGAAGTGTCGGATCAATTCCCCGTAACGTATTTCATTGGGATACTTTGAAACACCTTGTTCCTCAGTCCTTAAAAGAGCTCCAACCGTTCCATTCCCGATATTTTGATCGACAACTATAGATAGAAGCATGGCACCGGTATGTGGTTTAGATCCGTAAATACCTGTACCCAAAAGGTCACAAAGACATAGATCCTTAATTAAACCCGAAAGATCATGGGAGCGTTTCTTCAATTCTTTGATTGTGTACCCTGCTTTTTCAAGAATAGCCTTCAATGAAATTTCACAAGACAATAAACTCAGGTATAAAACAGCTCTACCGCTTTCAGCGTCAACATTGCCTCCATCTACAAATGATCTTGCTGCGTCGATAAGTCTTTGACTGAATTCTAAACTATATTCCATTCATTATTTCCACGAGCATAACACAAATTTTTGGGGCGCGCGGATTTGGCGCGTCCCACACCAGCGGAAAGCAATATTTTTGCTAAAAATCTGTTGAAATATTAATCAAAACGTGTTTTTGGGAGTTGTCGGACTTGCCAAACTTTAGAGTTGAAATTTGATCATCACCTCTTCGTTTTTCAGCTTCAGTAACACTTATTTCATTAATCTCAAATAGTCTGAAAATATGACCTTCAGGTAGAAAATCTTCTTCATCGATACAACAAAGAACATCAAGTTCGCCATCAAACTTATTTAATTTTTCAATCAAATCTTTAAGCTTCATATATCCTCATTATTTGTCATCAAAAATCTTCAATTTGGCCAAAAGAGAACGCCCTGGTTCACCGGCCGGGCGGCGAACCGCGAAAGACTCCGAAGAGCGAAAAAGGTTGAATAAAGAAAGCCTACAATCAAGGCGCGCTGTAGCCCGATCCGTGTGCAAGGGGCTTGTTATGATTAAGGTTTTTTTGGAGGAGGGTTGTTGCTTGGGTTGTCTCCCTTACTTTTTGAAGGTTGATAACCACCTGTTACATTGCCTTCTTGATTTTTACCAGTCCCTTGTTCTTTGGATGGTTGGTAGCCTTCCCTGATGACTTGTTTTTCTGACATAATTAAGCCTCTTCTGTTTGAGTTTTTTTAAAAAATTCAATCGTAACAATCTCATTAGAAAGAATTAATATTCCATCTGAATCTTCCCTTCGACGTTCAAAACCTCCATCCTCATTTATGACCCAGCACTCTTCAAGATATAGTTGTTCAATTGCAGGTGAACTTGATGAAAAAGACTGGGAGTCATAATTACCTCCGATTTTGGTTCCATCTTTTAAAGTAACGATAACCCAATTTAATCGTCTTAGCCCAAAAACATAATCCCATGGTTTTCCGATAGGATGAGGCATATTTTTTTGGAATGTATCAGAGTTTCTTATAATTTTCCAAACCCATACCCAGATTATTGGTGCTATAAATAAAATCAGAATATAAAAAACAAAACTTACAAACGTATTTCTGTTTTTGTCCTTAAAAAACCATATAATAGGATAAAACATCAAGGCATAATTAATACAGCTATAAGTTACTGCATCAATCAATTGCTTTGAAGATTCGTTTTTTTGAGATGGAAAAAACAATTCATAAAATTTAAGACTTACGAAGCCAGGAATCACAAACAATACAAAAAGCAATAGCTTTTCTTTTTCAAGGATATCCATATTGCCTCATTCATAACGTATTGCTCACGAGGCGCGGTTTTTTGCGCTCCAGTGCAGCAAATTGTTAGCATATTAAGTATTAATTGATAATGGTTTTTGTTTAACTTTTTCCATTTGCTCTGAATCTGGCAATCCACCAGTAAGAAATGCAATGCAACTATTAAAATTTAAGTCAGATGGTTCTGGAACTTCCACCCAACCTGGACCAGGATTTGAGCTTTTCATGTCAATAACAGGACCAGATTGACTTCCTAAGAAACTACGATTATTGATGCAATAAGATCCATTTATAATTTGGGCCTCTATCTTTCCTTTGAAATATTTGTAAATTATGTCGAGATAAAGAAACAAGTTAGAACCATCGCTGCATTCATATTTCAATGATAATCTTTGACTTTTCGGAAAGCTTAATTTGGTAGTTTTAGGTAATTCATTTTCAAAGGTTTTGTTAAATTGTGTGAAATCATCAACAAGTTCTTGATAAACAGTTTTGTTTCCCACTGTTATTAAATCAAGAAGGTCTCCCCATGTATTTATTGTTTTATCGATTCCAGTTGCTTCAATAAAATGTATTTTAAAGGCTGGCTTAACCAAGTAATGTGTTAAGAATAGTACCTCTGGAAGATCTGCTGGTTGATTTTCATAAAGCCGACAACAACTTAAACCATTAGAATGAGCCTTTTTAATGGCTGTTTTTGTGAATCCAGAACTTGAATAAATAATACCTGTATTAGCCCCAGTTGATCTAACCTCATTTATAAAAGTTCCAATATGGGCTATATCAACCTTACGTTTATAATCCTTACAGCTTACAAGAATAGATAAAGGAAAGTGATTTTCAATTAATGTTTCTATCCATACATCAACTTGTCTATATGAACCAGTGTCCTTGTCTTTAACCTTATGATCGAATATCACTTTTGCATTTGGAGCAAGCCGCTTGACAAAATCATGAACAGCCAATTCAAATGCCTTTCCTTTTTTCATTTAATCTCCAATGGTGCTATGGTTAGCCCTCGCGCCAAGTATAGCTTTTGAACCGAAGGGCAGAATAATTGGTTAAACATTCCTAATCCTGACATAAAGACGAAATAGAGGATCTTTAAATTCGTAAAGCCCCCTTCTCGATTGATCTTTGAGGAGAACGCCGCCATATTGTTTATCAACAAGTCTTGGCAACAGTTGATCAACATATTCAACTCCAAGTTGTTCAGCATCTTTTCGAGCTTTTGATAATACAACCCTACCTATATCATCATTAAAAAGCACATTGTCCTCATCCTGATTTGCTAAAAGATATAACAGCCATTTTCGGCCTTCAGATTCACCAGCGGCTGTTATGTACTGAGCTTCCAAATCCGGGAATGAAGCTCCAGAAGAAATCTGACTTTCAACATTAGAATAAATTGCCTCATCCACATTTGAAAAAGCATCACTTAAGCTTTTTACACATTCTACTCCGATCATTTGTGCAAAATATGGATAACCACATGAAGCATTAGCGATTCTATTAACGGTGGCGTCATCAAAAGTGACAGCCCCCTCAAATAGCTGTTCTGCCCGATGAAAAATCTCCTTTATTTCAAAATCTGGCATAGGCTGTAAAGGTATACTTCCCTCTCGAAGTAATCTATTAAGTGATTCATGGTCTGCAACCAATGCAGATATAGAGTTAGCAATCCCACAAATGCAAAATTTAACATTTTCACCTGACAAGCTTTTAATCAAACTGGCCATGCCTTGCTTGTCTTGAATTACATCAAACTCATCAAGAATAAATAAGAGGCCATCATAGTTCAATCGCCTGACTTGATGAGCAAGAACACTCTGTATGTAGTTTCTAAAAGTTTGAATTGAATTGCCTGGGACCGTTTTAGCGTATTTTGATGATTCGGTTCCGTGCGCCCCCCAGTTGACAACTTTTAGATCGACACCACCTTTCACCCCTTTGGTTCGGGTAAATTCGACAATGTCTTTCCCATCGTTTGGAACTAATCTCAGAAGGCCGTCTTCTTCATCTTGATCGTTCAAAAGACGCTCAATCAATTCGTTTATATTTTTAATCAATGAATCACATTGGTAATATACAGTTAAATACTTGCGTGGGCGCTTTGGTATTAAATGTGATAGGCCTGAAAATTTTGGCAATCCATACTCGCCATTAGCCATAGACTGAATTTGGCGAAGCAAGCTTGATTTTCCTATTCCTCTTTTCCCAAAGAGAGCAATCATAGAAAGAGGAGCATTAATGGCATCAATACAATTCTTAATTACATCAGTGCGGCCGACAAACCTCTTAGGGTCTTTAATGACATCTGATGTAAAACCTTGGTAAGGATTAACCGTCATCGTCATTCCTCATCTCCCTATCAATGGCTAATTGTTATTATCCGGCCATTTCGCCGGTATGCACGTTTAATATTATCGAACGTCTGACA
>CAZWTY010000094.1:0-16526 GCA_964637565.1 uncultured Desulforapulum sp.
ATCATCTGTCCATGGTCCGGAACAAGGTGGAATGGAAGAAAACCACCGCCATGGAGCGCCTGCTGATCAGGCTCAGGATCATCCGGCCGGCCAATCCCGAAGCCGGTCTTTGAAAAACGTTATACACTGAACGGATAAAAAAAAGGGGATCGTTTTCAAACGATCCCCTTTTTGTTTCAATCAGATTCCCGAACCGGCGATCAGGCGTCTTTTTTCTGGGTCAGCAGAGAAACGATGATCAAGGTCAGGAAACTCAGCGGAATGGCCACGATGCCGGGGTTGTCCAGGGGAATCGGGGCTTTGGCTGTTGTTTTGTAAAGGTCCAGGTACGTAGCCGGTGACAGGAGGATGATCACCAGGGAGGTGACGATGCCCACGAAAATCGAGCAGATGATGCCCTGGGCCGTGGTTTTCTTCCAGAACAGCATCATGAGAATCGCCGGCAGGTTGGCTGCGGAAGCCACGGCAAACGCGAGACCCACGAGGAAGGACACGTTGATGCCCTTGAAGATGATTCCGAGGATGATGGCAAGGATACCGATGACAACGGCGGCGACTTTACCGGCGTTGACCTGGCCTTTGTCGGTCATCTGGAGGCCCATGTAGTTGGTGAGAAGGTCGTGGGCCACAGCTCCTGACGCGGCCACGATCAGGCCGGACACGGTGCCGAGAACGGTGGAGAAGGCGATGGCCGAGATACACGAGAAGATGAAGATCCCGAAGAACTTGGCCAGAAGCGGGGCGGACATGTTACTGCTGTTCAGGTCGATAACGCCGTTGAGCATGGCGCCCAGGCCCATGAACACGGTGAGAACGTAGAAGAAACCGATGGACGCGATGGCCACGATGGTGGATTTACGGGCGTCCTTGGGGCTTGGAACGGTGTAGTAGCGGATCAGGATGTGTGGCAGGGCCGCGGTTCCGAAGAACAGGGCCAGCATCAGGGACACGAAGTTCAGCTTGGACATGAAGGTCGAGCCCTTGTCCACCTTGAACTTGAGACCGGGCCGCATGATGTCGCTTCCCTGGGTCGGGTTCTGGGAGTAGACCGTGACCTTGTCCGAGCCGTCTTCGAGCAGGGTTTTGGAGAAACGGACCATCACGCTCTGCTGGACAGTGGCAAGGAATTTGAAAGGACCGACAGGACCGGTTTTTTCCACTTCCTGGCCGTCCATGACAATTTTTTCCGCATGGCCCACCTGGAAGAACCGTTTGTCGGCTTTCGGAGCGCCATTGTAAAGTTCTGTGTGATCGGCTGTTTTCGTCACGGAAAGGGCTTCCTTGAGTACGGTGGCGCCGTCTTTTTCAGCGATGCTCCACCAGGTCATGATGCCGTCTTTCTGGAGTTTGACGAATTTTTTTTCAGGTTTTTTCGGGTCGGCCACCACGGCGGCCACGGTGTAGGTGGGGTCATCCACAGCGGTGATGGTGCCGTCGGCCACGGTGGCGGTGAGGGTCTTGAACTGGTGGTAATCCTCGTAGGGAATTTTGCTGATTCCGTTCATGAAGATCGCGATGGACAGGATGGTGGAGAACACCACGAGAAGTCCGCCCTTGATGAACTGGACGTAGGTGGTGGAGGTCATGCCCGCCGTGGCCACGATGTAGATTACGATGATACCCACGATGATGACGCCCCAGTGATGCTGGAGTCCGAGAAGGGGGGTGACCAGGTCGCCGGCGCCCACCATCTGGGGAATCAGGTAGCAGAGGGACACGATCAGGGTGCTGATGGCGGCCGCCAGCTCGATGCCTTTGGAGTTGAACTTGTAGTTCAGGGCGTCGGTGAAGGTGTATTTCCCGAACCGTTTCATGGGCTCGGCCACGAGGAACAGGGCCACGACCCAGCCGGCGAGGTAACCGATGGAGTACAGGAACCCGTCATAGCCGTCAAAGGCGATCATGCCGCAGATCCCGAGGAACGAGGCTGCTGAGAGATAGTCACCGGCAAAGGCGATACCGTTGACCGCCCAGTGGATGCTGCCGCCTGCCGCGTAGTAGCCGCTGGCGGATTGGGTTTTCCGTGCGAAGAATGAAGACATGCCCAGTACGCCGAGTACGAAGGCGACAAAAATACCTATAGCTAGTGGTGAAGCAACGTAAATCACTTTCCAAATCTCCTGTTTTATTTATTCGTTATTTCAGTTATTTATTCAGTTCGTCTTCTTTTTTCGTGCAGAGATGATTGTAGATCAGCCCCATGATGATGGCGAGCACAATCAGTCCGAAACCGTAAACAACTGCCAGGTTGAGCCCGGCGAAAACCACCGCGCCCATGAGTTTTGGTTTGACTACGTTGATGGCGATGAAGCCGGCGTATACAAGTACATAAAAAATGAACATGATGACGCCAAGTTTGGATTTGTAATCGGAGGCGTTATCGACGCCCCACTCGGTTGCTGGTCCGTGTCCACCCATACGAATCTCCTCCTAATGCTGATGCGTTAAAAAAATTAAATGGTTGAGTTCCTGGCACACCGGATCGAAGGGGAACGGCGATTCCCCCGGAAGAACGGCAATCCTTCCGGATCGGGCGCGTTTGGAAAAATGCTACCCTGTACCTTGTTCAGGATTAATAAATTCTCTGTGTTGCCGGCTGTTTTGATTCAGGTTAACTTGGAGGTGTTATTCCCGCGTGTGACCCGTGCTTCAACCCTTTTCAGGACAGGTGTGCCTGTGGCGCAGACACCACGCTGCGAATCGAAGAGCGAATTCAATCGGCAGCATGTCCCGAGTCCTGATCATACAACTCAAAAATTTATTAACTTCAACAGTCGCATGCATCGGCAAATGCATCCGGATTGTTGTCAAGAGCTTGGAATACAAGGATTTTTCTTTTTTAATTCAATACTCTTGAAAAAAATAGCGTGAAAGCATGTAACATCAAGAAAAAAAATAATCAAGCACTTTGAAACAAGGTTCCTGTGATGGAAATCTGTTCAATCCCGTTTTTCCGGCAAAAAAGGGCTTTGCGATTGTGTTTGATTTCACCGCGATCCTGTCTTAGTTTTGAAAAAGACGACAGACTGTCAGCCGGCCTTTGCCGGGGCAGACGTCATGACGATCAACCCGGGAGTTATCTTTATGCCGTTCACCCGATTCCATTTTCTCCACCTGTTTTTTGCCAGCATCCTCATGGGGATGGTCTATCTCCATTACCGCTATGTCCGCTTTCTCTGGCCGGGCTGGAAGGGAAGGCTCCTGATTTCCCTGGTTCTGTTTTCCCCGGTTTTGGCCGTGTTTCTCTCGTTCTCAGCCCAGCTCAGGGGAAAGAGTGGGCTCGGTCCGGAATTTCTCGCCTGGTACGCCTACCTGGGGCTTGGGTTTTTATCCTTTCTTTTTTTTCTTGTGGTTCTCCGCGACGGCATCGGGATGCAATGCCGGTTTTTTTTCAAGATCGCCGGAAACAGCGAGGCCCTGGCCGCCGTCCCGTTTTCAAACCATGTGCTCGTGCGTCATCACATGGCCTACACCCTGACCCTTGTGGCCTTAGTCCTTTCCCTGGTCGGAATATACAAAGCCCACAAGCTTCCTGACGTTCGGGAGCAGACCCTTTTTGTCCGGGATCTGCCGGAAGATCTCCAGGGGTTTTCAATCGTCCAGATCAGCGATATCCATCTGGGGCCCACCCTGAAGAAGCCTTTCCTTGAAAAGATCGTCCGGCGGGTGAACGAACTCAAACCCGATGTGGTGGCCCTGACCGGCGACCTGGTGGACGGCTACGTGGAGCATCTGGAGGGGGATATCAAACCCCTGGAGAACATCCGTTCGACCTATGGAAATTATTTTGTCACCGGCAACCACGAGTATTACTTCCGGGCGCTGGAATGGATCGACGCCGTGAAAAGGACAGGGTTCACCGTCCTCTTGAACAGCCACGACCTCGTCGAGAAAGGTGCCGGGAGAGTTGTCGTGGCCGGCGTTCCGGACCTGAAGGCCGCCCGGTTCGTGCCTTCCCACCGGTCGGATCCCGCGGCCGCCCTGGCCGGAGCCCCGGAATCCCATGTGAAGATCCTGCTTTCGCACCAGCCTTTGACCGTGGAGCAGGCCGAAAGGGCCGGATACCACATCCAGATTTCAGGCCACACCCACGGGGGGCAGATGTTTCCCTGGAACCATGTGGTCGTGCTGAACCAGCCCTTTCTGGCGGGCTTCTACAGATACCAGGAGCTTCAGCTTTACGTGAGCCGGGGCACAGGGTACTGGGGACCTCCCATGCGGCTGTTCGCCCCTTCGGAAATCACCCGGTTTGTCCTGAGAAAGGCCTGAAGCTTTTCTTTGACTTGGGGCGCTATTCATTGTAGATTGAACGAAAAAAAACAAGAACATGCGTCGTCAGCCTTTCTGTCGGATTTCTTTTTTTTATGGCCGGAAATCCACCGGGTTCTCTTGGCCTGACCGGGACCTTTGCGCGGATCATCGATGGCCACACCCCAGGAACGGAGGTCAAGTTTGAAGAGTTTATCTCCCCAGGATTCAATCATCATGATGGATTCAAGCGGAGACGTGGTTTTCTGGAACAGGGCTTCTGAAATCATGTTCGGCTGGACCGTCGGGGAAGCCCTGGGACGGAAACTCCACGAACTGATCGTTCCGGACATGATGAAGGCCAGTTGTGAAAAAAGCATCCGGCATTTTGTCAGGACAGGAGAAGGCCATGCTGTCAACAGGACCCTGGAATTGACGGCAAAACACAAAGACGGCCATGAGTTTCCCGTGGAACTGACTCTGGGGGCCGTCAGAATCGCCGGTAACTGGACCGCATTAGGGGTTGTCCGGGATGTCGCCAGAATGAAAGAGCTGGAATTCCAGCTGATCCATGCGGAAAAGATGGAGTCCATCGCCACCATGGCCGGCGGCATCGCCCATGATTTCAATAATATCCTGGCTTCCATCATCGGTTTCACCGAACTTGCCATGGACGATGCGGAAAAAGGTACCGTTCTTTACGGAAACCTTCAGGAAGTTCTGATCGCCAGCAACCGGGCCAAAGACCTGGTCCGCCAGATCCTGAAGTTCAGCCGGCAGACCGGCAGCGATCCCGAACCGATTCATGTGAAAAGCGTGGTGGAGGAGACCCTGAAGCTGATCAGGGCCTCTTTCCCTTCGACCATCGACATCCGCACCGATTTGCGGAGCGAGGCCTTCATCATGGCCAACAGTTCCCACATCCACCAGATCGTACTGAACCTCTGCTCCAATGCGGAAAACGCCATGGAAGACCGAAAAGGGGTGCTGACCGTGAGCCTCGCCGACATGGCGGCCGAAGAGGTGAAAGCCGAGACCGGGCGGGATGTCCAGGATCTTCCCCATATCCGGCTCAGTGTCAGCGACACCGGTGTGGGCATGTCCACCGATATCCTGGGCAAGGCGTTCACCCCGTTCTTCACGACGAAGAAGCAGGGTGAAGGTTCGGGGATGGGGCTTTCCATTGTTCACGGCATCGTGACCAGTCTCAAAGGGAGAATCTATCCCCACAGCGTACCGGGCAAGGGGTCGACCTTCCATATCTACCTTCCTGCCCTGAAATCGGCGGCCAGGAGTGTTCCGGTAAAACACGGGACTTCCCGCCAGGGTGGGCATATCCTTTTTGTCGACGACGAGGCGTCCATCGTGAAAATCGGCAAAAGGCTGCTGGAAAAATCTGGATACACGGTGGAGGCCGTTGAAAGCAGTGCGGCGGCCCTTGAGCTTTTCAAGGCGTCCCCTGACAAATACAGGCTGGTGATCACCGACCTCACCATGCCCCAGATGACCGGCATTGAACTGGCCCGGGCCATCATGGCCATAAGGCCGGACATCCCGGTGATTCTGTGTACGGGTTACGAGAAAAACCAATCGATCATGGCGGCAATGACGGCGGGAATCAAGGCGGTCGTCGGTAAACCGATTCTTTCCGACGAAATCGCCGAAACCATCGGCCGGGTCCTCAATCCGGCCTGAAACGAGGTGTGACATGGCGGATATACTGATCATTGACGACGACATTCAACTGAGCGCCATGCTCAAACAACTTCTGGAACGAAACGGCTACTCGGTTCTCACGGCTCCCGACGGCAGCAAGGGAATTGATCTGTACCATATGGAAGGGGCCCGCCTGATCATCACCGATCTGATCATGCCGGTGAAAGAAGGTATCGAAACCATCGCCGAACTGGTCAAGGAAAACCCGGATGTCAAGATCATCGCCATTTCCGGCGGAGGAAGGCTCAAACCGGACAGTTACCTCAACCTGGCGGAGACCTTCGGGGCTCTCCGGACTTTCACCAAGCCCATCGACCGCCAGTCCCTCCTCGACGCCGTGGCGGAGCTGATGGCGTGACGGATATCTCCGGCTGACAGCCTGTCGAATCGCTGCCGGTGCCGCTATCGGTATCGGGTAACATCCACATTTTTCGATAGCGAACCCGATAGCGATACCCTCATCGTGTGCATGCGATTTCCCCGCCTCCCCCATTCCCAGAGTTTTTCTCATGGATAAGCCATGATCTGACGATGCGGCCTTTCAACTTCCACCCCTTCTTCCGAATCATATTCTAATCAGATGAATGATTATTGGCTTAAATAGAAAACTATGTTGACATATATGGATAGAATATGATTCATTAAATCAAAAATTGAAAAGATATGAATGCTATTTAAACCAGGAAGGCTCTGATGGACGCATTGTCCCCCAAAAAGAAAATCCTCGCGGCTGGTGAGGCGATCATGGCCGAAGCAGGACTTAACGCCCGGATATCGGATATCGCGGCCAGGGCCGGAGTCAGCGATTCCGTGCTGTACCATTATTATAAAAACAAGGAAGACCTGTTGTTTTCCATTGCGGAAGAACGCTTGAGAGACTTGCGGGAAGCCATGGAGGAGCAGCTTCTCGGGCTTTCCGATCCCATGAGCCGGCTCAGGAAACTGTTTTTTTTCCGTCTCCACTACCTGATGAAAAACAAAGACTATGGGAACCTGCTGATGTTCGAATGTCGTTCGAACATGGGGTTTTACAGTCATCCCGCGTTTGCCCAGGCCCGGTGGTTCATGTCGCTTCTGGGCCGGATCCTGAAAGACGGTATGGAAAAAGGGGCCTTCCGAAACGATCTCAACGTCTGGCTTGTCCGGGACGCGGTGTTCGGTCTTCTGGATCTGGCCAACATAGCCATGCTTCTTGAACGGGAAACAAAATCAACCGGGAATGTTGAGGCACTGTTCGGCCTGATCGAACCCATGGTCACGGGTGGAGCGGAGACCCGGCCCCTCGAGCCTGACAAGCGCCAGCGGATCCTTCGTGCTGCCGAAAACCTTTTCGCGGAAAAAGGGTTCGCGAACGCCACCATCCAGGCCATCGCCGCCGCCGCAGGGGTGGGGGATGGCACAGTCTACGATTATTTCAAAAACAAGGAAGACGTGCTGTTCAGCGTGCTGGCCGGCGGATTCCAGCCCTCTGAGCGAAGAAAAGGGTTTCAAGATCATCTCCGTGATTCCGACGATTCCGGGAAAGAACCGGGCAGTCTTGAAAAACTGGAACGTTTCATCCGGCGATTTTTTCAGATCGGCCTGACCCAGCCGGCCTTCGCCAGGATTTTCATCATTCACGGCATCTTCAACAGGCCATTTTACGGGTCTCCTGCCCATCAGAGTTTTGAACGCTACATGGAGAATCTTGACCGGTGCATCGGCGCGTGCCGGCGTGAAAAAACCGTTCGTTCAGACATAGACCCTGGCGTGGTGAGGCTGCTGGTCATCGGCGCCTTCAGCCACCTGACCTTACGCTGGCAGATTTCGGAAAATAAGACAAACCTGGACAAAGCCGGAGAGATCAACGCCATGACCGAACTGGTGATACGGTCTGTTTCAACCCGTTGATCGCCGGCCTGTGCCGTACACATTCATCCCTATTCAAGGAGAACAACCATGAGGAAAAGCATCCCCAGAGACAGTGGAGGGCAGGATTACAGCCGGGACATGGCGGAAAAACGCCTGGCCTTCGTGGAGGAAACCGCCGGAGTGACAACCACCCATGCCAGGGCTTACTCCTTTGATCCGGCCACACTGCCGGGCAATATCGAACATTTTTCAGGCGTGGCCCAGATCCCGGTGGGATTCGCCGGCCCTCTCCTGATGAACGGGGAACATGCCCAGGGCGAATTTTTCATTCCCCTGGCCACCACCGAAGGGACGCTGGTGGCCAGCTACAACCGGGGCATGAAGGTGATATACGAAAGCGGCGGGGTCAAGACCACAATCCTGGACGACGCCATGCAGAGGGCGCCTGTGTTTCACTTCGAGGACGCCCGGGGCGTCCGGGATTTCGGCCTGTGGGTCAGCGCCCATTTTGCGGAGATCAAAGCCCGGGCCGAGACCACCACCCGGTCAGGCAGGCTCCGGAACATCGAACAGTACCCGGTGGGCAAGATGATGTTCCTCCGTTTTAACTACACCACGGGAGACGCGGCGGGCCAGAACATGGTGGGAAAAGCCACCTTTGTGGCCTGCGAATACATCAAGGCCCAATGCCCTGCCATTAAACGTTACGTGCTGTCGGGCAACATGGACACAGACAAGAAACCGTCCCAGCTCAACATGCTTCACAGCCGGGGAAAACGGGTGGCCGCGGAAGTCACCATTCCCGCACGGATCATCGAAAAACTCGCCGGAGCCCCGGTGGATCTTCTGGTTCAGCAGCGCCAGGTCAGCTCCCTGGGAAGTTTCCTGGCCGGTTCCAACAACAACGGGTCCCACGCGGCCAACGGGATCACGGCCCTTTTCATCGCCACGGGCCAGGACGTGGCCAACGTGTCCGAGTCGTCGGCCGGGCTTGTTTATGTGGAAAAAACCATCGACGGGGACTACTACTTTTCCATCACCCTTCCGTCTTTGATCGTGGGGACTTACGGCGGCGGAACAGGGCTGGCCACCCAGAAGGAATACCTGGAGCTTCTGGGATGCCACGGGACGGGAAAGGTGAGGAAATTCGCGGAGATTGTGGCCGGAACCGTGCTTTGCGGTGAGATTTCCCTTGCCAGCGCCGTCATGGCCGGAGACTGGGTGTCCAGTCATGACAAGTACGGTAGAAACCGGTAGTCCAGGACATTCAGCTTTTCTCGGCGGTTTAGTTTGACTTTGTCATCCTTGCCTCCGGGGGCCAGCTTTTAAAAAGCTGGACAAACGTGTTGGGAGCGTACCCCTCGAATAAAAAGGGGTATTCTGGCCCACCGGCATATCCCGAAAATCAGGTGTTTTATGAAACGTGAGATGTTAAGACCTGTTTTGTCAAACTTTTACAAAAAGTTTGGCCCCCGGCAGGGCCGCCGGAGGCCACAATTCAAACAGTCAGCTTAAAACCAGCCCGCGCTGATCTGGGCTACGTATCGGCGGTCTTCCTTCTGGCCGCCGACCACTCCCACTTCTTCTCCGTAGGTGGCCACGTCAAATTTGACGACCTTGAAATTCAAGGTGGCGCCTGCGGTGAAGTAACCCTGGTTCAAGCCGGCCCGGACACTGAGAACAGCGGGCAGGGCCAGTTCCACACCCAGGTGCAGCCGCTTTTCAAGGGAATCGTCATCACTGGCGTTTTCCGTGAAATCATAGATGTCCAGGGCCTCGGTTAAGGTCATGCCCATCACTTTCTGGGACAGGGCGACGCCCGCGTTGAACTGGGTTTTGGCATCCATGGCATCGCCGAAGTCCATTTCAGGGACGTTCTGAGCAACCAGGGCCAGGCTCAGGTCCGTGACCTTGAGGGCTGATGTGGTGTAAAGAACACCGATATCCGCCGCAATCCCGGTTCCGTCTTCCTGGTCATCGTCCATGATATCCTCGAAATTGTCGTCGGCGATTTGTTCGGCCGTATAGTCCTCGTTGAGGGATGTCCGCGCGATGCCCTTGAGGGTGGCACCGACTTTCAGGCCGTCGACATAGGGGATATCCATCCCGGCGCCCACCATGATCCCGTAGTCGGCCACGGCATCGATCTGGGCCACCGGGTTCACCAGGTTACGGATGCGGATATCTGCGGTGGCCTGGCCCAAGGCGCTGACCATCACACCGGCCGAGCCGGCACGGAAACCCGTGTAAAATTCCGTCGCAACTTTGACATGGTTGTTGTCGCCCACGTATTGGCGCATCACATCGGCCACGGCCTTGCTGTCGTCCATGTCGATGTCGGACATGTCGTTGAAAAGATCGATGGCGTCTTCCGACGCTTCCACTTGGGGGTTGAGGATGCCCAGCCTGAATTCTTCAGTCCGGGCCAGGCCCGCCGGGTTGAAATAAAGGGCGTTCTGGTCATCGGCCACGGCCGTGAAAGCCCCGCCCATGCCCAGGGTCCGGGTCCCCCGGTGGAATCCGAAATACGGTTCGGCGAACGCCGTGGAACTGGTCCAAAGGAGAACCGCGAGAATGACGACCCCATGACAGATATGCATCGTGCTGATGTTTATGGTTTTATTCATGGATCGCCTCCTACAGGTTCTCGACATAAGAGTTGAGTTCCGCAACCGTGACCGTGCCATCCTGGTTTCCATCAAGTTCGGCCTTGAATTCCTCGAAGTCGTCCTTGATGTCGTTGGTCTCGGCGAACACGTCAATGGCGTAACCCACATAGATCAGGTCTTCGTTGATCATGGCCAGATCCGCTGTGACCTCTTCCGTGCCCTCCTGTGCCTCGGTGATCAGCGGGGTGAAGCCGGCCCGGTTATCCTGGATCCAGGCTTCGGTCATGATCACCGGTCCTTCGACTCTGGCACAGATCCGATGGGCCAGGGTCAGGACAATCCGGGTGACGCCCAGAAGACCCAGCTGGGTCTTCTGGTTGTCGGTCAGGGCGTTCAGTTCCACACCTTTCATCTCCGCGATAAGCTTGAACTGCAAGATGGCCTCGGTGGCCGCCTGCAACTTGGTGGCAATGTCCGCACACATCAGCTGGTTGTTCTCATCTCCGATGACTCTTCCGATCATGTCGATACTGCCTGTATTGCCCTCGTTGTCCAGTTCGTCGAGAGTCGAGATGATGTTCAGGGTGTCCAGGTTGAGTTCTCCGCCGGCAACGGCGTTGCTCAGGTACTCGAGTACCTGGACGGTTTGGGGCAGGGTATCGAGGATGGATTTCGCCCGGGCGTAATTTCCGTCATCCAGAGCCATCCGAGCTTCTTCCAGTTTTGCTTCGTAAGAGTCGTTGTCGTCGCATCCTGTAAAGGACACGGCAGCCAGAAACATGAAAAAACCTGCCATCAGGACAAGCAGCTGATTTCGTCTTCCTTCCATCGGTTTGAATAATCTTTTCATGACATCCCTCATTTTTTGTGGTTTTGGGCCTGGCCCGTGAAAAAGAAATAAAACCGTCAAGTTTTCAAACGATTCAGGAGATTTTTCGTATGGCTTAACGGTTTTGTTCGTAGAAGGGGCGCTTCATGCCATCGAAGCTCCCATGGACGCTTAATCGTGACCTTGTTTTCGTTCGATCGGAGCACATGAAATTATCTATATTTTTACAATAGATCAGGTGTTTTAACAAAGAATTTTTTGTATGGAAACGAATTGAGTCCCCAGAGTGGCGACAGGCCGGCCTGCTCGTGCCTGAATACCGGTCATTGCCGTGTCCGCTACTTTTCCAGATAGTCCAGGACCCGCTGGAATGTGACACGGTTGCTGCCCCAGAGAAGCAGGTCCGGAACGTCGGAAGGGTCGGCCCAGGTATAGTCGCTGTGCTCGTCGGAAAGGGTGACGACAAAGCCCTGGGTTTCGGTGAGAAACACGGTTTTATGGAGATCCCGTTCGTCGGAGTATACCCGGAAGCCGTCGAGAAGAAGCGTCAGGCTGGACGGGGCGAGATCGGCCCCGGTTTCTTCGCGGATCTCCCGAAGGCAGGCGGCGAGGCGGTCCTCTCCTTTTTCGATGCCCCCTGTGACCGGTTGCCAGTATTCTTTGTGCCGGTCTGTTTCAGGGCACTTTAATAGAAGGAACCGTTCCTGGGTTGAGTCGAAAATCCAGCATTCGATGCTGTGTTTCACCGGATGGGTCATGATGGCATGCCTTTTTCGTTCGGTTGAGGGTCTTTCGCACAGGGGACATCCCCGTTGACCAGGGCGACCACCCGGGCGGGTCCGGCGGAAGCCCCTTTGATTTTAAGTGGAAAACAGCAGACGGTGAACCCTGTCGCCGGCAGTCTGTCCAGGTTGGCCAGACGTTCCAGGTGGCAGTATTCTTTTTCAACACCCACATAGTGGGCTTCCCAGAACAGACGCCGGTTTCCGGTTTTTTTCGCCCGTTCGGCCTGAACAGGCAGGGGAAGGTCCCAGCCCCAGGCGTCGATGCCGGTGATTTTCACTCCCTGGTCCAGTATGAAACGGGTGGCTTCGGCGCTGACCCCTGATCCATGGGTGAAATAATCCGGTGTGCCCAGAAGGCGGTCGCCGCCTGTGCGGATGAGGACGATGTCCATGGGTTTGAGGGAGTATCCGATCCGGGCCAGGGCCTCTTTCACATCATCCACGGAAACCGCCTCACCGTGCGGTTTGTCTGTCATGTCCAGGACCACGCCGTTTCCCATGCACCATTCCAGGGGGATTTCGTCGATGGTTTTTGCACGCCTGCCTTCGGACAGCGGGCCGTAATGCCAGGGCGCGTCCAGGTGGGTCGTACCGTGGGTGGAGATTTTCAGGACATCGTTGGCCCAGCCCAGCCGGTTTTTCAAAAAAGAGGGCGTGAGCCGGTGCAGGATGAAAACGGCCAGACTCCCGAAACGATGGCTCTGGCGGATGACCTTGTTTCTGGCCCACCAGGGAGCCCAGCTCCGGTCGTTGTCGAGGGTCACGCTGAGATCGACGATGCGCATGGTGACTCCGTATCCCTGCCGGCTTACCCTGTGAGGGTTCCGGGTCAGAAAAAGTTTTTAAGAAACATGGAAAGCCGGCTTCGGTCCTTCAGCCTCTGGGTGAAAAGGCGGGCGGCTGTTTCGTTGATGCCCCCAGGGTACCCGCCGGATTCCTCGAAAACCCAGTCCAGATCGTCGGCACTGAAAAGCGGTTCATCCTCGTTCCACTGAATGGAATTTAATCGCTTCAGGACATAGGTTTCGGTTTCCATTCGGGTGAGCCTGGGAATGACGATCTGCCTGACGTTATCTTCGGCCGGCTGTTCAGAGACGTCCTCGTCCTGTTCCACCGGGTCAGGATCGACGAGCATGTCGGACAGCTCATTGAGAGAGCCCAGAAGAGACGGCTCGGTGAACAGCAGCACTTTGTCGGCCTGTCTGTCACCTCCGGCGAGTCCTGTCAAACGGAGCAGGGAGAGAAATTCATCGGTTTCCAGATGGTGGGCATCGTCCAACAGCAGGGCGGTTCGGCCATCGCCCTGGTGCAGGTAGGCTTTGAACTCCCGCATCATTTTACCTGGACGCGGCCCCGCCAGCTCGTCCATGAGCCGGGGATTGATCCGGCAGGGCTCCCAGGACGATGGATTATCAGCCAGAAATTCCTGAAGCATCAGGGTTTTACCGCTTCCGAAATCGCCTATGACGAGGATGACACGGTCTGGGCCTTGAAAGGCTTCGATGATCGAATGGAGGCACCGGGTCCTGGCCGTATAGGGATAAAACGTCGATTCATCCACCGATGACAGGAAGGGGTTTTTCTGGCGCTGGGTTTTTTTAAGTCTCATATCCGTGCCTGGTGATGTTGGGCCGTCCGGTCAGGAAAAAACAGGACGAGCCTTGGTTTGCCTTTGGCCCGCGGGCCTGCCGGCGCTTTCAGGCCCTTTGCGAGTCTTGAGGGTCAAGGGGCCTTCCGTACGGCAGCTTGGCGAGGATCATCGTTCCTTCACCTTCTCGGGAACGAACGGTGAACTCTCCTTTGAGAAGCTTCACCCGCTCTTCCATGCTTTTAAGTCCCATTCTTTTTTCATGGAGCGCTTCGGTGATTCGTTCTTCCAGGTCAAACCCCCTTCCGTTGTCCTCGATTCTAAGGATGATGTCGGGAAAGGAGGCCACGAGTCGTATGGTGACCAGGTTCGCCCGGGAATGTTTTTTCACGTTGTTCAGCGCTTCCTGAATGAGCCGATATAAATTGATTTCCGTGTCAAAGTCAAGTTCCAGTTTCTCCAGGCCTGCGGAATAGAAGTCCACGGGAATCCGGCTGGTTTCCGAGAATTCCTCACAGTGCCGCGCCAGGGTGCGGACCAGGCCCAGTTCATCGAGGCTCGGGGGCCTCAGGTCGTAAGCCAGATCGCGGATGGCGTGGATGGATTTTTTGAGGATACGGGAAAAATCCATGGCTTTTTCCCGGACTTCGGGGGGGATGTCCGGGCAGCCTTCGAAGAGACTGTCGCTGGTGATGATCAGGGAAGCAAGGTCCTGGGCCACGTTGTCATGGAGATCCCTCGCGATGCGCTGACGTTCGTTCTCCTGGGCCTTGATGATCTCCTGGGTGAGAACCTGGATGTGTTTTTCGGCTTTTTTGGCCTCGTTCATGTCCCGGTTGAAAAGGGCGAGACGGGACAGCTCCCTTTCCCTGAACACCTCGTCGATGTCCATCTTGATCAGGGAAAGGGCGTCGTACACGGCTTTGAACGGGTGGTCCGGCGGTTTTTCCGCCAGCTCCGGCAAAAATCCGTCCTCTTCCCAGTGGATGTTGCCCAGAAAATAGATCAGCTCGTCCGCGTAGGCCTTGATTCTGTCTGTCTCCACAGGCAACAGCGGAGGTTTTTCCCGATCTGCCGATTTCCTGTTTTCCTTGTCCAGGCTGATCCGTTCCATGGCTTCTTCCGGGGTATCGGCAAGCTGGATCTTCAGGGACCGGACGGGCGACGATATACTAAGGCCTGCACGTGCGGACCAGTTGCCGCCATACATCAGGGTCATGCGGCAGCAGCCCTGGTCTTGCATGAATTCGGCCCATTTCCTGAAGAACGCTTTTCGGGCTTTCAACCCGATGCCTTCCAGCTCGGTCAGGCCCTGGATGAAATAATGGGGTTCCCGTGCCAGACCACTTGATTCAAGCACCTCTTTCTGGAGCTGGAAAATCCCGTCGATAAAGGATTCTTGGAGGTGTCCCGTGGAGACGCGGTGGATCACATTGGCGTCGATCACTTCAAACACCGTGCTGTAGTCTCCGAATTCTCGGCCCCATTCCTTCCGGGTCACGATGTCTCGTGTCCCTTCATGGGTGTAGCCGCGACTTTTCAGGGTCAGGATCGCTTCTTTCAAGGACTCTTCGTAGTTTTTCCTTACCAGAATTCTTTGTTTGCGCGAGGGTCCTGTTCCCTTTATTTTGACAAGATGTTGGACCGGCTGGGGAAGGTTGTAGGCGATATGCTTGATGATCCGATCGTTTCTAAGGACCGTTGACCGGCAGAGGCCAAATGCAGCCCCCCAGCCGACGCCCCTGAAATCCCTGATTTCGACAAAAGGATCGGAAGGGGAGAGCAGGGCGGGGAGCACCCGCTCCCTTTTGTCCATGAGCCGTCGTTCCAGATCCTTGTCGAAGAATGTGAGATCGTGGAAACGGGTATGGAGAATCCTGTTTCCGATGAAATGAAAGGTAACGGACGGACCCCCAAGGTCCATGCGGCACCAGCCGGGTTTTTCGACCAGGGAAAGCCCTGACACCGGGCATCGGGATTTTTCCGAGTTCAGCCGGGGAATACTGTCCAGCTCCACCCCTTTCAGGGGCCTTTCAGATGCCAGAATCTGGACGGCTTTTTTCAGGGCCGACGGCACGTCTTTTTCCACCATGCCGTTGTAACGGATCAGTTTCAGGCGGCTGCTGATCCTGATGGCCATCATGATCAGGGGGGATGAGGTGCAGAGGATCAGGGCGATCATCTGTTTCTGGCTTTCCAGGAACCGCATGTAGTACCGTTTGCAGTCGCTGGTCACATGTTTCAGCTCCGTGAAATCCTCCACGTAGACGAAACTCCGCTCCCCGAACACTTCCCGGATGACAGCTTTCACGAAATCCAGGGCGGCGACCACCGAAGGCAGGTCCGAATCCCCCACGATTTTTCCCAGGAGAATCCGGTCACCCACAATGCTGAGGGACATGAAGTAGTTGGCCCCCAGCTTGACATCGCGCCAGCCTGGACGGGCGTAGACCGGGAGCCCTGTGGTCGGGCAGGTGGAAACGATCCCGTCAGGGTGTCTTTGGAACGACGGTTTCATGGACAGCCTTTCATGTGGGTCTTCGCGGTCACACGATGCCACGATGACTCCAAAGCGGGTCAGGTGCAGTCCGGAGAAATGTGAAAGCCCGCCGGGAAACGAAGGAATCCTTGTTGGCAACGCTCCATTCATCACAGATTCTTCTGACTATATGGAGCACACATGGCTTGTCAAACAAAATTTTACGGTGTCCTGATCGGGGCGTTCCGGAATCCTTGTGCGGGTCTTCGTGGAGTCGAAGGTTTCGGAGCCGTTGTAAGGACCGGATGCTCTGGATTCTGCGCGGCATTCATCCTTTGCCGACCCGGAATCCACGCCGGCATGGTTTCCGGTTAATCGGTATCGGTATCGCTATCGGGTTCGATCGTCAGAACATTTCGAT
>CAZWTY010000095.1:0-16137 GCA_964637565.1 uncultured Desulforapulum sp.
TTTCCGCCCAGGCCGGCGAGGCTGCCGGCGACGCCGCCCGGAAAGCGGCCCTTCCCGCCATCCTGCAGAAAGTGTTCGATGTGACCAATCCCTGGCTGGTCCGTATCGAGGAGCTGACCGGCCTTTCACGCAGCGTGACATCCTGGATTTTTCCCCTCAGCGCAGCCTTTGTCCTGGCCCTTGTCCTGATGCTGGCAGGCCTTCTGATCCGGAAACTCACCGGGAAGAAAGGGCCGGCTTCGGAAAAAGCCGTGACCCTGGAAACCGAAGTCGAAGACGATACGGACGATCTTGACGATCAGGAACCTTCTGAAACCTGGATCGATACCGAAGATACGAACCGTGACGGGACACCGGAAGAATCGATGTCTTCCGAGCCCACGGCCGTTGAAACAGCCGGAACAAAGCCTGACGAACCGAGACCCTCGGGCATTTTCCGGAGCATCCGCAGCGGTCTTGAAAAAACACGGAAAGCCTTGTCGGATAAAATGGACCTGGTGTTTTCAGGCGGGGGAAAGCTCGACGACGACCGCCTGGAAGAACTGGAGGAAATGCTGATCACCGCGGACGTGGGGGTGGAAACCTCCATCCGCCTCATCGAAAACCTCAAGGACCGGCGTTCTGAAATCCAAGGGCCCGACGACCTGAAACGAATCATCCGGGAAGAGATTTTCAGCATCATCGACGTGGCGGACAAGGCCCCGAAAAAACACACCAAACCCGAAGTGATCATGGTGGTCGGCGTCAACGGCGTGGGCAAGACCACCACCATCGGCAAACTGGCCTCACGGTTCGTCACGGAAGGGAAAAAGGTGCTGATCGTGGCCGCCGACACCTTCCGGGCCGCCGCCTCCGAACAGCTGGCTGTGTGGGCCGGGCGCTGCGGTGCAGACATCGTGCGCCACAAGGACAACTCCGACCCGGCATCGGTGGCCTTTGACGGCATGGAAGCCGCCATCTCCCGGGGCGTGGACATCGTGATGATCGACACGGCGGGACGGCTTCACACGAAAAAGAACCTGATGGAAGAGCTGAAGAAAATCCAGCGGACCGTCTCAGCCAAAATCCCCGACGCCCCCCACCGCACCCTGATGGTGCTGGACGCCACCACAGGCCAGAACGCCCTCCAGCAGGCGAAACTTTTCAACGAGTCCATCGGCGTCACGGACATCGCGCTGACCAAACTGGACGGCACGGCCAAGGGCGGCATTATCATCGGCATCCGCCACAGCCTGAAGATCCCCATCACGTACATCGGCGTGGGTGAGCAGATCGACGACCTCCGGGATTTCGACGCCAGGGAATTTGCCGACGCGTTGGTGTAAAAACAGAAAACGCCGGATCGCATACGGCAAGAGACCTTGTGCAATCCGGCGTTTTCAGATGAAATTCCCCCAATACTTCGTCATTCCCCCCGGCAATTCAGCCCATCAGGTTTTCTCAAGAGATCCTCAGAGATCGGTGATCCGTCCTTTCAGACCGGCGATGCCTGTTTTGAGGGCACCGACCTTGCTTTCCAGATCCGCCAGGTCGGCGAGCACCGTCTCCTTGTTCAGCTTCTTGTCCCGGATCATGGCGGCCAGGGTTTCGAGATCGCTGACATAGGCCTGGAACCGGGCCGTGTGAAGATCGAAAAAGGCGTTGGCCACGGCGTCGGTGAGTTTGAAGAAATACTGGAACTTGATGTTCTCACGGTAACTGATGAAATGGGACCGGACATTCCGGAGGGTTTCACGTTTCAGGGCGGCCAGCCCGTCTTTCAGGGCCTGGACCTGGTCGCTCCGCCTGTCCATGGCTTTCTTCCTGAAGACTTTTTTGAGCCAGCTCACGAAATTGTACATCCCGAACTTCAGCAGGGCCTCGACCCGGACCCTGGCCGAATAGGTCATCATCTGGGCCGCGGGCTGGTATTTCAGGTTCACCATGCTTTTCAGGGTTTCCAGGTCTGGAATCGAGCCCATGGTTTCACGGTCGGGTATCACCATCTCAATGCCGAACTCGCCCATGGCGTGGCCGTAATCCTTCAGGGCGTTTTCCACCATGTTGGCGTAAGGTTTTGTCATCTGATCCAGGTCGGCGAGGATCTTCTCTTCCTGTTTCTTGACGAACCCCACCAGTTTCGGCGTCACCGATTCGGTGATAAAGCCGTCCAGGGCTGTCTTGAAATCCTGGTACACCAGGTAGAGGTTCTGGTTCAGACCGGCCACCACCCCGCTTTCGTAATAGCTGTCGTAGGAAGGCTCAAACGCGACGATGAACTGGTCGATGCCAGCCAGGATATCGCCGGACCTGTCGTCGAAAAAGGTGTCCACGTCGCGCCTTATATCATCGGTCACTTTTTTCACGGCCCCGTCCAGGGTGCTCCGGATCATGTCGCTGACTTTACGGGTCTTGTCCTGGTTTTTCACGATCTTCCGGATGATGTCCTCGGCACTGTCCGAATCCCGGGACAGAAGATCCCGGTTCATCGCGGCCCACTGGCTGAGCCCTTCGGCCACCAGGGCCATGCGTTCCACATGGTTGCCGAGAAGCAGGGTGTACCGCTCCCGGGTGAGTTTGTCATGGAGCACGCTCTCGAACCGTTCCCGTTCCGATCTGGACAGACCGGTGAATTCCGTTTCCGTTTCCCACTGGCCCAGGCGGGTTTCGTCTTTTTTCGACAGGACCGCCCCGGCGTCCCGGCGGTCGCTGAAAAGATGGTAGAGCGCCGAGATGGTGAACACCACCGGATCGGGAATGATCAGGGCGATCTCGCTCCTGATCTTGGCCAGGAGACGGTTGAAATCCTCGAAAGACTCGTGTTCGGACACGTCGCAGTTTACCGCGAACAGCATGTTGCCCATGATGCCCATGTCGCGGATCATGGTAAGGAAACGGATGTCGGCCTGGCGAAGCCCGGTCCGGCTGCTGACCACGTAGACGATGAAATGGGTCACGGCCAGGTAATCCTGGATCATGGCCAGATGCAGCGGGTTGGGCGAATCGCTGCCCTGGCAGTCGGCGATTTCGATGGAACCGTCCAGGACGTTCGACCGGATTTCAAGCTGGATATCCTTGATGTACACGGCGAGAATCTCGTCCCCGGCAAAGAGCCGGTGTTCGGAAAACGAGTCACTGCCGTATTCTTTCACCGTTTCATCGGGGCAGATGATGTCTTTCACCCGGTCGTATCCGGCCAGGTAGGACGTGAGCAGGACGCTTGTCACATTGCGGGTGTCGTGGGTGATCAGCTGGTCCGTGGTCAGGGAATCCAGGGTTTTCGCCAGCAGCTCCCGGTGACTTTCCTTCCGGAGGTCAAAGCGGAAATCGTCGGACTCCGGCTTGAACGAGGGTAGAAAAGCGAGCCCCTGTTCGATGTCCCGGTTCACCTCGTCCCAGGACTTGAAGCAGAGCCTGGCTGTCAGATCCTGTCCGCAGCGGATGCGCGTCACAATGGACGTGATGACCCCGGCCCCGCGTTTCAGGAAATCATCCCTGAAAAGGGCGTTCACAAAGGTGCTCTTTCCCGATTTGATGGGCCCCACCACAGCCACCCTCACCAGGTCTTCGGTGATCTGCCGGCTGATTCCCGCCACCGTGTTTTTCCAGTGGCTGAACGATTCCCCGGCAACCCCGGACAGGGAGCCCGCTTTTCCCAGAAGCTCAAGATAGACCTCGCCCACGTTGAGGAGGTCTGATTTCAGTTCATCATATGTATTCATAGTCCACATCCCGCACATAAGTCCAAATCGGTTCTGTTTCGTCGTAACATAAAGGTTTTACGACCCATTTCTTATACTCTGTTCAGGCGGGCTTGTCCAATCCTAAAACCCTGTGACCCCACATTTGAAACGTTCCGTCCTTATATATGCGGCCTCCGCCGGACATTTCACTGGAAAGCCCATTTTTTCCCATCGTGAAACGCCGGAGAAAGCCGGATTGACACCGTCCCATCCCGCAGTTACCCCATGGGTACCATATCATGAGATTTTCATCCATCAAACCGCAACACATGGGAAGCCGCTTCCTTCCTCCACCCTAACCACCTGTGTTCACACATTTTTATTGACAGAACAATATCAATACTGTTACAGATAAAGGCATCTGCCAATCAATTAACCGGCGACCGTTCCGGAATCAATCTCCGCGGGAGGTGCCAGGCCTGGCGTTTCCGGATGGAAACCATCAAATCAAAGGGGGACCTTTTCATGACCAAAGCCGAACTGGTTGAAAAAATGGCGCAAGATGCAGGAATCACCAAATTGACCGCAGCAAAAGCCCTGGACTCCTTCATGGATTCGGTCATCAAGACCTTGAAGAAAAAAGACGGGAAAGTAACTCTGGTCGGTTTTGGGACATTCACCAAAGTCAAGCGCAAAGCCAGAACAGGAAGAAATCCTCAGACCGGTGAAACCATGAAAATCAAGGCCTGTAACGTGGTGAAGTTCAAACCGGGAAAAAATCTCAAGGATGCGGTCTGATCCAGCCAACATTAAGCCGAACACTATTCCATCCTCATCTGTTATGATTCATCCAGGGGCTCTGTCGAGCCCCTGAATTTTTTTATTCCCCCTTCCAACCTCATCCCCATAACCCTTTTTTAACCGGCTTTTCATTTTTTGTTTTGTGTAAAAAAACATTGTTGACAAAAATACACGCACATACTAATCATTAACACACGTACAAAGACAAAACACAAATCGCCATTAAAATACCCGTCCATTCTTTTTCACTTGAATCGGTATTGCATCCACAGGGGAGGTGCCTGTTCGCATAAATCATATTATCACATGTTTTTTCAGGCTGTTGTATTTTTAATACGTTTTCAAAAAGGAGAGTGTCATGAAGAAGCGTTACCGTTTGATGGCAGGGCTGTTTTTATGGATCACAATTCTCTGGGCATCCCAGGTCACCGCCATGGGTGTCAGATCCGATGAACCGGTATTCAAGGAAGCGGAAGCTGGCTATGATATTTCCTGGCGTGACGACGTGATCATTCCTGCCCATGACGGAGCTCTCATCGCTGCTAATGTGTTCGTTCCGAAAACAGACAATCCGTATGAACGTTTCCCCCTGATCATCATGCCCAGCAGCTGGGACATGGAAGAACACGAGTACTACGCCCAGGGCGCGAAATTCTGCCAGAAAGGATACATCGTCCTCAGCTACAGCCCCAGAGGTTTCGGGATATCCACCGGTCTTGTCAATGTGGGTGGGCCGGACGACATGAAAGACATCTCCTCGGTGATCAGCTACGGCATCGCCAATTATCCTGTTGACGGCGTGGTGAAAGACAACTCCGGGAACGTTCTGAACGATGCCAAAGCCAAGGTCGGTATCATGGGTGTGTCCTATGGCGGCGGTTTTTCCCTTCTTGGCGCGGCTCACGACCAGCGGGTCAAGGCGGCCATGGGCATGGTGCCCTGGGGAGACCTTGTCAATTCCCTCTACCTGAACCAGACCACGAAATACGTGTGGCACTGGCTGATTCTTCTGGAAACAGGCGATCTTATCGGCAATCTGGACCCCCAGGTCCGGGAACTCACCGAACTTCTATTCGCCCACGATCATCCGGCCAATTACGATTACATCGTCAACTGGGCCCTTGACCGGTCCCCCATCAATTACCTTGACCAGCTGAACTACACCGATGACGGTAAACCCAGAGACATCGCCATCGCCATCAGCACCAATCTCCAGGACGAGATGTTTCCGCCCAACGCCACGCTGAATTTCTTCTACAGCCTGAAAACACCCAAGAAACGCATGGACCTGAACAGGGGCATCCACGCCTCTGCTGAAATGACAGGCCTTGTGGGCATGGAAAACGTGGTGTGGAGAAAGGCCCACGCCTGGATGGACGAGCACCTCAAGGGGATCGATACGGGCATCATGGACATGAAACCCATGAGCATCAGCAACAAGGACAACGGAACACACGTCTACACGGATCACATCTACCTCAAGGACCTCAACCTCAGTCATCTTGAAGGCATCTACAACCCCGCGGACAACGTGAACACCCTCGTTCCCGAGAAATTTTACCTGGGCGCCCGTCCCGATGGCAGGATCTACGGCAAACTCGGCTCGTCACCCATGCCGTCCAGCCTGACCAACAGCATCGTCACAGGCGACAACTCGGGGATCGGCACAGGCATTCCGGCCCTCAGCTCCATCCTGGAGGCCCACACCAATTTCATCCATGTGGTGACACCCTTTGCCCTGGCCAGCAAAACCAAGGCCATTGTCTATGCGTCCGAGCCTTCGAAATCGGAACGCCTGATCGTGGGCACACCCCACCTCAAGCTGAACATCACCTGCAACAAGCCCACGTACCAGCTTGTGGCCCATCTGTACAAACTTGACGCCCTCGGCAACGGGACCCTGATCTCCCACGCTCCGCTGACCATTCTCGAAGACGGCAAATTCATCCCCAACGCCAAGGTCGGTCAGAAACTCACCATCGAGTTCAACCTGATCACCACCTGTTCCACCCTGAAGAAAGGTGAACGAATCGCTCTTGCCATCGACGCCCAGGATCCGAACTACGGAACGGCTCCTGACAAAGACTATGAACTGACGTTCAGCTACAACGCCGACGCAGTTCTCAGCATCCCCTTCTCCAATTAGACCTTCCGGGAAGACGTGTCCGTCTTCCCGGGCCCTAAAAAAGCGGGAAAGACACTCCCCTCGTCTTTCCCGCTTTTCTTTTTCAGTTGATCTGAAAAACCTGGCAAGAAGGGTCTGCGCCCGGATCATGGGTCCTTTCTTCAAACCTCACCCCGCCGTCGCGATCCACGAGAATCACCGCCGAAGACCGGGTTCCGTAACCCGGACTTTCGATGAAAATCGGACTTAAAACACGTTCCAGCTCAAGCCCGACCCCTGTGTCCGGAAGCTCGTGATCCTCCGGTCTTCTCCTGTCGGCCAGAAGATCGAAAAAGTCCTCCGCATCCAGACTCTGACGGTCCTGGACAAGAGCGGCCAGGGCCCGCTTTCCCCGTTTTACCTTGGGCCAGGGCGTGTCGAGAAAGGCGTTGCTCAGCCCGTGGAATCCCGGCCCGACTGTCTGTATCGCGCTGTCCATGTTGGAAAAATACAGCAGATCGTCCGTGTCTCCCACAAGAAGGTTGAATCCGCTGTATTCCGAAGCCTTTTGTTTGACCGCCTCCAGGTATTGCCCGGGGCCCAAATCACTTTCCAGAAAATCCCGGACAAGATTTCCCCGGGTGGGGCCGTTTTTTTTTAACACGGCGAGATTTCTGAAATTGGTGAGTGCGGCGAACCGGCCGTTCCTGTTGAATCCCAGCCAGGTTCCCTGGCTTTGCTCATCCCGCCCCGCGAGTATATCGGGGTTTTCCGGCCAGAAGCCCAGGGATCGGGTAGGCCTTTCGTAAAATTCATCCCGGTTGGCGGCAAGAACCAGCCTGTAACGGGGATGGTTTTTATATGAAAACAAAATCAAACACATATCTTTAAACCGGTTTTTCCTCGTTGTCTTTTTATCGTCTATTTGGTATTCTTCCGGATTGATATTTAACAGATTTTTTAATGATAACAAAGGTTTTATATATTCTTCATTTTACCATAAGGAGGGTTACCATGAGAGAAGTTGTCATTGTAAGCGGATCAAGAACTGCCGTAGGCGCCTTTGGCGGAGGTCTTAAAAGCGTGGAAGTGGTGGATCTAGGGGCGGCCGTCATGACCGAAACCCTGAAAAAAGCCAATCTGAAACCGGGGCTGAGCGAAGAAATGAAAGCCATCGCCCCCGACACCCTGAAAGACCAGGGCCTGATCGATCTGGAAAAGAAAGTGACCTGGGCCGATTCCGCCAAAGAGGTGGTCATCGACGAAGTGATCATGGGTAACGTGCTTCAGGCAGGCAAAGGCCAGAACCTCGCCCGCCAGGCCATGATCCGCGCAGGTCTTGCCAAGGAAACCCCCGGTTTCACCATTAATAAGGTCTGCGGCTCCGGCCTCAAAGCCATCGCTCTGGGCGCCAGTTCCATCATGACCGGTGAAGCCGACGTGGTCTTAGCCGGCGGCCAGGAAAGCATGAGCAACGCCCCCATGGCCCTTCCCAACGCCCGCTGGGGTCACCGGATGGAACTCACCGGTATCGGCCAGGTATACGACCTGATGGTTTTCGACGGCCTTTACGAAATTTTCTATGGCTATCACATGGGCATCACGGCGGAAAACATCGTAGAAAAATACAAGATCACCCGCGAGGAGCAGGACCAGCTGGCCCTTCTCAGCCACCAGCGCGCCATGGCCGCCATCAAGGGCGGTCTGTTCAAGGATGAGATCGTGGACATCGTGATGAAATCCAGAAAAGGCGACACCGTGTTCAACGTGGACGAGCGCCCCATGGATACGAGTCTTGAAAAACTCGCCGCCATGAAACCCGCCTTCAAGAAAGACGGAAGCGTCACCGCCGGCAACGCCTCGGGCATCAACGACGGTGCGGCCAGCGTTCTCATGATGAGCGCTGAAAAAGCCAAAGAGATGGGTCTTGAGCCCATCGTGAAAATCAAGGCCTTCGCCGGCGGCGGTCTTGACCCTGCGTACATGGGCCTTGGACCTGTTCCCGCAATCCGCAAGGTTCTCAACCGCACCGGCATGAAAATCGAAGACATCGACATGATCGAATTGAACGAAGCCTTCGCGGCCCAGGCCATCGGCTGCATGAAAGAACTGGGCATTCCCGTGGACAAACCCAACGAACTGGGCAGCGGCATCTCCATCGGCCACCCCATCGGCTGCACCGGCGCCCGTCAGATGGTGTCCGGCATGTACCACATGAAACGCAACAACTACAAAACCGGCCTTATCTCCATGTGCATCGGTGGCGGCATGGGCTTGGCCATGATTATCGAGAGATAGAATCCGGACCGTCCGGGATTCAAAAAATCCACAAAAACGCCGGTCACAGGGACCGGCGTTTTTCAGTTCAACCGGAGAGCTCACCCCATATGACGACGGAAATTGATCCCGGAAAACCCCTGATGGTCCTGACCATCATCTGGTTCGCGTTTCTCGGCTCCCTGGCCATTTATCTGGGACTCGGCCTGTTGGTTCTCAAAGACATGCCCCTATCCGGCACCGTTGACCCGGCCATATTCGCCATGCTCAGGCCCATGATCTACGGCTTGTCCATTTTGTTCATCCTGGCCGGCGGGTTTCTTCGGAAACGCCTTATTTCCGGCCGCCCCGAACGGTTGAAACACAGCCCCAACCCCGCTGTTTCAAGTTACATGTCAGGGGTTCTGATCTCCCTGGCTCTGGCCGAAACACCGGGAATCTATGGCCTGGTCCTGTTTCTCCTCGGCCGGAACCCCAAAGACCTCCTTCTGCTCACCGCCTTCTCGGCTGCGGCCCTGCTGTACTACAAACCTAACAGAAACGAACTTATGGCGCTTATCCAGAAGCAGAACGACGAGTCATCTGAAAACCAGCCTCAAACCTGATTCAATCCCCATTCTACCAGCTCACCGGAACACGGACTTTCATGCCCGCCTTGTTTTTGAACAGGAGATACCGGTGGTCCCGGCCGAACAGGTAGAGATCCCGGGTCAGTTCCACATCGTCACGGCAGTAGTCGATGATCTGGCGGATTTTCCCCTCTTTCCACCAGCGGAGAGCCATGAGGCCGTCGGCGCTCTTCTTCTTGCCCAGGGTGTGTTCGCCCAGGTGGTCCAGGGAAAGCCGGTAGCCCAGGCGGGTGTGCACCTCGGTCAGGAGGTCCAGGGTGGGCAGGCTGTGGAAATCAAAGGTGCTGTAGCCTTTCAGCACCGCGTAGTCGAAGCGAAGGATATTGAACCCCACCACCAGGTCCAGCTGGCGGAGGTGGTCGGTCAGGCTGTCGATGTCTTCCCCCAGGTACTCCTCATAGGTGTCGGTCAACGAATCGTAGACCACCACGCAGCTCACTCCCATGCGCGAGGCATGGCCCCAGCCTCCCACCTCTTCCGCGGACCGGCGGGTCTCCAGATCGAGAACGCCGAAGCGAAGATTCTTTTTCACCTCGTAAGAACTCATCTGTTCGTTGATACTTTCTGGCCTCATCATCAGGCCTGGATCGATCCCCAGCACCTGAACCTCGGGCCGCACACGATCCTGACCCAGTTTCAAACGGTTCAGGACCTCCAGGGCCGCAGCCTTGTCGATGGGCCGGTTTCCCGATCCGCATTTGGGGCTGTGGACACAGGCCGGGCAGCCTGTGTCGCAGGGACAGGACAATATGGTTTCAAAAGTTTTTTCAAGGAGGCTTTCAGCCCGGTCAAAGGCCTGACGTGCCAGTCCCACCCCGCCGGGAAACCCGTCGTACACGAACACGGCTCCGGAACCGACCTGGGGATGGAAGGGGATGGAGATGCCGCCCAGATCGTTCCGGTCCGTCATCACCAGAAGGGGAAGAATGCCGATCACCGCGTGTTCCATGGCGTGAATCCCGCCCATGAAATGGAGCTGGTTCTTCTCGCAGTAGACCCGGACCTCGTTGGGAATCCCGATCACGATGCCTTCGGTCTCAAACACCATGGGGGGCAGGTCCAGAGGAAAGACACCCAGCAGCCGCTGGCCTTTGATCAGTTTTTTTTCGTAGCCCGTAACCGTTTCCGTGACCTTGAGGCGGCAGAGTGAGATTCCGGTGGACCAGAGGCCCTTCTGGTCCAGAACCTCCAGAATTTCGGTTGTTTTCGACGAACGGGCCCGGGTGAAGTAGTGAACGTTCTGGCGCAGGGCCGACGCCGTGTTTTTTTTGAGATCCAGGTCGTCGATCACGTAATGGTCGCCACGGTGGATGTACACGGCACCCGGATAAGCCTCGTGAAAGGCCCTGAACCGGTCCAGGCCGCCGATGATTTCCCCGGTGTCCCGGTTCACGATGTCCATGTTCTCTCCCGTGCCCCGAAGCACCACCTTCCGGTGGGGGTATTTCCCCGGAGAAAAAAGAAGATCGCCGTCTTCGCTGCGTAAAAGTTCACCGTTTGCTTCAAGTTCGGCGATAATTTCAGCCATGCCCGCCTGTCGTATCCAGGGTTCCTGGACATCGATGGGCAGATCGGCCGCCGCGCAGACCAGGTGCCGTTTCATGATCACCGGATTCATGGGGTTCACCACGGCCTTTTCCGGTTCCATGGCGAAAAATTCTTCCGGGTGGTTCATCATGTACTGGTCCAGAGCGTCTTCGTGGGCGATGAAGATCACCGCCGAGGTCCGGCCCGAACGTCCCACCCGCCCGGCCCTCTGCCAGGTGGCCATCATGGTTCCCGGATACCCCACCAGAATGCACAGGTCCAGACTTCCGATGTCGATACCCAACTCCAGAGCGCTGGTGGTCACCACGGCCAGGAGATCGCCGCCGGACAGCCGCGCCTCGATTTCACGGCGTTCTTCAGGGAGAAATCCGGCCCGGTAGGCTGAAATCCTGTCCTTGAACCGGCCGGCTTTCCGGGAGGCCCAGAGGGCGATCAGCTCGGTCATCTTCCTGGACTGGCTATAGATGATGGTGCGAAGCTCCCGCGACAACGCCGCGTGCAACAGGGCGATGGCGCTTTGGGCCGCCCCATCGGGTGTATTCAGAAGGAGAAAATGCTTGGACGACCTTGCCGCGGTGCTTTCGGTCAGCTCTTCGACCTGAAGGCCCGTGAGCTCGGCGGCCAGCTCCCCGGGATTTCCGATGGTGGCGGAACAGAAAATAAACACAGGGCTGGCCCCGTACACGGCGCAGATCCGAAGGAGTCTCCGGAACACCCAGGCCATGTGGGACCCCATGACACCGCGCAGGGTGTGGACCTCGTCCACGATGACGTATTGCAGCTTTCCGATGAATTCAGCCCAGCGGTCGTGGAAAGGAAGAATGGCCAGATGCAGCATCTCCGGGTTGCTCAGCACCACGTTGGGAGGGTTTTTCCTGATTTTCGACCGCCGGTGTGACGGGGTGTCGCCGTCGTAAATCTCGGCCTGGGGTTTCTTCGCCAGAGACAACCCGTCCAGCATCTCCCGCAGGCCTTTCAGCTGGTCCTGGGCCAGGGCTTTGAGCGGAAAAAGGTAGAGAGCTCGGCTTTCCGGGTCCTCGAGAATTTTTTCCAAGACCGGGATGTTGTAGATCAGGGTTTTACCGCTGGCCGTGGGGGTGGCCACCACCGTGTGGATTCCCCGCCTCACCCGGTCGATGGCCCGGGCCTGATGGGCGTAAAGTCTGTGGAGTCCCATGCGCCCGAGAAGCCGGCTCACCGGTTCCGACAGGGGGATTTCAGGCTCTGCGAACTCCGCCTCTGTCCCCGGAATTTCCCTGTGGCTGACGATGAAAGGCGACAAGGCCTGGTAATTCTTGAGCGACCGGATGTAATCGTCGATGCCCCTATCCGTCATGGCCCCGCCTTCTTTGCCTTGGTCACTGTTTTTTCCATTCGAACATCAGGGAGCCCGCCGTTAGAAATACCAGGCTCATGATCAGCATGGTCAGGAGCCTGATGCGGATGTCATGAAAACCGGCCCCTTCGTTCATCACAAGACGGGCGCTTTCGATCAGATGGGTCAGTGGAAAGATGTTGGAGACGGACTGAACCCAGGGTTTGGATCCTTCCAGGGAAAACCAGACACCGGAAAGAAACATCATGGGCCAGCTGATCAGGTTGAGAAGCCCCCCGGCCAATTCCTCGCTGGAAAGCCGTGCCGCCACCAGGAGACCCAGGGAAATCATGGAAAAAGATCCCAGGAGAAACACCAGGACGAGAAGCAGGTAGGAGCCACGGCAGGGAAAGCGGTACAACAGCACACAGCCCGCATACACGATCGCCGTGGTGGTAAACATGATCACCACCCGGGACAGAACCTGACTGACCAGGTACTCCCAGGCCTTCATGGGACTGGCGCTCAGGCGTTTCAACACCCCGTTCTTCCTGTAGTGGACCACCACGTATCCCACACCGAAAAGCCCGCTGAACATCATGTTCATGCCAAGAATTCCGGGAAAAAGCCATTCCACATAGGGGATCTCCCGGCCTTGCACCGTGTTCCGCCTCAACGGGCCGTGCTCCGTCCGTTCAGCGGCCAGAAGCATCTTCTCTACGATGTAGGACCCGGGCGACGAATCGCTGACCCAGTATTCAAAGGATTCCCGATCGAAGACCATGTCCAGGCTGTGCCGCCCAAGCCGGGCAATGGCCTCTTCTCTGTTCTCGAAGGCCACGGTGTCGACAAACTTTGTTTTTTCGAACCGTTCCAACACCTGGTCCTGGTCACCGCCAAGATTTGCCGGATCACCTACCATCCCCACCTTGTAGGTCTGGGTCACGCGGCCGCTGAACATCAGTGAAAACCCGGCAATCACGAGAAAGGGGAACAGCAGACTCCAGCCCAGGGAGGACCGGTCCCGGACAAACTCCTTGTTTCTCGCCATGAAAAGGGCCCAAATCCGTACAAACACGATGCCGGTCTCCTTACAGTTGAAACAGACTCACTCCCTCAGGGCGTGGCCGGTGAGTTTGAGAAAAAGGTCTTCCAGGTTCTGAGGCCTGACCGTAACTCCGGACAGGTCGATCTGTCGCAGCAAAAGTTCCTGAAGACAACGCTGGATGTCCATTGTCTGAATTTCCACACTGTTTTCACGGACAAGAAACCAGGGGAAAGGAAAATCCTTAAGTTTGTCCGTGTGGACAGGCCCTGGAAGAATCAGGGACGTCCCTTTCACATGGTCGTTCAGCAAGCCCGCCGGCGTGTCTTCGGCGATGATGCGGCCGTTGTCCATGATGGCGATCCGGTCGCAAAGAAACTGGGCCTCTTCCATGTAATGGGTGGTGAGCACCAGGGTCTTGCCCCTTGATTTAAGCTGAAACACGATATCCCAGAGATGGCGGCGGGCCTGGGGATCAAGCCCTGTGGTGGGTTCGTCGAGGAACACCAGGTCGGGGTCGTTGGCAATGGCCATGGCCAAGAGAAGGCGCTGCTTCTGCCCCCCGGATATCTTCCGGTTGTCCTTGTGCAGGATATCGTCCAGGTGGCAGAGGGCGATCAGGTCGTCCATGGACCGTTTCCGACGGTAAAGGCTCCTGAAGGTGGCCAGGGTCTCTCCCACGGTGAGCTGGTGGGGAAGTTCGGTGTTCTGAAACTGGATGCCCACCTCTTCGTAAAACCGGCTGTCCCTCTTTTTCCCCTTGTAGAGGATCTCTCCGGAATCCGGGGCCAGAAGCCCTTCGATCATTTCAATGGTGGTGGTTTTCCCGGCCCCGTTGGGGCCGAGAAGCCCGTAACAGATCCCTTCGGAAATGGAAAAGCTCACCCCGGAAACAGCGGTGAACGAGCCAAAGGTCTTGACGAGCTGCCTGATTTCGAGGATCGGGGTTTTTTCCTGGGGATGGGTCATGAAAGCCTTATTCGGCGATCTTCTTTTTCCGGTGGGTGATGTAGAAATCCCGGATCATCACATAGGGGTCCATGTAGGTGGATTTCACCGTTTCGTAATCGCCGATCCTGTACGAGGTGTCGTTCACCGTGTCAAGACCGCTGAGCCCCCAGGCGAGCTCGTTGGGATTCAGGTAATACAGAGGGTTCAGAAAAATATCCCCCACCTTTCCCACCGTGTCCCGCAGGGTGGATGGCCCCAAAACAGGCCAGACAATGTAAATGCCATCGCCGACGTGGTAGGTTCCCAGGGTCTGTCCCAGGTCCTCCTCAGAGGGTTTGAGACCCAGGTACATCTCCGCCGGGTCCCAGATCCCCGCGATTCCCACGGTACTATTCACCAGAAAACGGCCGAGTTCGGAACCGGCTCCCTTGAATTTCCCCTGGAGCACGCTGCTTACCAGGCGGACAGGCGTGCCCAAGTTGTTGAAAAAATTCCGGACCCCTTTTCTAACGATCGGCGGGGTGACTTTCATGTAGCCCTTGGACACGGGCTTGAGGCACCAGAAGTAAAGCTTGTCGTTCACGGCGAACATCGCCCGGTTGAATGTGATCAAAGGATCGGCGACCAGTTCTTCTTCCTTGACGACTGGTTCATCCGTCGTCAGAGGGCCCGGATCATCGAAAAAATCATCGACATCGTCACCGCCGATAAAATCCTCGTCTGTCGAAGCTTCCGCACCCTCAGACAGCGGACCTTCCCCAGTCCCATCGGACACGTCTTCGCCAGCCGCTCCGTCGGAAACGGGAGGCGCCCCCTGGGAAACCGTCTGTTCAACGGTGTTTTCACCAACCGACACGGACGTGCCCCCGTCTTTTGGGATCCCTTGGTCCGAATCAGGAATGACGGCCTGGCGCTCGATTCCCGTGGTGTCAACCCGCGCAGAATCACCCTTGCCATGGGCGCAGCCCGTGGCGATGAAAAGGGCCAAGAGCCCGGCGAGCAGAAGGTGTTCAGCTTTTTTTCTTGGCCGATTCATGTTGCCTGATCTTGTCTTTCAGCATCTGGGTCAGTGCTTTGGGCTTGTTCTTTAAAAGTATGTTTTTGTATTCGGTCCTGAACGCAGAGACCAGACTCCGGCCTTCGACTTTCACATCGTAGATTTTCCAGCCCTTGCCCTCGTTCAGCAGAATGTAGTCGATGGGGGTTTTCTTGTTAATAATCGACTGGACCTGGGCGCGCTTGACGCCCCGTTTCGATTCAAGGATTTCCGCCGGTTTCAGGTCGATGATCACATCCACGTTGTTGAAATCCATCCGGTCAAGGTAGGTGTTGCCAAGGTGTCTTGTAAACACCTCGCGGAATTCGTCCTGTTCGGCCCGGGTAAAACGCCTGTCCGAATATTCTCCCAACGGTGAATTGGAGTTGTAGCTGAACTGGCCAAGAGTGAACTCGGTGATCTTTTCGAAATCAAAGGTCCTTAGAACGATCTTCCACAGTTCTTTACGTTTCGTGTCGTTGTCCATTCCGGTTTTTCTCGCAATGGCAAGGACCTCGTTCATGGACGTCTTGATCATCCGGTCCACATCCGCCTCGTCACTTGAAAAAGAAGGAACGGCCCACACAAAAAGCACCATTGCCATCCCAAGGACACCCATGATTTTTTTCATATCACACCTCCACGGATCGTCATGCCTCGAGCGGCACGTTTTACTGATCCTGTTCTGTCGTTTTCTTTTTGTCTCCAAATACATATTTACTGACCAGATCCTCGATATCCAGCGCGGATTCGGTCTCCGTGATCGTCC
>CAZWTY010000096.1:0-16010 GCA_964637565.1 uncultured Desulforapulum sp.
AACGGCAAACTCATGAAACGGGTTTTTGAGTTCGACGAAATGGGCCGTATCAGTGACTTGGAATCAAAGCATCCGGGTTTGTCTATCGCCGATTGTTCCTGTCTTTATCTTGCCGGGGGCCTGTCCGCCGTACTGTTGACAGGTGACGCCGCTCTAAGAAAAAATGCGGAACGTCATAACATCAATGTCCACGGGCTGCTATGGGTGTTCGATCAATTGGTGAACCGTTCCATTGTAACAAGGAAAACCGCCCGTGATAAATTGAAAATGATGATGGCCACAAATCCCCGGTTGCCCTCTGAAGAATGCAAAAAGAGACTCCAGAAATGGCAAGAACATTTATGAAAATCGGGATCATGTCAAAAAGTGATTATCACGGACGAATTGGTGAAGTGAGGAAAATATGAAGTGTCCTGAATGCGGATCTGACATGATCGAAAAAACCATAGATGAAACCCTGGAACTTGACGGGCAGTCTTTAACCCTCCATGACATGCATGGTCATTTTTGTGATTCGTGCGGTGAAGGCGTTTGGGATAAAGAGAGCTATCACCGGTACTCAGAAGGTCAGGAGGCCGTTATCAGGGCTGTTCATTGAACGCCATCCAGAACTTTTAAACGAAATGCGATAAAATCCCTGGTAAGTGTGGCTGTAATTTAAGACGCCCTACCCATGCACTTGCACCAATGCCCCCCCCTTTAAACCTTCAAATTTCAGTGAATGAAAAATAAATTTGAGGCCTCGATTTCCCATTAATCGTGAATCGCATGTCAAAATAAACAACGGTTATCATTCTGGTTTTTTGCAGTGTCAACTAAAAAAAGTTGACAAATACATAATATTATCGGTGTGTTATGAAATTATAATACTTGACATTAACTATAAATTTCGCAATATACTCACAAAACCACTGAGCGACCAACGAACAGTATTTTTTTACCGGACAACTCACTGTATATCCGCTGGATAGGTGCGTCTCAAGTGTTTGGATCAGAAAAATATATTTAACCAACTGCAAACATTGTAAAAAATGAAAAGGGGTCTGGAAATGGACGAACAAGTTATTTTGAAAAACAGATTGCTCGGCATTGATGAGGCGGCGGCCTTCCTCGGACTTCGGCCACAGACGCTGAACAACAGGCGAAGTATGAACAAAGGTCCGAGCTATGTCCGCCTGGGTCGCCGGGCGATTCGCTACAGGCTTTGCGACCTCGAAAGTTACGTGGCAAAACGCCTTGTCCAGATAGGGGATCGGTAGCTTATGGGCACCATCGAAGCCATAACATGGGACATGATCGCCGATGAGTACATCGGCGATGGTTCGCCGTGTAAGGTTGTCCCGTTGACACCGTTGACAGACAAGAAAATGGAGCCGGGGCTGCGAGACAGCGTTATGGAGACACTGAAAACACGGCTTCCTTCAATCCCCGACACGGCGCCGGGCCTTGTGCGGGAGACTGATGGAAGTATGAAAGGCCCGTGCCCGAAATGCGGGGGGGCAGATCGCTTCGTTTTCAAGATATTAACGAATCGGTTTTTATGTCGTCAATGTAACCCAAGAGGCGGCGATTTGGTCGATTTTCACCTATGGATTTATGGTTCGACCCTGAACGACTTAAAACGGCGATACATAACTGCGGGGGAACCCGCCAACATCCTTTGTCTGGCAAAAGGAGACAACCAGACCGCCCATTCCACGGTTGACGATCAGGCCCGGCAAGAGAGGGATGGAGCCGCAACTGATGCGGGTGAGGTGTGGAAAAGGGCGAAGGAAAACTGTGATTTCTTGCTCCCTTCGGCAAGGCTAAAAAGGCTGTGCGATTATATGTCGGAACAACGGAACATTCCCGAGGCGGTGATCGCCAAGGCCGTGGACGATGATCGCATCTGCTACTCGAATGGCTGCGCGGTTCTGAAATATTCGACAATACACGGAGAAATCCGGACGGTTCAAACGATAGACTTCACCGACGGCAAACAGCCGAAACTGTTCTACAAGGGACTCCCGGCGGGCGACTCCTTTTTTTTCTCCGGGCGGTCATTTCAAGAGTCGGAAACCGTTATTGTCGTTGAGTCTCCAACAAATGCCCTGAGCGGGACCGCTGTCCTTCCCGGTATGTGCTGGGCTGCTGTCGGATCATCCGTGATGACCAAAAAGCTTAAAAAAATGGCGGGACGTGGGAAAAAATTCGTGATCGCCTTCGACTGTGACGAGGCCGGAGAACAAGGGACGAAACGGGCCACTGAAATTCTGACCGGTGAAAATGTCCGGGCGGTAATGTGGCCTGACGGAACCCAGACGGGCTTTGATCTGAATGATTTTTTGAAGGCCGGGCAAGAAGAAGGGCTTCGGGATCTCATTGAAAAAGCCGCGCCGGTTGTTTCGGAAAAACCATCACCAGCCGGTGGGGTCGTGGTCGTCTCGCTCGTGGACATCCTGTCCAATCCATGCGAACAAATCCCGATCATCGAGGGCTTGAACTACGAAGGCGACGCCCTGCTAATACACGGGGGTGGTGGTGCGGGAAAGAGCCTGTGGACAATGCAGGTGGCTCTGGAACTTGCAGCCTGTGACCCGGAATCCTCAATCATGCTTTGGGGGCGGTTGAAAATTCCGGAGCCACGGACCACACTTTTCTTGCAGTCTGAGAACAACAACGCCGTCATTTTTAGCAGGATATCGCGCATGACACAAGGCAAACCCCATCTTTGCAAAGGGCTGAGCCGAATTTTTTTCGCGGGTTCGTCAAGTCAAAAAGCCTTCCTGTCGGGCCGATGTCTCACGGATCAGGGGTTTCTCACTGAAATCCGTGTTCAACTCGAAGAGATTGAAAAGGCAGGCCAAAAGGTGGACATCCTTGTTGTAGACCCCTTGGTCTCTTACCATGAAGCCGATGAAAACGACAACCCGGGGATGCGGCGAGTACTGGACACTGTTATGAACTTTTGCGGTGCGGCCCGGATTACGCCATGGATCGTTCACCATGACGGCAAGCAAGGTGATAGCCGGGGGGCTTCGGCTATCCACGATTGGACGCGCTCCCGTGTTCACCTCGTTGCTGAAAAAAACACAAGTCAAAACATCGTCAAGATAATTCACGAAAAATCGAACAATTCCAAACGTTTTGAACCTTTTCACCTCGAACTTGATGAACGTTCGATGCTTTTTGAATTGGCCGAGTTCGCGAGCGGCCCGACAAAGAAGGATCTTGAAGAAAAGCAAAATCTTGAGGCGGTTCTTACAACACTGAAACGCGTGGGGGGCCATGTCAAAAATCAGGCCGAACTCGAAAAGATGTACGTCGAACATACGGGATTGCATCTGTCCACGGCACGACGGCATGTGAAAAAAGCCATCGAAAAAAAATATATCGCGCCCAGGATTGTTGACGGTGAACATGTCGGTTACGGGTCATCTCCATATGATTAAATTTTAAAAAAGTTCATGGTTCATGCCGCATGGTTCACGTGAACCAAAATGTGAACCATGTGAGGAATGGTTCATAGTTCACGGTTTTTTTGCACGTGAACCAAAACGTGAACCATTCAATTAATTCAGTCAGTTAAGCATTGAAATTATAGTTTGGTTCACGTGGTTCACAATAGGTGTCGTGAACCACATGAAAGCAAAGGGATTTATTCTTATTATATCAGTTGGTTATAAAAGTGGTTCATGGTTCAGGTTCACCTTATAAAATAGGGGTGTTGGTGACCCACACACCAACAGCCCCTATTTAAATTTTATCGGAAAAAAACGCGCGCCTTGGACCATCACTTTTTAGGGAACCAACAAAAATTGGACGATGGGGAGTTTATGAAACGCAAGAACAGAAAGTCAAAATTTATGAATCGAAGCGTTGTTGAAGATCCGGTAAAGCACGATCCGAAAATTCACAGGATGGTCTGGGATAGAATCGAAGCCCTTTGGAAAGAATACGGGGACCAAATAACCACGTTCGGGTTTAACATTGAGCATTCCCCTGATTGCGCCGTTTTTTTGATCGGGGAAAAAGAACTTTGCACCTGCAACCCCGTTGTCATGGTCCAAGCGTACAGACTAAACAGCCGCTTTGATCTTGAGCCTGTCGGTTCTTGGATTGGTTAACCCACCTGTTTGACCTGCCCATCTTTTTGTAAAACGTGTCCGGGCTTTTCGTTCAAGCCACAAAGAGGCCCGGACAAGTTTTTGCGTGATTTTAAACCCTTAAAAAGCTGAAAAAACTTGAAAAAAACTCATATTTCAAGCGAAGAAATGATTACAAAATCGCGGTTTCAAAAATAGACGCAACCGGCGCGAGACAGCTGTAGTCCAAGGACTTCAGACAGATACTGCATCATTGATGCGGGACAGAACTTTAACCGCCTCCCTCCCCTCTTTGCCGGGCGATATAAACATCCTCACCACTTCCAAACAGGTCGTGCAACATCTTTTCAAAAGTCCCCCGGCACATTCCCTGCCTCGAGGACTGGCCAGCCCTGAACAGCCTCTTTTTCTTGAAATGGACATGGGCGGGAAAACCATCATCCGGCCATGGCGTGAACACTTGAAGCTTTCACAGAAGAAAGTGGCCGGACGGATGGGGATAACACAGGCCGCTTATTCCCAGATGGAGAAAGCCCCGGACAAGCACCGGAGGGATACCCTTGAAAGCTCGCTCAAGCCCTTGGGGTTTCGTATGATCATCTTTCTGAGTTGTGACCTTTTTCAAAAAGGTTTTTAGCGGAACTGTGAGCCTTCACAAAACAATTGAAAACTTTTCTGTTTATCCACGAAACTGACTGAATATCTCGTTATGGCGCGCCATCCGCTTAATACCATTTTTGAGGCTCTTTTTTAAAAATTGAACTTTTACCCTTTAAGAGTATTTTTTCAACAAGTCATTTCTAATCCGTTTTTGGACAACAGTGAGTAAATCTTTTATTGAGGGGATTATATTCATCTATGAATCTTCCCGATAATTTTGTCTGCCAAAATCCACTCTCAAAAATTATGGTTGTTGCAGGTTTTTGCGGACTTATGCCGACTAAAACGTTTGACAATATGCCTCTCCCCCAATATATATTAAAGTCTGTTTTAAGTTGGGGAAATTTTGTCCGGATTCCCGTGTATGACAATTACACAATATCCAATCCTCCATGAGGACAAGTGCAATGGCAGAGATGGAAGACCGCTGGTTATCGGTTGAAGAAATAGGCAAGTACCTTGGTGTCAGCAGTGACACCGTTTACCGTTGGATTGATAAGCACGATATGCCTGCTCATAAGATCGGTCGTCTCTGGAAATTCAAGAAAGACGAAATTGATGAGTGGGTGCGTAATCGAGGATCTGAATCCGAGTGATTACTCCATAGGGGCGGGTTTTTATGAGTCTTAATGCACAACAAATCAAACAGTTGATACTTTTGCGCGTTGCTGTAGGGTTTCTTGGCGAGCAGGCCAACCCTCGATGGTGGACGAGTTCCTTCTGTGGTAGTAACGGCAAGGCATTCCTCGAACACGTTTTCCCACGAACGTATATTCATGCACAGTATCAGGGAGTTGTTGCCGCAGCTGCCTTGGTTCATGACGACCGGATCGGTGTTGGAAATGTATTCCACCTTTTTCGGTTGCCGGAAGATATAGAACAGGCGCTTCAGACATCAGCCAATAATGAAATCAATACGGCTCTTACTGATGTCATGAGAGATGTGGACTCTGCAACGCAATTCCTTCGTGGGTATGCAGGCAGTGTTCAGAAAACATCGCAAGGCCCCGTCAAAGTCGGCCAACTGCTGGCATTGCGGGACACATCAGTTTGGAAAGATGTTGCAGCCTATTATCTTGATGGATTTGAGCATCAACGGGAAACCTTCCCGTTTTTTTCGGAAAAAATATGACACGTAAGCGATATACAACACAACTTCAAGCAGGTCTTGGAATGATCGATGAGACGAGGGTCCTGCTTGATCTGTGGAAGCCAGGAATGTCTGCCAATCAACTCCGCCAGGAATCTTTAGAATCTGGACGATTTCCTGGCGTTTCAGCGCGTCGCCTACAAAACTTAGTAACAGAATGTTTCGCACCAAGGCTCCTGTCAAATAATGGTAGAACTGCCGAATATTTAAAAAACCTCCTCCCGACTATGACTACGAGGGATCTCGAACAAATTTTGCTCATATACACATGTCGTGCGAATGCTATTCTCAAGGATTTCATTTGCGAGGTTTTCTGGCCTGCCTATTCCTCCGGGAGAGAAGTGATTTCTAATCAAGATGCTCGTGACTTTGTCATCAAATCCAACCAGCAAGGATTGACAGCCAAGCCATGGTCCGAAGGCACCGTCCGAAGAGTGGCCGGTTATCTCACAGGGGTATGCGCAGATTTTGGGATGTTAGAGCGCGGACAAAAAGTAAACCGTAAGATTATTCCTTTTCGAACTGAACCCAACGTTGCTATTGTTTTGGCCTACGATCTCCATTTTTCAGGCCTGGGGGACAATGCGGTTGTGGCCCATTCCGATTGGGAACTTTTGGGTATGAAGCGTTCCGACGTCATCACCGAATTGAGACGTTTATCTTTGAAAGGTGTGTTTCTTGTACAGTCAGCTGGCGAGGTTGTTCGTATCGGGTGGCAATGTAAGAATCTGGAGGAGCTTGTTTGTGCCATATCTAAAGGCTAATTTCAATGAACTGATAGAGAGGATGCGGCATGGGCGGGATCTTGGCCAAGCCAGCTTCGAGCCGGTTTACTACCTTGTATTTCCTCCATCTCAAATTCTGGACGTGAAACGCGCATTGCCAGCCTGGACTTCGAGGCTTCGCAATGAGGGCTGGGATGTGCACGTATTTTCCATTGCGGAACACATCACTTCCATACTTTCAACAGCCGCTCCAAGGAAAATCTGGCTATCGGCTGATCGAAAAGCTCCCCAGGCATGGAAACGGACCAATGATGCCCTGGCAAATGCGCTGTCACAAGGAGCTCTACTAAAGCGTCTTGAAGCCGAACTCACGAAATTACAGGACATCCCGAACGCCTTGATGCTCGTCACTGACCTTGAAGCGCTACATCCTTACATGAGAATCGGTGCGATTGAGAGCCAGCTATACGGAAAGTTTGATGTGCCAACCGTCTTCCTCTACCCGGGAGAACGGGCAGGTAAAACACGCCTGAAGTTCATGGGATTCTACCCTGAAGACGGAAATTATCGTTCAGAGCACGTTGGGGGATAAATGAAGGAAATGATCCATGCCAATTCAAATTAAAGAGCTGTTTGATCCGGCCAAAAACATCTACCGGACAATCGAGAAAGTCATCACGTACAGCGCGTCTCAAGAAGCGCGGCTCAAGGCTGAAATCACCGAATACATCGTTACCGACAGCATCGAAGAGCAGTTCGAAAGGCTGCTGACACGAATGCAGGCCGCCATGGAGATGGGCGGCGAAAATGAGGTCGGTGTTTGGGTCTCAGGGTTCTATGGCTCGGGTAAAAGTTCATTCACCAAATACCTGGGGCTTGCCCTTGATGAAAGTGTAGAGATTGAGGGCACGCCGTTTCTCAAGTATCTCCAGGACAGACTCAATAAGTCTCAGACCAGGGCGCAATTGGCGGCGCTGGCCGGCAGGCATTCAGCAGCGGTGGTTCTTCTTGATCTGGCCAGTGAAATGCTGGCAGGGGCCACCATGGAGGACGTATCGACTGTCCTTTATTATAAGGTATTGCAATGGGCTGGTTACTCTCGAAATCTCAAGGTTGCGGCATTTGAGCGGAGACTTCAGAAGGACAGCCGTTATGAAGAGTTTACGAATCGCATTCAGAATGAATTGGAGACGCCGTGGAAGGAAGTTCAAAATGATCCACTGGTGATCGACAGTCTGATCCCTGAGATTGCCCATGAGATGTACCCGCAGCTTTTCAAATCACCGACGGCTTTCAGTACGGAAACCACCGATTTCGTGAGATTTGAAAATGAGCGCGTTAAAGAAATGCTCGATATTGTTCGCGAGACAACGGGCAAGGAATTTGTTGTGTTCATCATCGACGAGGTCGGTCAGTACGTCGGTTCACGGCAAAATCTTATCCTTAACCTTGATGGCCTGGCCAAGAATCTGAAAGCCATTGGCAAAGGAAATGCATGGATTATCGGTACGGCTCAGCAGACTCTGACAGAGGATGATCCGCGTGCAGCCCTCAACTCTCCCGAGCTGTATAAACTCAAAGACCGCTTTCCCATTCAAATTGACCTTGAATCCAGCGATATCAAGGAAATTTGCTATCGCCGCCTCCTCGGCAAATCTCCAGGCGGCCAGAAAGAACTCGAAGGGCTTTTTGATAAGTTTGGCCAGGCTTTACGCCACAATACCAAACTGCAGGACGCCCGCTATTACGATTCAGATTTCGACAAAACAACATTCGTCAACCTGTATCCCTTCTTACCCGCCCATTTCGACATCCTGTTGCACCTCTTGGGTGCGCTGGCCAAGTCCACCGGCGGTATCGGCCTACGCTCAGCCATCAAGGTGATTCAGGACATTCTGGTTGAAGGCACCGGGGGCCAGGAACCCACGGCCAACAGGCCCGTTGGCTGGTTGGCAACAACGGTTACAATTTACGATTCCCTCGAAAAAGATATTCGCCGTGCGTTTCCCTCCATCCATAAGGCTGTCGGAAAAGTGATAACACACCGGGAATTTGCATCTGGCATTCACCAAGATGTAGCCAAGACTGTCGCCGTTTTGCAGGTATTAGGGAATATGCCGGTGACACCGCAAAATGTGAGCAATCTGATGCATCCTTCCATCGATGCGCCGTCATGCCGTGATCAAGTTGAAATTGCGATCAGGGATCTGATTTCAGACTCGTTTGTGCCCTTCGGAGAAAAGGATGGCAACCTTTGTTTCTTTAGTGAAAAGCTGAATGATATCGACCAGGAGCGAGCCCAGATCCCTTTGCGGACGATCGAGACACGGCGCATTCATAACGAAGCGCTCCGTGACGCTTTCAGCCCTCTGCCTTCGACTCGACTGCACGGTTCACTGGTTGTTACCACAGGCCTCAAAGCCATGGCGGGTTCGATGGTGTCACCTCTTGCAGGAGAACGGGAAACCATCCAGACGATTGTGGAATTTGTCGATCCCAAAGACTATGACACAGCCCGAACCCGGCTTATTGAAGAATCCCGCCAGCGCAGTGCCCAAAACATTGTCTATCTGCTTGGCAGAACATCATCGGAGATCGATGACAAGATCGCTGAAATTTATCGGTGCCGAGAAATCCATCAGCGCTATCGCAACGACCCGGACACCGAAGTCAAAGAGTACTGCGCAGCCCAGACCGACCGCGCCACCAAGTTGACCGGCGAGCTTGAACATTTGCTGAAACGCTGCTTGTCTCAGGGGTCCTTTATTTTTCGTGGTCAAACAACAGCTGTCGATAGTGTAGATCCGGATGTGATCGACGCCACCAAAAAGCATCTTGGCGATGTCGCTGATCAAGTGTTCGACCGTTATGCCGAAGCCCCTGTCCGGGCTGAAACATCGTTGGCTGAAAAGTTTCTCCGGGTTGGCAACCTCAAGGCCGTCAATTCAGCGATTGATCCTTTGGAACTCGTTCAAGTTTCGAGAGGAACACCCCATATAAAAACCGACCACAAGGCGCTGGTCAGCATCCGCGATTACATAGACCGTTTGGGTACCGTTGAAGGAAAACGGATGCTCGAGCACTTTTCCGATGCGCCCTTTGGCTGGTCTCAGGATACCTTGCGTTACCTCGTTGCCGCCATGCTGGTTGCCGGAGAAATTAAAATAAAGGTCTCCGGCCGAGAGGTGACAGTCAATGGGCAACAGGCCATCGACGCGCTCCGTACCAATAATTCGTTTAAAACCGTCGGCGTATCGCTGCGCGACGAGCGGCCCTCAAACGAAGTTCTGGCCCGGGCTGCCATGCGTTTAACAGATCTGGTTGGCGATGCGGTTATTCCTTTAGAAGACGAAATCAGCAAGACCGCGACAAAGCAATTTCCCAAATTTCAGCATCAGTTCGGACCTTTGGCGGAAAAATTGGATACCCTGGGTCTTCCGGGTGGCGATATGGTTCGCTCCCTTAACCAGGAACTGGCGGATGTGTTGTTGACAGACGCATCCGACGCACCGCAACGGCTGGGAAGCGAAGAGTCCCCTCTCTATGACGGGTTGAAGTGGGCCACCGAGGTCGACCGGACACTGAAGAATGGCCTCGCGCAAACCGTGCGGGAACTCCAGCAGCATCGTCACGATATTGAAGCCCTGCCTGATACGGGAGTTCCCGGGAGGCTCCGACAGGATTTGGCAGAGGAGCTTGAACAGATGTCACAACGTCTTGGCTATGAAAATTTTCATACCCATGTTCCAGATCTGAACTCGATGTTGACCTCTATCAAGGCTCGCACCAGGGACACTACAAATGCCATGGCCTTGGAGCAAGAACAACGGTTGAAGAGCACTGAGAAGGAATTGCAGAAACTTCCCGGCTGGGTTGAACTGAGCCAGGACGAACGTTCAGCTGTGCTTGCCCAGGTTGATGACCTTACTTTGAAGGTGCAGGAAGATCTCAAGGGTCTGAAAATGCTTCTCTCGCATGAATATGTCATCCATTCACAACTTCAGGATATCCGGCGAAGAATCGAAAATGTTGCGGCCCAGCGGATTCAGGAAAGAGAAAATGAAAAGCGTGAGCGCGCTCGTGCCGAAGGCGTTTGGACCAGGAAGGTTGCAATCCCATCCCGTATCCAATCGATCGACACCCTCAACTCCTTGCTCAAATCCTTGGAGTCTTTAAGGTCAGAGGTTCTCAAGCATGACAAAGTGGATATCGCGTTGGTGCTGGATGCGGTATCGCAGACTGGGGAGGAATAGCCATGATCACATCGTTGACAGTCAATCATTTTACGGCGTTCTCCAAAGCAAATATCGAATTATCCCCTGGGTTGAACGTGTTCATCGGTAAGAACAGCACCGGTAAGTCACACCTGCTCAAGCTGATGTATGCACTCTGCGCGGCCAAGTCTGCACCTTCATCACTGAATGACGACAACCTTTCCGATCTGTTGACAAGGAAGCTCTTTGGCATTTTCAAGCCCGAAAAAAAGATCGGCCGTCTGTGTCGAGAGGGACAACCGAAATCTGATGTGAGTGCATTATTCGGCTCCAGCATCTCAATTTCATTCGCTTTTTCTTTCGACATGCAAGACGTCGTCGTCACAAATGAGGACGGATTTTCAAAGTACAGATTGATTCCCGTGTTTTTGCCACCCAAGGAAATGCTGAGTTCATTCCCTGGCTTTTCCAGTCTCTATCTTCAAAGGGAGATAGCCACCGACGAAACCTATTTTGACCTTTGCCAGGCATTGGAAACGCCACCGCTTCGCGATAATCCCAGCGAGGTCCAGGCCGCGGTTCTGAACAAACTGGAATCTGCCTGCGGTGGAGAGTTCGTTCTGATGAAACAGAAACAGTTCTACTTCAAGCCCAAGATTGGCCAGATTCTTGAGGTGGATTTGACGGCCGAAGGTTATCGAAAGCTCGGTATGCTGCAAAGACTCGTGCAAAATGGCCGAATAAACCCGGGCATATCCGGTCCGCTGTTTTGGGATGAACCTGAAGCCAACCTGAATCCTTCCATGATGAAGCTACTGGTCGATTCATTGATGACCATGTGCCGGGCCGGGCAGCAGGTCATCTTGTCCACCCACGATTACGTCACCCTCAAGTGGATCGACTTGCTGAAACAAGATGGCGACCAAGTGCGGTTTCATGCGCTGTACTCAGGAGAGGATGGCGTTGTCATCCATAGCACCGATGACTATGACCGCATTGAACCCAATGCCATCGACGATGCCTATGCGGAACTGGTTGACGCGGATATTCGTCGGTCTATGGGAGGATTGGGCCAGTGAAAATTCCTTGTGATGGTTTTGAGTTCGAGTTCCCTGATGCCGTCGATGGCTTTATTTTTGATCAGCAGGACGCTTCCCATCCTGATTTCCATGGGCTTTCCCACGCTATGAAAGCTGTTGACATGATCGTTGAGCTGGAAGAATGCTATTTGTTCATCGAGGTCAAGGACTTCAGAAACGATGATAACCTGAAGAGCGGTGATGGATTCAAAACGCTCAAGAGCGTATTGAAATATAAATTCAGAGATAGTTTTGTGTATCGATGGGCCGAGGAGATGACCGAAAAACCGATTCGTTATCTGTGTCTCCTTTCCCTCGATGATGCCCTGACAACCAGACTTTCAAAAGACCTCAAACATGAATTGCCCTGCGGACAACCGGTTAAACGATGGAATCGTAATCTGGCAAAATCATGCGTTGTCCTCAATATAGAGGCCTGGAACCGGAATTTCCCCAAGTGGCCGGTGCGCCGTAGCACAAATTGATACCAGGAGAGAGCTGACAACATGGCCTTTGATCAAACAACCCGAAACCGGCTTGCCCGTTTTGTCAGTGAGACCCGCTCGCGGCTGGCGGAGGAGTTCACCCGCCAATTGCAGAACGACTACGGGCTCGACCCCAATAGCGGTGACGTGACCGACCTGGCCCGGCTTGAACATCTGGACGATGCCCGGCGCGAGACGGCCCGCCTGCTCCGCGACACCATGGAGCACTATCTCGCTTCTGCCGATACCTCTACGCCCGCCAAGGCAAAAAAGTCGCGCCAGGATGTTCTTGACCGCATCGTCCGGGAGCAGGCTTTCACCATTCTCAATCGCCTCTGTGCTCTGCGAATGGCTGAAGCGAGGGGGCTGCTGATCGAGTCCATCGCCAAAGGCTACCAGTCCAAAGGGTTCCAGCTCTATCAGCGCCTGGCGGGCACCGCACTGGGAGAAACCGGGGCCTGTTACCGTCTGTTTATCTTCAGTGTTTTTGATGAGTTTGCCGTTGATCTGCCGGTTCTTTTTGATCGCTTCAGCCCTCAAGGGCGTCTGTTCCCCCGCGAGGCGGCACTGCTCAATGTGCTGCAGGAGATCAACCACCCGGATATAGACCCGCTCTGGGCCGAAGACGAGACTATTGGTTGGATTTACCAGTATTTCAATCAGAAGGCTGAGCGTGATGCCATGCGCAAAGCATCGAGGTCTCCAAGAAACTCAAGGGAGATGGCTGTCCGCAATCAGTTTTTTACGCCACGTTATGTGGTCGAGTTTCTGACGGATAATACTCTCGGCCGCTTATGGTACGAAATGACCCAGGGGAACACCGCCCTAAAGGACTTTTGCCACTACCTGGTATGCCGTCCCACAGAGATTTTTTTGGCCGAAGGTGAACAGGTTCCAAAGCAGGATAAGACTGTCGAGGGGCTTTCCCAAGAGGAACTTCTCAAGCAACCGGTTCACATTCCACACCACAAACTTAAAGACCCCCGTGACATCAAGATGCTTGATCCTGCCTGTGGCTCGATGCATTTCGGTCTTTATGCCTTCGATCTTTTTGAGCGTATTTACGACGATGCCTGGGATATTGAAGCGCAGCTTGGTGCAGATGGTTTTGTCCGGACCGAGGGGCTCAAGCCACTCCATGAATCCTACAGTGACAAGGACGCCTTTCTGCGTGATGTGCCGCGCCTGATTATTGAGCGCAACATTCACGGCATCGATATCGATCCTCGCGCAGTCCAGATCGCCGGGCTGTCACTCTGGTTGCGGGCACAGAAGTCTTGGCAGACGCGGAACGTCAAAGCTCTGGAAAGGCCCCAGATTCAACGCTCCAACATAGTTTGCGCCGAGCCCATGCCCGGTGAGGCCGATATGCTGAACGAGTTTACCGATCAGCTTCAACCTCGGGTATTGGGTCAGCTCGTAACAATGGTCTTTGAGCGTATGGCGCTTGCGGGTGAAGCTGGGTCTCTACTCAAAATCGAGGAAGAGATCAAAGGTGCTGTCGCAGAAGCCGTGCAGCAGTGGCAAAAAGGTCCAAAGCCTGAGCAGCAGCTCCTTTTCCCCGGGATGGAAGCCTCGCAGCCGAAGCAACAGGAGCTGAGGTTTGATGTCACGGGGATTACCGACAAGCGGTTTTGGGAGCAAGCAGAAGATCGAATTCTGGATGCTCTGAAAAAATATGCGGAACTTGCGGAAAACGGCCACGCAACGCGCCGCAGATTGTTCGCGAAAGACACAGCCAGGGGATTCGCCTTCATCGATCTGTGTCGTAATCGGTACGATGCAATCCTGATGAACCCGCCTTTCGGAGCATCAAGTCGGGAATCGAAAGAATATATCGATGACCGTTACCCAAAATCCAAAGGAGATGTCCTCGCCAATTTCATCGAACGCACCTTGCAACTCAGTACGAGTCAAGGGCGGGTCGGAGCAATCTCAAGTCGAACCCCATTCTTCTTGGGTTCATTTGACAACTTGAGAACCGAGGTTCTTGGTAAAGACGGTCACGTTCGCCTGTTGGCCGATTTGGGTGATGGCGTACTTGAGGCAATGGTGGAGACGGCGATCTATGTCATTACCAAACATCGACGAGGCGAATCAGAATCCCTGTTCTTCAGATTGCTTATCGATACAGAGAAAGGTGAATCCCTGCAAGAGCTTAAAGAAGAGTGTCTCTGCGGGAAGGTATCGAGCAGGGCTTTCGTCATAAACCCCAAGCATTTTGAAATCCTGAGAGGAAACCCATACGCCTATTGGGTTTCAAAATCCACGATTGAAACTGTCGGTGCCCATGATTGTATTGAAGGAAATAAAGCGGCAATACGCGTTGGAATGCAAACAGGGGACGACTTTAGGTTTCTGAGAACCCTTTGGGAAATATCACCAAGGCTTGTGTCACCGTCTCCATCACCACCTGATAACAGGCAAACGGTAAGACAACAATGCCTGATGGAGCTTAGTTCTGACAGAGCATGGGTTCCTTTTTCTAAAACTGAAACTGCATCTCCCTGGTATTCGCCCATTACTTTGGCTGCCAAGTGGTTGGCCAACGGATACGAGTTGAGGAATTTCACCAACGATGCTGGCAAGCTTCGCTCCGCCCTTAGAAGCGAACAAGAGTATTTCAAGCCAGGCTTCAGCTACATGCTTCGCTCGACGCGACTGGTTCCTTACTTGGTTCCATCAGGTGTCATGCCCACGGCAGGCAGGGCACAGATATTCCCAGACAAAGGTGAGGAGTATGCCGTGCTTGGTATCTGCGCCTCCAATGTGGGAAGCGCCGTTGCGAGGTTTAGTGGGGAAATGTTTGCTCGGCCGAAATTCCAGGCCAGCATGGTCCAAGGACTGCCCGCGTGCGAATTCCCCCAAGAAACCTTGGCGACTATCAAAGACCATGTTGATGCTGAAGTGAACAAACGCCGTGCCGTGGTGCAGCGCTATGAGCCGTATCAGGAGTTTTTACTTCCGGCCTGGATTCACTCGGGAGAGGGCGGGGAAACAGCCTGGGACCTGTATTCGCTTTTTGGCAGGGGGGTGGAGAATAAAATCGCAGAGGCTTTCGGCCTTAGTTCGGAACAGCTTGTGGAACTGGAACGAGATATCCGGGAAGCGGTTTCAATCCGAGGACGTTCGGAGGACGATGAATCCGAAGACTCTCATGATGAGTCAAATGAGGATGATCAGGAACTGAATGTTGAACTCATTTCTGAAACGCCCGAGGCAAAAGCCGTCGGACTTTTGATGTACTTTGTTGGTGTTACGTTCGGCCGCTGGGATGTTCGTATTGCCATTGATCCGTCTATTGCTCCGAAATTGCCCGCCCCCTTTGACCCATTGCCGGTTTGTCCTCCCGGAATGTTGGTTGGTCCCGACGGTCTTCCAGCTCAGTCGGGTTGCGTCGTCAGCGAGGAATGGCTCCGTGCCCGACCGGACGCCAATACTCTGCCCAAGGAAGGAGCAATCGGGGAAGCGACTATTCCGGATAGTAAATACCCTGTTCAGGTATCATAGAATGGGATTTTGGTAGATGACCCTGCCAATGCATGGGACATTGTGAGTCGACAGCAATTCCCGGTGAAACAGCCAGCCCATAAAAATCAGCCGGTTTCATGG
>CAZWTY010000097.1:0-15467 GCA_964637565.1 uncultured Desulforapulum sp.
GGTCCACAAAAAACTTCAGGCTGACGGTTTTGCCTTCCTGGGTGACGTATCGGTCTTCCACGCAGGCCAGGTCTCCGGCCACCAGGGCGAACAGGTAGCAGGGCTTGGGAAAGGGGTCCTCGAAGCAGACCCGGTGCCTTCCATTGCCGGCGTCCTCGGCTGAAACCAGGTCGCCGTTGGACAACAGGACCGGGTAACGCTTCTTGTCCGCCGTGATGCGGACCGTGTAGCGGCTCATCACATCCGGACGGTCCGGAAAATAGGTGATGCGCCTGAACCCTTCGGCCTCGCATTGGGTGAGAAAAGTGTTGCCGGCCATGTAGAGCCCCTCAAGGGACGTGTTTTCCCTGGGATGAATCCGTGTGGTCATTTTCAGCACACACGGTTTCTTCCCGGGTTTGACGAGAATTCCCTCCTCTTTTGTTTCGTAGTCTTCCGAAGTCAGGGGCGTGCCGTCAAGGTCGATTGAAAGGAGTTCCAGCTCCCTTCCATCGAGAAAAAGTGACGGAGACCGGTCGCTGGCGTCTTCGTTGGGACGGATCTCAAGGGTTGCGTTCACCATGGCGTGATCGTCGAAAAGGTCGATGTCGAGGTTTACCCTGTCCACCAGGTAAGCGGGGGGGCGGTAGTCTTTCAGGTATTTGATCCGGGGTTTCTTCATCGCGGCGTCCTTGATCTTTCATGTGTAACGGTTCATGGTGTTTTTTGTGGAACAGTGACCCATGATAATGTCCGCAAAACCATTTATCAAGGGCATGTCTTCGAATTCCTGGAAAAGAAAGATCAGGCGGGGCCGATTTCCTTGTCCGCAAGCCGGATGGCCGACCTGGCCATGTGACTGAAACAGGCGTTGTTCAGGGTGATCCATTTGACGGTCCGGTCGTTCTTTCTGTCCAGACGACGGATGATGGCCCGCGTGCTCCAGCCTTTCTGACGAAGGTCTTTGATCTTTTCGTAAAAGTCCAGAAGGAAGTCGAGTTTCCGGGCCAGGGCCTCTTTGCCTTTTTCCATGGTGGGACGGTGGGAGCAGAACAGGTGTTCGAAATCAAATTCAAGCACACGGCGAAGGGATACGAGCTGGTCTTCGAAACACTCGTCGGCCCGGAAAAACTTGATCCGTTCGCCAAGGAAAAGGTCGCCTGAAAACAGCATGCCCCGGGTTTCCTCCAGGTACACGGTGTGATCTTCGCTGTGGCCCGGGGTGTGGATGGGGCGGAAGCGTAAACGCCGGGTTTCGATGAGATCGGGAAAAGGCGTGACCAGGACCGGGTCGCTTTTGCCCCAGACCAGGTGCTGGTAAGGTTTGATCTTGAACGGGGTCCGGAGCTTCCGGGCGGTGAGGGGATGGCCGAACACCGGAATGCCCAGATTTTCCTTCAGGGGGCCTGCGTTTCCGCTGTGGTCCTCGTGGTGGTGGGTGATCAAGATGGTGTCCGGACGGTCTGCGGCCATGGCCTCAATGATCTGGCCCCTGAGGTGACGGATGCCCGTGTCGATGAGCACCCCGTCCGCGACAAAGCACCAGGCCGTCATGATCGGAGGTCCTGCCAGACTGACTCCGCAGTTGTATCCTGTCACATCCATGAAATTCTGTTTTCTGAAGAATTTTTTCAAGACGTTCATAGCAGTTGCCCTTGGAGGGTTTGATCCCCGGCTTCTGTCAGGATTACCGGAACCAGGGTGTTGAAGAGACGATCCGGGCCTTCCGTAAGAACGGCGGCGTAGTTCGAGGTCAGTCCTTTCAGGAGTCCGGATTTCCTGTCCCTTTTATTTTCCACCAGGATGACGGCTTCCCGGCCTTCCAGACTTTTTAAAAAATGTTTCCGTTTCATCGCCCCCAGTTCCCGAAGACGTTCGGTGCGGTGTTTCATGATCTCAGGGGCGATCTGGTCTGGAAAGGTGGCGGCCGGCGTCCGTTTCCTCGCCGAAAAGGGAAACACGTGAAGGTACATGATGGGGAGGGACTCGATCAGGTCGAAGGTGTTCTGAAACTTATCCTCCGACTCTCCGGGAAAACCGGCCAGAAGGTCCACGCCCACGGCGGCGTCAGGCATCTTGTCGATTACGGAGCGGACCAGGTCTTCGAGGTATTTTCGGTCGTAGGGTCTGTTCATGGCCTTGAGAATCCCGCTGTCCCCGCTCTGGAAGGGGATATGCACATGACGGCAGAATATGTCGGATGTTGAAAAGAGGCCGAGGATCGCCGGGGTGAGTTCACGGGGTTCGATGGAACTGATCCTGATCCGGGGCACGGGCTGTTCGTCTTCGATCCGTGAAAGAAGGTCGTAAAAGGTGGTGGAAGGGGACAGGTCCTGACCCCAGGCTCCGATATGGATGCCGGTGAGCACCACCTCACGGTATCCTGAACGTCCCAGTTCATGGAGGCGTTGAAGCACCGTGTCCGGGTCCATGCTTCGGCTCCGGCCCCGGGTGTGGGGCACGATACAGTAGGTGCAGAAGGCGTTGCACCCGTCCTGAATTTTCAGAAATGGCCGGGTTCGGTTTCCGAACACATCCACGTCCAGGGCCTTGAATTCACGCTCGTCGCAACTGCTGTTGCAGTCCGGGGAAACCAGGGGAAGGGAGGGTTTTTCCGGCGTTTCCATATCCTGCATCATCTTTGGAATCAGGTGCTTTTCCCGGTGGCTGACGATGCGGTCCACGCCCTGAATTTTCCGGATTTCATCGGCTTCGGTCTGGGCGTAGCAGCCTGTGACGATGACGTGGGCCCGGGGGCACTGCCGGACGATGTTCCGGATCGCCTGGCGGGACTGCATGGACGCCTTGCCGGTGACGGTGCAGGTGTTGATGACGCACAGGTCGGCTTCGGCGAATTTCACGGTTTTTTCCCATCCGGCCTGCTTGAGGGCGATACCGATGGCCTCGGTTTCAAACTGGTTGACTTTGCATCCCAGGGTGGTGAGAAGATATTTTTTGCTGTGTTTCATAGAAGGTTCCATGTTGCGTTCAGACGATCCAGCCAGCACCAAGAACCTCGTCTTCCCGGTAGAACACGGCCCCCTGGCCCGGAGTCACCGAAAGAACCGGTTCGTGGCAGGTCACATCAAGGGTGCCCTGGTCGTCACGGTGAACGGTCGCCGGGACGCCCTTGTGGGAATAGCGGATGCGGGTCAGGGCTGTCAGGGGAAACTCCGGAGAGTCCTGGATCCACGACGGGTTTCTGACCGACAGGCGGTCTGATAAAAGGTCGTCTTTAGGGCCCACCACCAGGGTGTTGTTTTCCGTGTCCAGCTGGATGACGTAGTAGGGAAAGGCCGCCGGACAGTTGATGCCCCGTCTCTGGCCAATGGTGAACGAATGAAGCCCGGTGTGGGTTCCCACCTTTTTGCCGTCGGTGGTCCTGATCTCGCCTTTTTCATGCCGGAAGCCGCCCCGGTTGAGGAGAAAGGACTTGTAGTCGTCGTGGATGAAGCACACGTCCTGACTTTCTTTCCGGATCAGGGGGGCTAGGCCGGCGGCCTTGGCTTTTTCCACGATGTCCGCCTTGCTGAGGCGGCCCAGGGGAAACAGGGCCCGCTTGAGCTGGGTCTGGTTCAAAAAGGCCAGGAAATAACTCTGGTCCTTGGTGGTGTCCAGACCTTTATATAAACGGGCCAGGCCTGAATCGGTTTCGACCCTGGCGTAGTGGCCGGTGGCCAGACGGTCCGCGCCCAGACTCAGGGCGTAATCGAGAACCCGGCCGAATTTGATACCGGGGTTGCAGACCAGGCAGGGGTTGGGCGTTTTGCCGTTCTGGTACTGGGCCACGAAATCATGGACCACGAGGTTTTCGAACAGGTCGGTCAGATCGAGGATATGGATCGGTATGCCGAGACGTGCGGACAGGCAGGACATGGCCGATACGGTACGTTGGTCCGGATTTCCCTGGACCACCACCCGGCCGTCAGGGTGTGCCGGAATTTCGGGAAAACCCCCGTAACCTGTGATGAAATGGATGCCCGTGACCTCGTGGCCGCTCTGGATCAGGTGGTGTGCCGTGTACAGGGAGTCGATACCGCCGCTGATGGCTACGGCAATGTGTTGCTTCATCCGAAGAAAAGTTCGTTTTTGGGATTGACCTTCATGGCCCGGGTGGGGCAGGTGAGTACACACAGTTCACAGACACTGCATTTTTCCTGGTCGAACTCCACGCTCATTTCAGGGCGTTTGATGTAAAGGGCGCCCGTGGGGCACACCGCTGTGCAGGCCCCGCAATGGGTGCAGTTTTCCATGATCCGGACCACTTCCTGGGCCGCGTTCTGGACTTTGACACCCCGGCTTTTCAGGAATTCGATGCCTTTTTTGAAATTGGCCTTGGTTCCGGAAAGTTCCAGGACCATGACCCCTTCCTTTCTCGGGAAAATATTGGCATGCTGGATGGCAAAGGTCAGGTTGAAATCCTTGGCGAGATAGCACACCACAGGCTGGTTGATCGCCTCTTTGGGGAAGCGGAGCATTAAGATTCTTGAGTACACGGTCATCCTCCAGTCAAACAGTCACCAGGATGGTCAAGCCTTCCTGTTTAAAGGGAAAAACAACTTTATAAGCTAACCTTGACCATGTCAATGCCTGTTTATAATGGCTGTATTGAATAATGATCGTGGATTGGTTATAGTGGCCTTGACGTTGGGTGATTTCTTCATGGGCCGTGTTGTTGCTTTGCAAAAAAAACAGCGGATAGAGTTTTCAGGCACGGAGGCAGGATGAACAAGGTGGCGTTCCTCACAACCGAACTGGCGATCAAGACCATCTACGATCTTTCCAAGACACGCGTCAACCTTCACCAGACGGAAAACATCCCCCCGGGCTCCGTGATTTTCGTGGTCAATCATTTCACGCGGATCGAGACGGTCTTCCTGCCGTTTCACATCCAGAAAGTCACGGGCGTTCCTGTCTGGTCCCTGGCCGACGCCGGTCTGTTCAAAGGCTTTGTGGGGGAGTTCATCCGTCAGGCCGGAGCTCTTTCAACCCGGGACCCCCACCGGGACACCCTGATCGTGAAAAGCCTTCTCACCGGCGAGGCCAACTGGATCATCTTTCCCGAGGGCCTGATGGTGAAGAGCAAGAAAATGATCCACAAAGGGGAGTTCCTGATTAACACGGACCAGGGCGCGAAACGCCCCCACACCGGGGCCGGGACCCTGGCCCTGCGCACCGAATTTTACAGGGAACGGCTCAGGTACCTGTCGAAACACAATCCGGAGGAATTGAAAAACCTGCTCGACCTTTTCCAGATCGGGCAGGTGGAACCGGTGTTCAAACGGAGCACGTCCATCGTTCCGGTGAACATCACCTATTACCCGATCCGGTCCAAGGAAAACATCCTGAGCAAACTGGCGGTCAGCCTGATCGATAAACCCTCGGAACGGATCATGGAAGAAATCATGACCGAGGGGACCATGCTGCTCTCGGGCGTGGACGTGGACATCCGTTTCGACGAGCCCATCAAGATCAGGCCCTACCTCACCGACCCTGTGATCCAGTGGGACATCGAGTCCCCCAAACCCATCCGTTTCGACGACCCCATCGTATCCAAAGGCATCCTGGAAAACTCGTCCAAAAACATCATGCACGGGTACATGACGTCCATCTACAACATGACCACGGTGAACCACGACCATCTGTTCGCTTCGATCTTGTACCGGATGCATGACGAAAGGATCGACATCGACGACCTGAAACGACGGGTGTACCTTGCCAGCATTCTCGATCTTTGCAACGAAAAATGCTACAAGCACCGGAGCATGCTGGAAAACCAGATCCATCTCCTCACCGACGACCGTTACGGGAAATTCGACAACTTCATATCCTTTGCCGTGGAAAAAAAATTGTTGATCATCGACGACGAGGGATACATCGTCAAGAATCCCGAGGCTTTCAGCGAGAATCCGGAATTTCATTCGGTGCGTGTCGAAAACCCCCTGATCGTCATGGCCAACGAAGTGGAACCCCTGTTCACCCTCCAGTACAACATCAGCCTTCTGGCCGGAGAAGACAGGGACCGGATCCGGGAGATGGTTTTCGAACATCTCCACCACAAGGCCCTGAAGGAATTCGAATGGGATTACAGCGAGTTTTACCGAGAAGGTGAAAGCAAGGAGAAAAACATCGGGCGTCCCTATCTTTTGGAGGGTGACAAGGAAACAGGAATCGTCCTGATCCACGGGTACATGGCGGCACCGGCCGAGATGCGTGGCCTTGCCGATTACCTGAACAGCCTGGGTTACAGTGTTTACGTGCCGCGTCTCAGGGGGCATGGCACCTCGCCCGACGATCTGGCCGAACGGTCGTACATGGACTGGATCCAGTCCGTGGAAGAAGGCTGCGTTCTCATGATGAGCCGCCATGAAAACATCATCGTGGGGGGCTTTTCCACCGGGGCAGGCCTTGCCTTGGACATCGTCACCCGGATTAACGTGATGCGGAACGCAGTCAAGGGCGTTTTCGCCGTGTCCCCACCCATGAAACTCAAGGATTTCTCCACAAAGTTCATTCCTGCAGTGACCCTGTGGAACCTTCTGATGGAGACCTTTCACATGGAGTCGGCCAAGAAGGAGTTCGTGGAAAACCACCCTGAAAATCCCCATATCAACTACTGCCGGAACCCCATCGAAGGAGTCCGGCAGATCGAACGGCTGATGAAGGATCTTGAAGGACGTCTGAAAGACGTGGCGATCCCCGCCTTTGTTCTTCAGTCCGGTTCGGACCCCGTGGTGAACGTCAAGGGGACGCGGATGCTGTATGACCGATTGGGATCATCCAGGAAAGAGTACCATCTCTTCAGCATGAACCGCCATGGCATCCTGCTGAAAGAGGGGGCTGAACGTGTCTACAGATCCATTGTTCATTTCATCGAAACCGTGGAAGCCGGAGCACTCTGAACGTTAAACGGTTTCAAGACAGGCCATCACATACTCGTCGCCCAGGGTAAGCTCAACCCAGCAAAGCTGACGGTCCATCCGGGCAAAACTGATCTGCGGAATGTAGTTCGATGACGGGGCGAAATGGTCCTGCCAGGAACGGACCATGGTGTCCGGGACATCGCTGTCGATGATGACGCCGTCGAAATCCCCCAGTTCATCCAGTTCATCGGCTTCGGGCAGCCTGGACTCGTTCCAGAGGTAAACCTGCCGTTTCATGTCTCCGGTGAATTCAAGGTTTGTTGAACCTGAGACCACCGTGAACAGCACGGCCCTGTTCCCCGGCCTGGCGTAGACGAAACGAAGGTCCAGGTCCAGGTAATGGGGACGTTCAAGCGCCACGGCTTCCAGAAGGCGGGTCTCGTCGGGCAGGATGTCCGGTTCGATAAAAACCACTTCAAACGGTGTGAAGGGATTGACGGTGGATAGAGTTTTCAAGACTCCGGCCAGATAATCCGCGTCGTTTACCTTGGGCTCCACGAAAACCTGATAGGGAAAAGTGAGTTTCCGGGCCAGTGCTTCGATTTCCTGCATCGGGCGGTAGCTTCCAAGAACGAGTTTTGAAATTTTCCGGTCCGGCCCCACATTGACATGCACGTCACTTTTGTTTTCCGGGTTTTTCTTTTTCCAGGAAAGGTTCATTTCCGGCAGGGGGAATAGGGCCACGTCGAAGAGACTCTCGGCGTAGTCAAAGGAAAGGAGAAGGTCCTCTTTGGAAAAGGTGTCTGTCGAGATCACGGTGTAGGGCGGGAAAGGCTCGTAACGAAGCCCGAGTTTTTCGCTGTTTTTCCTGAACTCCGTTCCGGGCAGGACGGACAGGGGAAACACCTGAACATCGTCCGCCAGGTTGTTCTCGGCCACAAAGGCGATGGAATCCCTGAAGCTGCTGAGGTCGTCTCCGGGAAGGCCGGAGATCAGGTCTATGCGGGGCAGGATGTCCCTTTCCTTGAGAAGCTGGGAGCCTCTGAGAAAAGCCGTGAGGCTGGTGGGCCGTTTCATCAGGGCAAGCGCCTTGGGATTCGTGGTCTGGAGTCCGATTTCAAAACCGCTGAATCCGGCTTTCAGAAAAAGGTCGGCCAGTTCCTCGTCGATGGCTTCGGCCCGGATTTCACTGGTGATGGACACCCGTTTTTTAACGTTGATGTCCGCGATTTTCCCGAGAACGGACCTAAGATCCGGCCGTGCGTTGAGAGAAGGATCGAGGAGATAGAGTTCTTCTATACCCATGTCCACGGCATATCTTACCCCGTCCAGAAGATGGTTTTCGTCCTTGAAGGAAAGACGCCCTTTGGATTTGTTGTAAAAACAGAACCCGCAGTGGTAGGGGCATCCCCTCTGGGTTTCAAGAAGCATCAGGTTTTCAAGCTGGGGTTCGAGAAGACCTGAAAGGTAGGGGCTGGGTGCTGTCTTGAAAATCCCTTCGGCGCAGGACGTGATCTCCAGGGTTTTGTCGCCCGAAAGAAAGGAAAGAAAAGCCTGTTCGCCTTCGCCGTAAACAAAGGCGTCCACCGCATCGGACCGGATGAGGGCGTTGTCCGGTGTGACTTCCGGCCCGCCGACGATGATTCGGCAACTGTGGAGGCTTTTGACCTTTGCCGCCACAAATAGGGAACGGGCCACGTTCCAGTTGAACAGGGTGAAGCCAAGGACGTCCGGTTTCTTTTCCACGATCAGGTCGATCAGGGCGGCGTCTCCCAGGTAGGAGGCCACGCTTTCCGGGAGTATCTGGATGTCAAATCCTTTGAGCGCGGCATCAGCGGCCTGTTTGAGACAGGCGGCACCCAGCGGGATGTTGCCTGTCTTTTTTCCGTAGTTCAGTCTGGGAATGGGGAGCTGGACGAGAAGAACCTGGATCATGAAAAAACCTTTACGTAAACGGTGAAGCCTAAAATTACCATCCGGGGACGAACAGTTCGAAGTAACCCTGGGGTTTGACGCAGGCCGGGCATTTGTCCGGGGCTTCGGTCCCATGGTGAATGTATCCGCAACTTCGGCAGCGCCAGGTTTTCGTCTCCTCGCGTTTGAAAATTTTGCCGGAACGGATGTTGTCCGCAAGTTCCGAGAAATTTTTTTCATGCTGCTCTTCAGCCTTGGAAATGGCGTCCCAGGTATCCGCCGCCCGGATGAAGCCTTCGGCCCTCGCCACCTCGGCGAACCCGGGGTACAGGCGGGTGTGGACGTCCTTTTCCAGGGCTTCGGCGGCCATGAGGTTTTCCAGGGTGCTTTTCACAACGCCCGTGAGAAAGGTGGCGGTGATCTCCAGCTCACCTCCGTTGAAAAATTTGAAAAAACGTGAGGCGTGCTCCAGTTCCTGTTCGGCCGTTTCCTTGAACAGGGCGGCGATCTGGGCGTAGTTTTCCTCCAAGGCCTTTTCAGCATAGAAAATGTAGCGGGTGACCGCCTGTGATTCAAAGGCGTAGGAGGTCAGCAGGTTTTTTGCGGTCTGGCTGTCTCTGAATGAACCCATGGCTATTATCCTTATATTAGAGGTGGTCGGACTGGGCCGTTCGTTATGAAGCCGGAACACCCGGCCCTGGGAAAAAGAGGATTCGATGAGGCGTTTCGTTTAAAAAAGGGCGGGTTTCATGAACCCGCCCCTTCAAATAACCTTATTTTGAATCAGCCTGATACGCTTTCGATCAATCCTCGATGATCTCGATGGCCTGGGCTCCGCATTCCCGCGCCGCCTGCCGGACCACGTCCTTGAACTGTTCGGGAATCTTCTTGAACTTCACGGTGGAAATCAACTGGTCCTCATCGTATTGAAACACTTCCGGACAGAGGTTGTTGCAGTTACGGTCACCCATGCACTGATTCGTGATCTTCACTTTCATGTTTTTCCTCCTTGTCTTCTGTTGAATCAATCTGTTTGGTTCTGGTAGTTCGTTTCTGGTCGCTATGGGATGATAACGGTTGACATCAATCCGTTAATGTCCTTTGTCTTGTGCTGACGGGTAAGGCAATCATCCATGACGTTTCCTTATCGTTTTTGATCCGGCATGGCTCTGTAGGTCGGGCTTTCGCCCGACGCGAATGTCGGGCGAAAGCCCGACCTACATATTCAGGGAAACGGTATTACGGCTGTCATGGTCCAGGATTTCTTTTAACCGACGGAAAAAACCATACCATGAAAGTTTTAAGCAGGAAACATTTTTATCTTCGGTTCCCGGTGCAAGGGCCGGGATCAGACATCGAGGCCTGGATGGTCGTCTAAAAACCTGTACAGTGTGGCACGGCCCACACCGAGAAGCCGCGCGGCCTTGGATTTGTTCCCGCCGGCTTTCACGATGGCTTCAGCTACCGATTCGGGGCTGAGTTTTTTGACAGGTCCGCGTTTCACGCTGAGTTCGGGAAGGTCGTGGGTAAACTCCATAGGCAGATGCTCCGGCATGATCCGTTTGCCCCGGGACCGGACGATGGCGTATTGCACGGCGTTTTCAAGTTCACGCACGTTGCCTGGAAAAGGGTACTGCATCAGGGCGGAAAGGGCTTCCTCGGAGAAATCCGGGATCACACCCTGATGAATTCTGGCGATTTTTGACAGGAAGTGCTGGACGAGGAGGGGAATGTCGTTTTTCTTGTTCCGTAAAGGCGGAAGGACCACGGGGATCACGTTGAGCCGGTAATAGAGATCTTCGCGGAACGTGCCGTTCTGGACTTCTTTTTTGAGATTCCGGTTGGTGGCGCTGATCACCCTGACGTTGGAAGACATGGTCTTTTCCCCCCCGACCTTTTCAAAGGTGCCTTCCTGGAGAAAACGTAAAAGCTTGACCTGCATGTCTTTGGAGAGCTCCCCGATTTCGTCGAGGAAAATGGTACCGCCTTCGGCCAGTTCGAAACGGCCTTTCTTGTCTTTGACCGCGCCGGAAAAAGCGCCTTTCACATGGCCGAACAGTTCGCTTTCGATCAGGGATTCGGGAAGGGCTCCGCAGTTCACCGGGACAAAGGGTTTGTTGCGCCTCTGGCCTTCGTTGTGGATGGCGGCGGCCACCAGTTCCTTGCCGGTCCCGGTTTCACCGAAAATGTGCACGGGGAAGGGGTAATCCGCCACGTCCCGGATCTGCTGGAACACGTCCAGCATCTGGGGATCGTTGCCGATGATGCCCCGGAAGCTGTTGATCTCCCGGTTCCGCTGTTTCAGCTGGATCAGTTCGGAGTTGTCCTTGAGGGACGCGGCCACCCCGTAGATTTTTCCCTCGGCGTCTTTCAGGGGAACCACGCAAAGATCGCAATCTTTTCGTTTGCCCTGGCCGTCGGAAAAGGAGATGGGGTACTCTTTCTGATCAAAGGACTCGATGTGGTTCCCTTCGCAGAACGAGCAGTTCTCGCTGCACAGCCCGCCGTTGAAGATCTCGTGGCAGTCTTTTCCCATGACCTCTTCGGGTGAAAGGCCGGTGAGTTCTGCGGCTTTGGCACTGAAGAAGAAGATCCTCCGGTTGAGGTCGTGGGCGAAGATACCTTCGGACAGGCTGTTGAGGATGTTGTCCGTGTTCGTCTTGACCTCGGAAAAGGCGGTGACGTAGCCGTGGGTGAACAGGCTGACGACCCGTTCACGGATCATGGAAAAGGCCTTGAGAAGAAGGGGTTTGTCAAGTTCGCCATTCAGCCTGTCCAGGTCTTCGATGTCGATGTCCCAGTGGATCACGGCGGGAAGCCCTTTGAAATAAGGGTAATGGTCCCAGGTTTTCCGGCACAGGGTGACCACCAGGTCAAAGGTTCTGTCGGTGACATCGGCGATGGGAAGAATCTCAAGGTGTTTGAAATCCAGGCCGCACAGCGAGGAAAGGCCTCCGATTCTCGTTTTGGGAAGAAAAGTGGGGCCTGAGCAGACGATGCGGGTTCCCGAAGGAGCCAGGGTTGAGGCCAAGCCGGCGGCCATGAGGCTCAGATCGCTGTTAACCGTACAGATGAAGAGTATTTTTTTTTCGGACATTGCCTCATGATCCTTCGGCCGGGGGTCTCCAGCGTTTGCTGCCGTTTTCGTTTCAAGTTAAGGTTATATAAAAAAGAAAAGGCCAAAAATCAATGGATAAAAAAACCGCGAATTTTTGAAAAAATCAGAAAAAAACAGGCTCTTGATCTAAGTCAAGGAAGGTTGACGTGTTTTTTTCGTATAGTGCAATCAAAAACAAGGCGAACAAAACGTTTTAACGATAACCAAGACATCAAACGATTATTCATTCAAAGGGAGGCTTCTTATGTTCTGTTTTCAGTGCGAGCAAACGGCAAAAGGTACAGGATGCGACAAAATCGGTGTATGCGGCAAACAGCCTGACGTGGCGGCGTTGCAGGATCTTCTGATCCACGGAGTCCGGGGGCTTTCCACCGTGGCGATTGAAGCGGTGAAAAAAGGTTACCGCGATGAGAAAATGGACCAGTTTGTCTGTGAAGCTGTTTTTTCCACCCTCACCAACGTGGACTTCGATCCGGACCGGTTCGTGAAACTGATTGAAACCTGCGACGAGTACACCCGCACCGTGTCAGCCAAAACCGGTATCGTGGTCCAAAAAAGCGCGGAGTGCGGCTGCACGGGTAAAACGAAAGAACAGCTTGTGGCCCTTGGTGAAAAAGTCGGAATCATGGCCGACCCCCTGCTGAACGCGGATATCCGTTCTTTGCGCGAACTGTTGACTTACGGTGTGAAAGGCCTTGCCGCCTACGCGGATCACGCGGCCATCCTGGGTCAGAAGGATACCGTGGTCTATGACTTCATCTACGAAGCCATGGCCGCCACCGTGGACAACAGCCTGGGCGTGAACGACCTGGTGGGTCTCTGTCTGAAATGCGGCGAAGTCAACATCCGGGCCATGGAGCTTCTCGACACAGGCAACACCGGAACCTACGGCCACCCCGTTCCCACTCCGGTGCCCCTGGGAGCGAAAAAAGGCAAGGCGATCCTGGTGTCCGGCCACGACCTGAAAGACCTGGCCATGCTTCTGGAACAGACCGAAGGCAAAGGGATCACCATCTACACCCACGGTGAGATGCTGCCCTGCCACGGTTACCCCGAGCTCAAAAAATACGCCCACTTCTACGGGCACTACGGAACAGCCTGGCAGAACCAGGCCAAGGAATTCGACGAATTCCCCGGTGCGATCCTGATGACGACCAACTGCATCCAGAAACCCCGGGAAACTTACAAGGACAATATTTTCACCACAGGCCTGGTGGGCTGGCCCGGCGTGACACACATCGCGGACAAGGATTTCACGGCCGTGATCAAAAAAGCCCTTGAACTTCCGGGGTTCCCGGAGGATACTCAAGGTGTGACCGTCATGACGGGATTTGCCAGAAACGCCGTGCTCGGCGTGGCCGACAAAGTCATCGACGCGGTGAAATCCGGCGCCATCCGCCACTTCTTCCTGGTGGGCGGTTGCGACGGCGCCAAACCCGGCCGGAACTACTACACCGAGTTCGTGGAACAGGTGCCTTCGGACTGCATGGTGCTCACCCTGGCCTGCGGCAAGTTCCGGTTCTTCGACAAGAATCTCGGCGATATCGGCGGAATTCCCAGGCTCCTTGACATCGGACAGTGCAACGACGCCTACTCGGCGGTCCAGATCGCCGTGGCTCTTGCCGGTGCGTTCAACTGCGGCGTAAACGACCTGCCCCTGTCGTTCATCCTGTCCTGGTACGAACAGAAGGCCTGCGTGATTCTCCTGAGCCTTCTCCACTTAGGGATCAAGAACATCAAACTCGGGCCGTCACTGCCGGCCTTTATCTCCCCGAACGTGCTTTCCGTTCTGGTGGAAAACTTCAACATCGCTCCGATCAGCACCGTTGAAGAAGACATGAAAGCCTGCCTCGGATAGAGGATAAAAGGTAACGAAACGCCCGCGGGTTCTGCTGAAGCTTCGGCCGACAGTTCCCGCGGTCGAAAATCTTCCCGGATGACCGGTTTCCCGGTCGTCCGGGACAAGACAGATTGAAAAAGGAGGTGGCGGTATGAGATGCCCTGGACAAGACACCCAGTTCTGGAGTGAAAACGCCATATTCGAAGCGACCTGCCCCAAATGCGGCGCCGTGGTGGAGTTTTTCAAAGACGATACCGCCCGAAAATGCGGGGCCTGCGGCCACCGTTTCGCCAATCCCAAGATGGATTTCGGCTGCGCCTCCTATTGCCAGTACGCCGAACAATGCCTGGGAACCCTGCCTCCCGAGCTTTTAGCCCAGAGGGGCGACCTGTTGAAGGACCGGGTGGCCATCGAAATGAAGCGTTATTTCAAAAGTGATTTCAAACGGATCGGGCACGCCAGCCGGGTGGCCCGTTACGCCGAACGCATAGGAAAAGAAGAAAACGGCAATCTGAGCGTGATTCTCTGCGCCGCCTACCTCCACGACATCGGGATCCACGAAGCCGAGAGGATTTACAACAGCACGGCGGCCCGCTACCAGGAAGAACTGGGGCCGGGTATCGCCAGGGGCATCCTGGAAAAACTGGGGGCCACGGCGGAACTGATGGACGAGGTCTGCGACATCGTGGGTCACCATCATCATCCCAGGGAAGAGGAAACGGTGAACTTCAAGGCCCTGTACGATGCGGATCTTATCGCCAACCTGGAGGACAACAAAGGCGAGGAACCGGTTTCAAAAGAACGGCTGGACCGCATCATCGAAAAATCGTTCCTGACCCCAAGCGGGGGGGAACTGGCCAGACAGATTCTGCTTTAAGCCGATAGACCGAAAAGGAGAACGACCATGAAAGTCATGAGAAAAATCATCGAGATCGACGAGGAAAAGTGCAACGGATGCGGCCAGTGCGTGGTGGCCTGCGCCGAAGGAGCCATAGAAATAAGGGACGGCAAGGCCAAGATCATCCGGGATCTACTCTGTGACGGTCTTGGGGCCTGCATCGGCGAATGCCCGGAAGATGCCTTGAAAATCATCGAAAGGGAAGCGGACGAGTTCGATGAACACGCGGTTCACGAGCACCTGGCCCAACGTGAAAAGGAAAGCAGCCAGATTCCCATGGCCTGCGGATGCCCGTCATCCCAGATGAAGACCTTCGCCCCCATGGCGTCCTCCTGCGAATCGGCCAATGTGCCGAAGAATATCGAAGGGCAGGCCTCGGCTCTTTCCCACTGGCCGGTCCAGGTCAAACTGGTCCCCCCGACCGCCCCGTTCCTCAGAGGCGCGGATCTTCTGGTGGCGGCGGACTGCGTGCCCGTGGCCTACCCCGATCTCCACAGCCGGCTCCTGAAAGGTCGGGCCGTGATGATCGGCTGCCCCAAGTTCGACAACAAGGAAGAGTACATCGAAAAATTCGCCCAGGTTTTCAAACAGAGCGGCATCAAAAGCGTCACGGTGGCCATCATGGAAGTTCCCTGCTGCTCGGCCTTCCTGACCATCATCCAGCGGGCAATGGCCCTTTCAGGCATGGACATTCCCGTGAACGTGGTAACCGTGGGAATCCGGGGGAATCTTATCTGACCCGGAAAAAATAATGATCCATCAACAAGCTTTGTCAGGGCCGCCCTTGGGCGGCCCTTTTTTTTATTAAACCGGCAATAAAAAACTTAAATTATTGGCAAGGGAGCGGTTTAGGTG
>CAZWTY010000098.1:0-15394 GCA_964637565.1 uncultured Desulforapulum sp.
CATGATCGACCAAAAAAACAGCGCCGCCCGGAATGACAATGGCGGGAACCCGGGGTAAATAGGCAGACCCGAAGGGGCAGGTGTTCCCCCCCCTTCGAAGACGTACGGCCGATAGTTCAGATCCTTGCCAATTTTTACATGCGATAGCCCTGCCCTGGAATGACATTGAGCTTGACTTCTATTCCACCCTCGGCCATAGACATACCGAATACACTTTTATAAAAAGAATCAAATCTCTTAAGGAGGTCTGACATGAGACGGTTTCACTTCGCCTGGGTTGCCTGTGCCATTTTGCTGCTTTCGATGCCGTTGAAAACCATGGCGTCGGATGTCATCGATCTGGGGATCGAAAAGACGGATCTTTATTCCGGCGGCTCCGTGACCACGGATTTTGTCACCATCAAGCCCATCTCCCTGGTGGTGACGGTCAAAAACTACAGTTCCATCGCCATCGACGGGTTCACCCTGGTTCCCAAAATCGACACCTATTATAACGGCACGCTCCTCGGCCCGGCCAGCGGAGCGTTTTATTTTCAGCCCAACTATATCAACAACGCGGCCTACACGCCTTTGAGTATCAACCTGAACGGAACCTTCCAGTTCAGGGCCGACATGACCCAGCCCAAAGCGGGCCACTACCGCTGTGAGATCAGCTTCACCACAGGCGGGAGTATCGGGAACATGGACTCCAACAGCGCGAACAACCGGAAGACGATTGAGTTCGACGTCACTCAGGTGGAGCCGCCCAAGCCGGACCTGGCCATCGAGAATTTTCAGGTCTCCCCCACAGGAGACACGTTCCAGGTGTCCTACACCGTGCGCAATGCCGGAACAGATCCGGCCCAGAGCCCTTTCGACATGAAGGCCAAGATTTTTGTGATCAAGGACCCCACCACGATCATGACCCGTGAGGATGTGTTCCGTCCCCACGACCAGCCCCTGGCTCCCGGAGCCTCCGTCCAGATGGGGCCTTTCGTGATCAGGGATTCCCGCGCTCCTGGGGCGGGGTTGGGCAACGGGACTTACAGGGTGGGTGTTTACACGACCCAGGGGTGCAACTATGACACGAACGTGGGCAACAACCGGGCGGAAGTGAATTATAATTTCACGGGTGGGAGCGCACCGGCAGGTCCGGCCGTGATCGACCTGGGAATCGAAAAAACGGATTTTTATTCCGGCGGCTCCGTGACCACGGATTTTGTCACCATCAAGCCCATCACCCTGGTGGTGACGGTCAAAAACTACAGCAGCAGCGCCCTTGACGGGTTCACTCTTGTTCCCAAAATCGACACCTATTATAACGGCTCGCTCCTCGGCCCGGCCAACGGGGCGTTTTATTTCCAGCCAAACTATATCAACAACGCGGCCAGCACGCCTTTGAGTATCAACCTGAACGGAACCTTCCAGTTCAGCGCCGATATGACCCAGCCCAAGGCGGGCCACTACCGCTGTGAGATCAGCTTTACCACGGGTGGCAGCATCGGCAGCCAGGACAGCAACAGTGTGAACAACCGGAAGACCCTCGAGTTCGATGTCCGCCAGGTCGAGTCGCCCAAACCGGATCTGGCTATCGAGAATTTCAAGGTGACCAAGGCGGGGGACACCTTCACCATCGCCTATGGGGTCAGGAACGCGGGCATTGACCCGGCCCAGAGCCCTTTCGACATGAAGGCCAAAATTTTCGTGATCAAAGGCCCCACCACGATCATGACCCGCGAGGACGTGTTTCGTGCCCACGATCAGCCTCTGGCACCCGGCGCGTCCATCCCGATGGGCCCCTTCGTGATCAGGGATTCACGGTCTCCCTCGGCCGGTTTGCCCGATGGGCTGTATCGCGTGGGCGTCTATATCACCCAGGGGTGCAATGGCGATACGAACATCTCCAACAACCGCGTGGATGTTGACTACACATTCTTGCAGGGCAGCGGGGATTACGCCATCGACGGCGTTCCCGAAACGAGCCGGGCCGGAAGCACGGTGCCTGTTTCATACCGATGCTCCATCGCCCAGAGCGATCTTAGAATGGGGTTTTTCAGCGTCAACGAAACCGGCGTCAACCCGAAACTGGGATGGCAGGCCGCACCGGGGACGTCGGGAACCCTTCCATTTAAAATGCCCAATCAGTCCGGACGATTTCAGTTCAAGCTCTACACACCGAACGGTCAGATCCTGGCGGCAAGCTCCGCGTTCTCCGTTGTCATGAACTCAGCGGCGATACCGCCTTTTGGCAAGCGCGTTTCCTCGCCCGTCGTGATGCCCCGCACCATAGACAAAGGGGCATTGACTTCCGCTCGCCGCCTGATCGAACCCGGACCTGTTAAAACCTCCCCCAAGGCCGCCGTATTGGAAAGCCGCCCGAAAAAGGTGTCCCTGGTCCGTAAGCGATCTTCCGCAAACGGCACCCTGGGCGGCGATGATCCCATCATCGACGAAGATTGCGCCAAAGACCTGGCTTTCAGCACCATCGACGGATACTCCATAGCCGATTGCACGAAAAACAAAGGTGAGACCGTGATCCTTTTGGATGAAAATCCGACTTCCGAAAGAAACATCACCTGCGAAGGCGACGTGACGACCATCCGCTACGAATGGCCTGAAGAGGGCGGCGATCCTCCAGGCGAAACCCAGATCAAACGCCTTTACAAAAACGAAGCGAAAGCCATCGGCGCCAGGGTCCTTGCCGACCGCCCCCACTACACGGCTTTCGAGCTGACGGACTCAGGCCGCAAGACCCGGATAACCATCGGGATATTCAACGGCGGTCAAAAAATCATCTGTACGTCCGTGAAATCAGGTGATGTGAAACAGTGATCATGGCCAGGACGATGAAGGTCAAATACCGCCCTCTTCTCCGTGAGCCCATGCGCAGGCCGACCGAACGTGAAGAGGGTCATTTTTCGAACGGCATGCACCACCCTTTCTTTAGCCAGCGCCAGGTCATTTGGCCAGCTCATGAAGGGCGTTTCTGTATTTGGACATCCCTTTCCGGGCGATGGCCATCTGTTCCTGTAACTCGGGATCGTATGGGGTCAGGCTATAACCGTCGGGCGTTTCAGTCAAATAAACCGTATCGCCTTTCTTGACATTGAGACGGGCGGCGGCCTCTTTGGGAAGGATCAGGCCGGTTGAGTTTCCTATTTGCGTGACCGTGACTCTCATGATCGTTTCTCCTTTGTTATACTGAATTTTATAACACAAAGGCGGGATGGTAAAGAGGGGTTGTTGACGGTTTATTTGAATTGCATTGTATATACAAATTGTGTATAAATAATGATGTATGAATGGGATGAAACAAAAAGGTTGATAAACCTCGAAAAACACAAACTTGATTTTATGGACGCAAGACTTGTCTTTGACGGTCGTCCCGCCATTCATGCACCATCACCCAAAGAGGGAGAAACAAGATATATTTCAGTGGCATTGATCGGGTCTAAATTTTATTCGGTCGTGTGGACATGGCGGGGTGAAAACCGCCGGATTATATCTTTCAGGAGGGCGAGACATGGCGAGGAAAACGCATATCAAAAAATATACGGCTGAAGAGCTTGAGGAAAAAACACGCCACGGGGAGTCCCTTTCCGATTGGAATCGGGCGATGGCGTTGACGGAAGAAGAGCTTGAAGCCGCGATTAAATCCGACCCCGACGAAGCGGACTTGGATTTTGACTGGAGCAAAGTCACGATTGATCCTCCCCAGCCCAAAGAGGTCTTGAATATGAGGATTGACAAAGATGTTCTTGATTATTTTAAAAAAACCGGCAGGGGATATCAAACCCGGATCAACGCCGTCCTTCGCGGGTACGTGGATCAAAAACGTAAGCATGCCTGAGAACACTGAACCTTAGAATTTCAGAGACCATTTCGAAGAAAACCTCGAAATGGTTTTTTTATTCATTATGTCATGTCGGCTATGATTTTATCAAAGAGATTATTTAATACAATGTTGACGCTGGTCACGGTCCATGAGAAAATTGTATATCAAATATGAGAATACAAAGGAGGAGGCATGGCTGTATCTTTAAGGCTGCCCGAGGATCTTTCAAGCCGCTTACAGAATCTGGCGAAGAAGACCGGAAGGAGCAAAACATTTTATATGATCGAGGCCATCCGTGAACATATAGATGATCTTGAGGATTTATACCTTGCCGAGCAGCGACTTGTTGATTTGCGTTCCGGCAAGACAAAGGCTGTGCCGCTTGAAGACGTTATGAAACGTTATGGCCTGGACGATTGAGTTTGACCCCGCAGCAGTGCGGGAATTGGATAAACTTGATCCTCAGATTTCTCAACGCGTTCTGAAGTTTCTTCACGGTCGTCTGGCTGTGCTTGACGATCCTCGCAGTATCGGTGAGGCACTTAAAGGTTCCAAATTGGGTGAATTCTGGAAATACCGGGTAGGCGATTACAGAATCATCAGTAGCATTGAAGACAGTGTTTTGAGAATTCTCGTTGTAAAAATTGGTAACCGGAAAGAAGTTTACCGATAAAATCCCATATACTTTTAAAATTATTGATGCTTGCAAATTGCGACTCTCAATATTTGTTGAATCCTTGCACGTAAAGGGTGATTCGAGAATCAAGTTTTCACGATTCCCAACACTTATCAATTCCCCCACCCAACGAGCCTTCAGAGGAGGTAATGTACCCATTAAATAGGTATTGAGAACCATTTGTTACCTATATAAAAAATGAAAACGAAGGGAAGTTCCATGGTCGGAATCAGAAAAAAACTACTGATGATCTTTGGTGCGTTTATCGTCTTCATCGTTGTGATCAGTTCCTTCACCTTCGTCCACATCGACAGGCTTGGAAAGGCCATCAATGTCATCCTCAGGGAAAACTACCGAAGTGTGGCGGCATGCCAGGACATGAAGGAATCGCTCGAAAGGATCGACAGCGGAGCTCTGTTCGTTCTTTTGGGCAATGAAAAGGAAGGACGGCGTCTTGTGGCGGTCCATTCGGAGAAATTCGCTTCAGCCCTGGACGTTGAACTTGGCAACATCACACTTCCCGGCGAAAAGGACAAAGCGGAACAGATCCGGTCACTTTTTGGAGCATACATCCGGTCCGTTTCCGATGTCCTCCGGCCCGACCCCTCACCTGAAAAAAGAAAACATCGGTATTTTTCAACGATTCAACCCAAATTCCACGGGATCAACGAGGCCGCCCAGGCGATTCTCGACATGAACCAGAAAAACATGAGCGATGCCAGCGAATCCGCAAAAAAACTGGCCGTGAAAACCCACCGGAGCATCGTGACGGTCATCGCCGTGGCCATTTGCATCGCCATCATTTTCAGCATCCTGGCGCGCCGGTGGATTCTTCTTCCCATCACCCGGCTGACAGAATCGGTGAACGAAATCCGGGAAGGCAACTTCGATCTGGTGATCGAGACCGGTGCCATGGATGAAATCGGCCGTCTTTCAGAAGCGTTCAACGATATGGCGTCGGCGCTCAGGCGGGCCCGGAAGACAGACCGGATCAACTTGATAAGAACGCGAAAAGTGACGGAGGAAGTGTTCAAAACCCTGCCGGCGGCCATCGCCCTCCTGGACCTCACGGGACGGGTGGAGATTGCCACGGTCACGGCTGAAAGATGGCTTGGGCTGTCTCCAGGGGCCGAGGCATTCACGCTGGGTCACCTCTGGCTGGAGCCCCTGGTCAGAAAGGCCCTGGACAGCGGAAAAGCGGTGGAAATGCCCGCCGAAGAACCATTTGTCCAGACGTTTTCAGATCATCATGAATACTTTTTCCAGCCGGTGGCCGTTCCCATTCCCGAAGGCCGTGATCCGGCAAGTCCATCGGGTGTCGCCCTGATCATGAACGACATGACCCTTGTCCACCAGCAGCGCGAACTCAAGCGGGGAGTCCTGTCCACGGTATCCCATCAGCTCAAGACACCGTTGACGTCCCTGAGGATGTCCATTCACCTCCTCCTTGACGAGAATGTGGGCACGGTCAACGAAAAACAGGCCGAACTCCTCCTGGCCGCCCGGGAAGACAGCGAACGGCTGGTCACCATCCTTTCGGAGCTCCTGGACCTCAACCGCATCGAAAGCGGAGCGGTCCTTGACGTGAGGCCCGTTCATCCCGAAGACATCATCCGAAGCGCCATCGACACCTTCCACATGGAAGCCAAGGACAAGGGCGTGGCCCTGGTCCAGGATATCCCGGACAGCCTCCCCATGGCCCAGGCCGATCCCGGCAAACTTTCCCATGTCTTTTCCAACCTAATCGCCAACGCCCTGAGATTCACCGCCCCCGGAGGAACCGTCACGATCGGAGCCGTCCAGGGAGAGGACCTCCTGGAGTTTTCCGTGACAGACACGGGCACGGGAATCGCCGGTGAGTATCTGGAAAACGTGTTTGACCCTTTTTTCAGGGTTCCGGGCCAAACCGAGAATACCGGGGTGGGACTGGGCCTGTCCATCGTCAGGGAAATCGTCCATGCCCATGGCGGGACTGTCAGGGCGGAAAGCACCCAGGGCAAAGGTTCCGTTTTTAGTTTCACCCTTCCTTTGAAAACCTGATTCCGCCCCCTTTTTTCCAGTCATCAACCTTGCAAAATGCACGGACGAAACACCCTGCCCTTTCAAAATGCACGGTCCGACCCTTTCTTGAAATAAAAAACAACAAAAATATCAGCCGGTTTCGTGTGGCACAGGCCATGCAAAGATATGAATGAAGAAAGAACCCATATCAGGAGAATACCATGACCCTTGAATTTGTATTTGGCGGCATCATTTCATTTTTGCTGATGATTTATCTTTTTTACAGCCTGATAAGGCCCGAAGATTTTTAAACGGGGGAGCCATGACACCTCTTGGATGGATTCAGATCGTCATTTTCCTCATCGCCATCCTGGCCCTGACCAGGCCTCTGGGCGTCTACCTGTTCCGTGTCTTTGAATCCGCAGACAAGCCTTTTGCCGGGCTCTTCGGTCCTATCGAAACCTTCATTTACAGAGTGTGCGGAATCGATCCGGACGAGGACCAGGACTGGAAAACCTACGCCGTGTCACTGCTCCTGTTCAGCCTGACGGGACTACTTGTCACATACGGAATCCTTCGCCTCCAGGGCTTTCTGCCATTCAATCCTGAAACGTTGAAAGGCGTTCCCCCGTGGCTTGCCCTGAACACGGCCGCCAGCTTCACCACCAACACGAACTGGCAGGCCTACCCCGGTGAAACCACGATGAGCTATTTTTCACAAATGGCCGGACTGGCATGGCACAACTTCATCTCCGCCGCCGCCGGAATCGGGGTGGCCCTGGCCCTGGCACGTGGACTTGTCCGCAAGCCTTCCCCCGGCAAAGCTCCGGGCGTCGGCAATTTCTGGACAGATCTGATCCGGGCGATCCTCTACGTCTTTCTTCCTTTCGGCTTCGTGGCGGCCCTCGTCCTGACATCCACAGGTGTGGTTCAGAACCTGGATGCCTACCGTCATGCGGTCACCGTGGAAGGCCATGAACAAACCATCCCCATGGGACCCGTGGCGTCCCAGGAAGCCGTCAAACTTTTGGGAACCAACGGGGGCGGGTTTTTCAACGCCAACAGCGCGCATCCCTACGAAAACCCGTCTCCCCTTTCCAACTTCATGGAAATGCTCTTGATTTTGGCCATTCCTTCCGCCCTGACTTACACCTATGGCCTCATGACGGGAAACCGTCGACAGGGGTGGATCCTATGGGCCGCCATGGCCATCCTTTTCCTTGCCGGGGCCTCCTCCGCCTACTGGGCGGAATCGAAGCCCTCACCCGCATCTCCTGGCATTGTGGCAGGACATGAAACCGGCAACATGGAAGGCAAGGAAACCCGTTTCGGTATCGCCGCTTCCGCCCTGTTCGCCACGGCCACCACCGCCGCGTCCTGCGGTGCGGTCAACGCCATGCACGACAGCTTCAACCCCCTCGGCGGCCTGGTCCCCCTGATCAACATCCAGCTTGGAGAAATCGTGTTCGGCGGTGTGGGGGCCGGATTATACGGCATGCTGGTGTTCGTGATCCTCACGGTTTTCATCGCGGGCCTGATGGTGGGACGTACACCTGAATACCTGGGGAAAAAAATCGAGTCCCGTGAAATGACGTTCGCCACACTGTACATCCTGATCTTTCCCATGCTGGTTCTGTGTTTCACCGCCTGGGCTTCCGTGTGGCCCCAGGCATTGGCGTCACTGCACAACAACGGGCCTCACGGCCTGTCCGAGATGCTATACGCCTACACCAGCGCAGCCGGAAACAACGGGTCGGCCTTCGGGGGGCTTGCCGCCGACACGCCCTGGTTCAACGCCACCCTGGCCGTGGCCATGCTGGCCGGACGCTTTTTAATGATCATCCCGATTCTGGGAATCGCCGGGTCCATGGCAGGAAAGAAAACGGCGCCCCAAGGTCCTGGCACCTTCCGGACAGACGGGCTGATGTTTCTCGTCCTCCTTTTGTCGGTCATCGTCATCGTCGGTGCATTGACATTTTTTCCCGCCCTGACCCTGGGACCTTTGGCCGAGCATGTCATGGCCCGGGGAGGGCGGTTGTTTTGATGAATGGAAGCCATAACACCCGTATGGAGAATATGAACCATGCCGAAACATGACAAACGCAACAAAGCCCTTCTGAACAAGGGGATCCTGATCATGGCGGTGAAAGACAGCTTCCGGAAGCTTTCTCCCCGCCATGTCATGAAAAACCCGGTGATGTTCGTGGTAGAGGTGGGGAGCCTTGTGACTTCGGCTGAATTGGTGAAAGACATCGTTTCACCTTCGGGCGGCAATGCTCCGGTCTGGTTCACCCTTTGCATCACGGTTTTCCTGTGGTTCACCCTTCTTTTCGCCAACTTCGCCGAAGCGGTGGCGGAAGGCCGGGGAAAAGCCCAGGCCGATTCCCTGCGGAAACTCCGGAAGGACATCCTGGCAAGAAAGCTGGTGGACGGGAAAGAGGAAAACGTGCCCTCGTCATCCCTCCGGAAAGGGGATCTGGTGATCTGTGAGGCCGGAGACCTGATCCCGGGAGACGGCGACGTGGCCGAGGGGATCGCCGCTGTGGACGAATCCGCCATCACGGGCGAATCGGCTCCGGTGATCCGGGAGTCCGGTGGGGACCGGTCCGCGGTGACCGGAGGAACACGGGTGCTTTCCGACCGGATCGTCATTCGGATCGGATCGGAGCCCGGCCAGTCGTTCCTGGACAGAATGATCTCCCTGGTCGAAGGGGCGGCCCGGCGAAAAACGCCCAATGAACTGGCCCTCCATATCCTCCTTGTCGGACTGACCCTGGTGTTTCTCATGGTTTGCGTGAGCCTCGTCCCCATGGCGCTTTATTCCGGCATCCGGCTTTCGGTCACGGTGGTCGCAGCGCTTCTGGTCTGCCTCATCCCTACCACCATCGGCGGCTTGCTCTCCGCCATCGGCATCGCGGGAATGGACCGGCTGATCCGGAAAAACGTCATCGCCATGAGCGGAAGAGCCGTGGAGGCCGCAGGAGATGTGGACACCCTGCTTCTTGACAAAACAGGAACGATCACCCTCGGTAACCGCATGGCCTCCGAACTCCACCCCGCACCGGGGGTGGATGTGATGGAGCTCGCCCTGACCGCCGGGCTTTCAAGCCTTGCGGACGAAACGCCGGAAGGCCGATCCATTTTAAGCCTTGTGGAAAACGAGTTTCACCTGAACTGCGACAGACTGGACCAAGGTTCTGCGGTCTTTATTCCGTTTTCAGCGCACACGCGCATGAGCGGTTGTGATATCGACGGCCGTGAAATCAGGAAAGGGGCTGTGGATTCCGTGTGCGCCCATGTGGAGCAAAAAGGCGGGGATGTCCCCCCGTTTGTGCGGGACGTCACGGACACCATCGCGGACAGCGGAGGTACGCCCCTTGCCGTGGCGGACGGGGCCAGGATCCTGGGTGTGGTCCATCTGAAGGACGTGGTCAAGGAAGGGATCAAAGACCGGTTCGAACGATTCAGGGCCATGGGAATCCGGACCGTGATGATCACCGGCGACAACCGCCGCACCGCAGCCAGTATTGCCCATGAAGCGGGCGTGGACGATTTCCTTGCAGAGGCCACGCCCGAGGACAAGATGCGCCTGATCCGTGAAGAACAGGCCAGAGGGAAAATGGTGGCCATGACGGGCGATGGGACAAATGACGCCCCCGCCCTGGCCCAGGCCGATGTGGGCGTAGCCATGAACTCCGGCACCCAGGCCGCCAAGGAGGCGGGTAACATGATCGATCTGGACTCCAACCCTACAAAACTTCTTGAAGTGGTGGAGGTTGGCAAACAGCTCCTCATGACGCGGGGAGCCCTCACCACCTTTTCCATCGCCAACGACGTGGCCAAGTATTTCGCCATCCTTCCGGCCATGTTCGTGGAGGCGTTTCCCCAGATCGCGGTCCTTGACATCATGCACCTGGCCTCACCCCGGAGTGCGATCCTTTCCGCCGTGATATTCAACGCCGTCATCATCGTTCTGTTGATTCCCCTGGCCCTCCGGGGCGTCCGGTACAGGCCGGTGGGGGCGGAAGCGCTTCTGAGGAGGTCGCTCCTGATCTACGGCCTGGGCGGCATGCTGGCCCCCTTCGCCGGAATCAAAGCCATTGACCTCTTACTCCGGGCGGCCGGTTTTGTGTAAGACACAGAAGGAAAAAGAACATGACGAAATCACTCACGACAGCCCTGAGAACAGCCATGGTCACCCTGATGATCACCGGGATCGTTTATCCTCTTTCGGTCACGATGTTCGCCCGGCTCCTTTTTCCCGAAAAGGCCGCAGGAAGCCTGATCACGGATCAAGCGGGGGAAATCAGGGGCTCGTCCCTGATCGGACAGAACTTCACCCTCCCCTGTTATTTCCAGCCCAGGCCCTCCGCAGCAGGTGACGGATACGACGCCATGGCATCCGGCGGATCGAACTTAGGCCCGGCATCGGCGGAACTCAAGGCCAGGATGGAAAAGGATCTTGCCCGCCTGGAAAAAGAAAATCCCGGGGCGGAAGGCCCCGTTCCCCTCGAACTGCTGACGGCCTCGGGCAGCGGTCTTGATCCCCACATTTCGCCGAACGCCGCATTCTGGCAGATCCCCCGGATCGCATCGGCGAGAAACGCCGATGCCGGGGAAATCCGCAAGCTGGTGGAAAGACTGACCCAGGGCCGGGATTTTGGGGTCTTGGGGGAACCCAGGGTTAACGTCCTTCATGTGAACCTGGCATTGGACAGAGATTTCGGAGGTTTGCCATGAATGACCATCGCGCCGACAGTTTTCTTAACATGATACGCCGGTCACGCCGGGGCCGCCTGAAAATTTACCTGGGGTATGCGGCGGGCGTCGGGAAAACCTACCAGATGCTTCAGGAAGCTCACCGGCTTCTGAAAGACGGCATCGATCTGGTGGCCGGTATCGTCGAGACCCACGGAAGAGCCGAAACGGGGGCCCTTCTTTCAGGACTGCCCCAGGTTCCCATGAAAACCCTGGTATACCGGGGGATCGACATCCGGGAAATGGATGTGGACGCCGTCATCTCCCGAAGGCCCGCCGTGGTTCTCGTTGACGAACTGGCCCACACCAACGCGCCGGGGAGCCGGAACGCCAAGAGGTACCAGGACGTGGAGGAGATCCTTTCCGCAGGCATCCACGTGATATCCACCCTGAACGTCCAGCATCTGGAAAGCCTTTACAACACGGTGGAAAGGGCCACCTCCGTCAAGGTCAGGGAAAGGCTTCCCGACCATATCCTTTCCGAGGCGGACCAGATCGTCAATGTGGACATCACCACGGAAGACCTTAGGGGCCGTCTGAAAGAAGGAAAGATATACTCGAAGGACCGGGTGGACACGGCCCTTTCAAAATTCTTCGTCACCACGAACCTCGAACAGCTCCGGGAGCTTACGTTGAGGGAGCTGGCGGCGCATATCGACTCCAGGAGGCGGGAGCCGTTTTCGGAATCCCTGCCTTCAAGCCCCGACCAGGTCATGGTCTGCCTGAGTTCGAGAAGCCCCAACAGCGAAGCGCTTCTACGCTATGCGTCCCGGCTCGCCGGACGGCTGAACCGGAACTGGTACGCCCTTTACGTCCAGACCCCCAGGGAAAACCCCACGGTCATCGATTCGGAGACCCAACGGATCCTCACGGACACCCTGACCCTGGCCCAGGAGCTGGGGGCCATGGTGTTCACTTACAAAGGAGACGACATTGTCAAAACCATCCTCCGGTTCGCCAGGGAATACCGGGTCGGCCACATTGTCACGGGATGCCCCGGGAAAAAAGTGCCTTTCCTGAAGCGTCTCCGTGGAGAGGTCAGCATGATGGAGCGTCTTGTCACCGAGGGCCGGGGAATGACCGTGGTGGTGCTTGACACTCGGAACCTGCCTGAGCCCGAAAATTCGGATGATCAGCACACGTTGTCCCAAAAATCCAAACGGCACGGCCAGTCACGGGACGTCCACGGTTTCGTCACGGCGGGAGCCCTGTTCTGGGACTCGGAGGTGGACAAGGACGAAGCCTTGAGACAGCTCAATGAGCTGTGTGTAAAAAAAGGGGTTCATGACAGGGACGCCGCCCTCGCCGCCCTTTACGACAGGGAACGGGAAGGCGGAACCTTTGTGGGCGAAGAGGTTATCCTGCCCCATGCCCGGATTCCGGGACTTCGAAAAGCGGTCGTGGCCGTCGGGGTGGGACGGAACGGAATTTATGATCAATATTCAGGAAGGCGCGTCTCCCTGGTTTTTCTTCTCCTCTCGCCTGTTGAGCCGCCTGAAAGCCATATCGCCATGCTGGCCCTGATCGGTAAAATGGCGGTTGACGACCGGTTCCGCAAATCGTTGCTCAATGCGGACAATCCCTGGAAGGCCGCCCGAATGATCGAAGAATGGGAAAAAATCACAACCTAAGGAGATTTCATGGTATTGTTTGAGAATAAACCACAACGGAACGCTTATCTGCTTGGTGCGGGGATTGCCCTGGCCATCCTCTGTTTTTTCATCGTCTCGAAATATCATCCTTTTCCCGGGCTCAGGCATTCGCCATGGAATGACCATGTCCGGAAAAGTGATCTCGCGGCAATGATTCACAAGGACCTCATGACATCGGTGGAAATGGAGAAAAGCGCCGTCATCGCCCTGACCGACGAGGAATCCCGGGTGTTCGCGGAAAAAACAAGGATGGCGTCGAAAGCTGTCGACACCCGTTTCCGTCAGCTTGAATCCCTGGTGTTTGAGGGGAAATCCACGGAAAAGCTGAAGCTCATGGATGAATTTTCGAAATCATGGGCCGAACTCCGGAACGTGGACGAGTTGATTCTCGACCTCGCCGTGAAAAACACGAACCTGAAAGCCGCGCGGCTGTCCATGGTCGAAGGCTCCGACGCCCTGGAACATTTCGAGAAAGCCCTGGAACGTATCGTTGGACGTTGCCACAGGGGCTCATCAAAAGAATGCGGGATATTTCAGCCTGTGTTCACGGCCCTCACATCCTGCCATGCCATAGACCGCCTTCTTGTCATCCACAATGCGGAAAGCGACACCGCCGCCATGGATCGCCTGGAAAAGACCATCAAAACCAAAGAGGAGGCCGTCTCTGGAGCCCTCCGGGTTCTTTCGTCGCAGGTTAAAGGTGAAAACCGGAAGGACATTGCCTTGGCTGAATCAGCCTTTTCAGATTTCATCGGGATTGCTGAACGTGTCATCGCACTGTCACGGACAAACAGCAACATCAAGTCCCTGGAACTCTCCCTGGGTAAGAAAAGAATTCTGGCCGCACAGTGCAGCGAAATCCTGTCTTCGTTCGAGAATCATCTGCGGTGGAAGTCGGGAATGGCGACCAAATGAGGGTGGATAAGCGTCCACGCTAAATGCCGTAGGTTTTCCGTTTCCGCCAGAGTGTGGCCTGATCAATGCCCAGAATGGCGGCGGCCCTCTGAATGGAGCCCGACGTGGCCAGGACACTCCGGATGTGCCGTTCCTCGACGGCGGCCAGGGATACATGGTCCCCGACCCTCACGGTGGCGGAGCCATGTGGGACGACTGTTCCAGGCAGGGCGTCCAGGCCCACGAGGCCTCCGGGACAGAAAATGGCGGCACGTTCCACGGCGTTTCTCAGTTCCCGGATATTGCCCGGCCAGGAATAGGTTTTCAGGGCAGCCATGGCCTCGTCCTTAAACCCTTCGAAGGCCTTGTGGTTCTGTGCCCCAAAAAAATCGAGCATGGACAAAGCCAGGTCCTCCACATCCTCTGGACGTTCACTGAGCGGGGGAATGTCGATCTGGACCACGTTCAGCCGGTAGTAAAGGTCCTCCCTGAACGTACCTTCGCCCATGCTTTTTTCAAGATCCGCGTTGGTCGCTGTGATAATCCGGACATTGGCTTTCCGGGTTCTGTGGTCCCCCACCCGTTCGTACTCCCTTTCCTGGATGAAGCGGAGAAGCTTGGCCTGGATGGCCTGGGGCAGGTCTCCGATTTCATCAAGAAACAGGGTCCCACCTTCGCAGGCGGCAACCCTTCCGGCGTAATCCTTTGACGCTCCCGTGAAGGAGCCTTTCATATGGCCGAACAGTTCGCTTTCCAGGAGCTCCGGGCTCAGGGACGGACAGGAGATAACCGCAAAGGCGTTGTCCGACCGGGTGCTCCAGGTATGAATGGCCTTTGCCAGCACCGTTTTTCCCGTTCCGCTGGGTCCCTTGATCAACACCGTGGCTTCGGACGGGGCCACCTTCCTTGCCATCTCCACGGCCCGGCGCATCCCCGGATTCTCCGACTCTAAAAAGGTGGCCGGGTTGAGCCGTTCGATGTCATCCCTGAGGGCGTCCAGGCGCTTTTCCATGGCACGGACCGAGGCGACCCGCTCTGTCACCAGCTCCACCTGTTCCGGCGTGAACGGCTTGGGAATGTAGTCAGCGGCCCCGAGGCGCATGGCGGCGACAGCGGTATCCACCGAGGCGTAAGCCGTGATCACGACGATCTTCATCCATGGGCATGATCCCAAAAGCACGGAGACCAGATCCAGGCCGTTTTCAGCGCCTAACCGCAGGTCGAGAAACGCCATGTCGAACACATGACGCTCCGCTTCGGCCGCCGCATCCTTCCCGTTTCCCGTCATGATCACGGTGTGCCCCTGGATTTCAAGACACATGCCCAGGGTTTTCCTGATGTTGGCTTCGTCATCTATGATAAGAATTTTCAATTGCACAACCTGCGAGAAATCGACAGATTAATATTTCAAGTCATATTCACAGGATATACTTATGCCCATTCCTGTGTGCTTTCAACGTTTTTATTCATGGTGTGTCCGGAACGTTTTTGGAGTGGTTCTGGAGTATAAATCACCCATAGCAACATCTGCAACTTGTTGAATTTATATTAAACCGGCAATAAAAAACTTAAATTATTGGCAAGGGAGCGGTTTAGGTG
>CAZWTY010000099.1:0-14904 GCA_964637565.1 uncultured Desulforapulum sp.
ATCGCATGTAAAATTGGCAAGGATCTGAACTATCGGCCGAACGTCTTCGAAGGGGGGGGGTGAAACACCTGCCCCTTCGGGTCTGCCTAGTTGCCCCGGGTTCCCGCCATTGTCATTCCGGGCGGCGCTGTTTTTTTGGTCGATCATGTTTTACGGGATATCCCAAACGTGATCGCCTCCCGTAACGTGGGCCGACCCGGAATCCATGCCCGCAAGAAAGAGGGGGGCATGAATTTTCGGGAACGGATGCCCATGCCGGCGTGGATTCCGGGTCGGCTTCGTTTTTCGAGCTTTATCGTTTTGCCAAATCCTGACAGATTTCAATCTCTCCGGCCTATCGGAGACCGCCCGGAATGACAAGGTTGGGAGCTGCGGCTCATCATGACATGCCGGTAAAATTCTTACATGCGATGGCCCTGCAACTCCCAAGTGGGGAAGTTTCGTGGATTCAGATCCGGAAGATGCCTGAATCTCTGCCGCAATCGGTATCGGAATCGGTATGGAAACGCTCTGACGATCGAACCCGATAGCGATACCGATAGCGATGCCGATGGAGAGGCAGGTCTACAGCCGTTTGCATTTTCCCGACCAGCTGTGGATGTCGATCCGGATGATGTCGGTACGGTGAAAGGATTTTTCCGCATAGACCCGCCCCTTTTCCATATCCTGGGGAGAGTATTTTTCAAGGATGAGCTCCAGGGCTTTTTTCCGTTCTTTCTCAGCCAGCCCGGTCCGGGCCGTTCCCTGGAGCACCAGGCTTTCGTATTCGGTGGTGAAACGGGACGGGGCCACCCGGGTTTGCCCCACCACGCAGAACGACACCCGGTCGCAGAGGGCCAGGCACCGGAGCTTTCGTCCCTCGGGGGCGCAGTGAATGTACAGGGACATCTTTCCATCCCAGACGTAGTTCAGGGGCACGCCGTAACCGCCGCCTTCTTCGGCCTGCACGGACAGAACGCCGTACTCCCCGTTTTCAAGCAGGGTCCGGGCTTCCTGTTCGCCGAGAAGCCGGTCCTTTCGCCTCACATCCTGGGTCTTGAATTCCATGGCGCTTACTCTATATCCTTCCAATAAACCTCAGCATCCCGTCCAGGATGGTCAGGGGGTGGGGCGGACAGCCGGGGATGTAAAGATCTACCGGGACGACCGATGCCCCGCCGTGGACATGTTCCGGGTTTCCGGCAAAGGGGCCGCCCCCTATGGCGCAGGCCCCGGTGGCGATGACGATCCGCGGTTGGGGAACGGCCTGGTACGTTTTCAGCACGGCGGCTTCCATGTTTTTCGTCACAGGACCGGTGATGAAAATCCCGTCGGCGTGACGGGGAGAGGCCACGAACTGGATGCCGAAACGGCCCAGGTCCCAGCCGATGGTGGTGAGTACGTTGCTGTCCGCCTCGCAGGCGTTGCAGCCTCCGGCGCTGACCTCCCGGAGCTTCAGGGACCGGCCGAACAGGTTCCGGGCCTTTTCCACCAGGGCGTCGGGGTATGCCGGGCTTCCGGGGCCGACCACCAGGTCTTCCCTGTTCCTGGCCGCCAGGCGGTATTCCTTGGTGAAGGTGATGACCTTGGAAGGGCAGGCCGCCGCGCATTTTCCGCAGAACAGGCACAGGCCCGTATCGATGCGGGGCGCACGATCTTTGAGGGCCACAGCTTTCGCGGGACAGAGATCCACACAGGCCCGGCAGTCTGCCTGGCATGTTCCGGCGATGACCGGACGACCCTGGAACCGTTCCGGAAGGGCGGGGGCCGGGCCGTCGGGCCAGGCCATGGTCCTGTATTTCTGTTGAAATCGTGTTTTGACAAGGTCGATGAGCATCGGTTCTATGGACTCCTCTTATAAATCGTGGCCGCAGTACGACAGGTTGAAGCTTTTGTTGCACAGGGGAAAATCGCTGATCTCCTGGTTTCGGAGGGCCAGGGCCAGGCCGAACCAGTTGTGGAACGAGGGGTCCACGATTTTGTAGAAGGCGAATTTCCCCTCGTCGTCGGTGGCCGCCACATGGCAGATTTCCCCCCGCCAGCCTTCGGTCAGGGTGACGGACATGGTGTCCGGCCGCATCCGGCCGTCCCAGGGTTTCCGGGTTTCCCCGGCCGGCATGGCGTTCAGCATGCCCCGGACAAAGGCGATGCTTTCCTGGATTTCCAGCCATCTCACATAGGCCCGGGCAAAACAGTCCCCGCTGTCCCAGGTGTACATCTGGGGCAGCACGTACCGGTAGATGCCGTAGGGGTGTCTGTAACGGACGTCCTGGGCCAGGCCGCAGGCCCTGGCCGCCGGGCCCACCAGGCCGATGTCCCGGGCCGTTTCCTTCGAAAGTCTTCCCGTGTTCTCGAAACGGGCCAGGACCGAGGAGGTTTCGAACAGCAGCTCGATGGCGGAGGTGGCGTCTTTTTCCAATTCGTCCAGGCGGCTGTGGAGGTTGTCGATGAGCCGGGTGTCGATATCCCAGGCCGTGCCTCCGGGGACAACCAGGCCCCGGCTGAAACGGTTGCCGCAGAGCACGGCGGTCATGTTCAGGGCGTCGCCCCGGATTCTTCCGCAGTAGCTCATGGTGGGGAGGAACCCCACGTCTCCGGACATGGCCCCGATATCCCCGATGTGGTTGGCCATTCGTTCAAGCTCGGCTCCGATTCCCCGAATGGCCTGGCCCCGCGCCGGGGCGACCATGCCGGCAAGGTGCTCGACCATGCGGCAGTAAGTGGTCATGTGGCCCATGGTGGTGTCTCCGGCCAGGGCTTCGATCTGGAAAAGCGTCAGGTTGTGGGGGCCGCCGGCAAGCTGGCGCTCCACCCCCCGGTGTTGGTAGCCCAGGGAAATTTCCAGGTGGTACACCGTTTCACCGTGGCACTGGAAACGGAAATGGCCCGGTTCGATCACCCCGGCATGCACCGGTCCCACGGCCACTTCGTGGGCCTCGTCCCCTTTCATGTGAAAGAAATCGGCTATGCCGATGGGTCGGGTCTCCGGGATTCCCGGTGTCCGCTGCGCTTCGAAACGCACCGGCTTCAGCCAGGGATGACCCTCGGGACGGACGCCCCACTGTTCGAAGATCTCCCGTTCGAACATATGGACCTGGGGGCATGCCGGAGTGAGAGACGGATAGGAACCTTGCACGTCGGTGCTGATCAGGTGGAGGCGTCCCGCGCTGTCGTCGGCGAGCACGGCGTAGAGTCGAAGGCCCCCGTCTTTTTCAGGAGCTCCGAAAAGGGCCGAGATCCGCTGCCCCTTTTCCACCCCTCCGGTCAAAATTTTCTGGAACGAGGTTATGTCTGTTACGGGACAGGATGAAACGGGGAAGGTTTCTCCGCTTAGGATTCCAAGGGTTTCGGTGTGAGAGTCCCGCATCATTTTCCTCCCAGGGAAAGGGTGATTCCGTTGAACACGTCGGCGAGAAAGGGCGGCATGTAGAATCCCAGGACTAGGATTCCGGCGGCCATGACCACCAGGGGCAGAATTGACCACAGGGGTTCGGGGGCCGGTTCCGGTCTGATGTCTCCTTCGTTTTCCTCCTGTTTCGAAAAAACCATGGGAAACACCGAGGCGGTGATGGAGGCGAAGATCACGCCGAGAACCAGGAGGTAGGCCACAGCCAGGGCCCAGCGTCCCTCGTGGATCATGCCCTGGAGAATGGTCAGCTTGCTGAGGAAGGTTCCGAAAGGCGGCGCTCCCACGATGGCCAGGGTTCCGGCGATCCAGAGCACGGCCGTTGCCGGCTGGCTCCGGAGAAGCCCCCGGACCTCCCGGTTAGTCCTTGTCCGGCATACGTGGACGATGTTTCCGGCGGCCAGGAAAAGCAGGGTCTTGGTGATGGAATGATTCACCACATGGAACATGCTGCCGAAGATCCCCACGCCGCCCACGCCCACGCCCAGGGCCAGGATGCCCATGTGTTCCACGCTGGAAAAGGCCAGCATCTTTTTGAAATCGGGCTGGCGGACGATGAACATGGCGGCCACGATAAGGGACACGAGACCGATCAGGATGAACAGGCTCTGGCTGGTGATGCCGAGACCTGCGGCCAGCATCACCTGGTGCATGCGGATCAGGGCGAGAAAGGCGCAGGCCTTGAGGGCTCCGGAAAGAAGGGCCGCCACCAGGGACGGGGCCTCGCTGTACGTGGCGGGCATCCAGTTGTGAAGGGGCGCGAACCCTATTTTCGTGCCGTAACCCACCAGCCAGAGCACGAAGGCGGCTTTGAGCCAGGCGGGGTTCAGCTTGCCCGCGTTTTCGGCCAGGGACGCCATGGACAGATGGAACCCGTGACCGCCGATGCCCGAACCGGCCACCACCACGAAAAAGTTGCCCAGCATGGCCAGGGCGATGCCCACCGAACAGATCAGCAGGTATTTCCAGGTGGCCTCAAGGCTCCGGTGGTGGCGGTGGTAGTAGATCAAAGGGGTGCTGGACAGGGTGGTGGCTTCCACGGCCACCCAGAGAAGACCCAGGTGGAGGCTCACCGTCACCAGGGTCATGGTGGCGAGAAAAAACAGCAGGCAGCCCACGAACACGGCGTCCGGGCTGTTCTTGAAGAAAAAACCCTCTTCCATGTCCTTGATCTGGGCCAGGCCCTCACGCCGGATGTAGCCGTAGGCGTAGAACGAGGTGAGGAGAAAGGTGCCGCTGGTCACCGTGAGAAACAGGAGCCCGGCGTGATCCAGGCCGATCCAGCCTGTGGGCAGCGATTCCCGAGGGACGGTGACCCAGCAGGCGATCACCAGGAGGAAATGGACCGTTGACACCAGGGGCAGCGTGGGCCGTGAGAAAGCGCCGCTTCTCGACAGGATGCAGAAAAGCCCCGCCAGGGCGGGGACAAGAATCAGGAGCCACAGCATAATCGTTTCCTTAAACCGAAAGTTGATCCGTATCGATATGGTCGAACTGCTGACTGATGTGGAAGATCGCCACACCCATGATCAGCACGGCCACGAACACGTCCAGGAGCACGGACAGCTCCACGATGAACGGCTCGTGGATGGCCAGGGACACGCCGAAAGCGTAAATTCCGTTTTCCATGGACATGTAGCCCATCACCTGGGTCACGGCTTTTTTCCGGGCGATGATGATGAAAAGTCCGGTGAAAATCGTGAACAGGGACGCCGGAAGAAAGTAGGGTGACCCGCCGGGCACGGGAAGGGCCAGGAAGTGGGACATGAGAAAACTCAAGGCCAGGAGCCCGCCGCCCACCATCAGGGACAGGCTGTATCCCACGAAAGGCTCCAGTTCCCGTTCGATGCCCGTTCCCACGGTCACCCGCCGGAGAACCTGGGGCAGGACCACAGCCTTGAGGATCACCGTGATCAGCACCAGGGCCAGGAGACGGACATCCAGGCTGTGGAGGTGGGTCAGCACGGCGATGACGCTGAGGATCACGGCCTGGATCGCCACAATACGGATGCAGGCCATCAGGCGGCTGGTGTTCACCAGCATGAAATTTGTCACGATGATCAGGGCGACGGCCAGATCGAGCCATTCTTTCATGGTTTACCTCATGGCGATGATCAGGGCCACCAGGGACAGAATGGTGGCGCCTGTGAGAAGTTGGGGGACGCGGAGCATCCTGAGCCGGGCCATGGTGGACTCCACCACGCCCACGCTGACGGTCACGAGTAACAGGGCCGCAGACACCAGCAGCACGCCGGCAAACGGTCCGGAGGTTTTCACGGGAACCAGGAGTCCGGCGATGATCGAGGAGAACACCCAGAGTTTCAGGGCCGCGCCGTAGTGGATGAACCCCAGGTCCATGCCGCCGTGGTCCAGGACCATGACCTCGTGGATCATGGTGAGCTCCAGGTGGGTGTTGGGGTCATCCACGGGGATCCTGGCGTTTTCCGCCAGAAGCACGATGAACAGGCTGGCCACGCAGATGGGCAGGACCACATGGCCGGACGCCGAATCCACGCCGCTCCGAAGGGAGCTGAGGATGCCCGCCACGCTGGATTCCCCGGTGAGAAGGCTTAAAGCCGCCAGGCCCACCAGGAGGGCAGGTTCGGCCAGCATGGAGAACTGCACCTCACGGCTGGCCCCCATGCCTTCGAAGGCCGAGCCCGTGTCCATGGCCGCAAGGACCGTGGTGAACCGGGCCATGCCGAACAGGTAGGCCAGGAAAAAGATGTCCCCGTGAAAGGAGATCAGGCTTTCCTTCTGGCCCAGGGGCACGGTCATCACTGCCAGCACGCCCACGGCCACGCTGACAAGAGGGGACAGACGGAAGATCTCCGTGGTGGTCCGGCTGTACACGGCGCTTTTGCGCATCAGTTTCACGATGTCGTAGTAGAGCTGGAGAAGGGGAGGTCCTTTGCGTCCGGCAAAGGCCGCTTTCACCTTGTTGATCACACCGAAAAGAAACGGAGCGGCCAGGAGGGAAACCGCCACATGGATGTAGGGAGGATGGTTCATTGCGCGTACCCCTGGAAAAAGGTCCATAACAGAAGGGCGAACAGGGCCAGAACCATATAAAGGATATAGATCTGGTTGTACCCTTTCTTCATGCCGTGCAGCCGGTCACCGGCCCATGCGGCCAGGATGAACAGCGGCGTGAAAAGCCGGGCCAGCACCACGTCGGAGGTCCTGGTCTCGACAGAGGCGCTTTGCGGGAAAAGGCCCTCGGGACGGTGAAGGTTTTTTTCCGATCTCAGCGCCGCGTTGAACATGGTGACCACCGGATCGGAAAAGGACGAGGCGGTGTACTGCATCCGGACGTCCGGCGCGGTGTACCCGCAGTCCCAGGTGATGCCCTGTTCCGCTCCCCGTTTGGCAAGGAGGGTGTTTTTCACGGAACGCAGGACCAGCACAAGGATCAGAAAGCCCAGACCGGCCAGGCTGATCTGCAGGAGGTTGAAACCCGCACTGCGAACGATCGCGTCCATGAAGGGGCTGCGTCCCGCGAGAACCTGGACCGCGGGCTGGATCAGGTTCAGGGTGAAAGGTCCGGCAAGGCCCAGGACCAGGCACAGACAGGCCAGGACAGCCATGGGGGCTGTCATGGCAAGGTTCGATTCCACGGCGTCCGAGGCTTCGGCGCTCCGGGGTTCCCCGAGGAACACCACGCCTGTGGCCCGGGTGAAACAGGCCGCCGCGAGCCCGCCGATCAGGGCCAGGGCGCTGATGGCCAGGATGCCCGCCAGAACGCTTTGGGCTTTGTATTGAACGGAAAAGGCCCTGAACGAGCCGAGGTAGATCAGAAATTCCCCCACGAACCCGTTGAACGGCGGCAGGGCGCAGATCGCGGCTGCGCCTGTCATGAAAAACGCCCCTGTTCGCCCCATCCGTTTCATCAGGCCGCCGGCGATTTCCATGTTTTTGCTGCCCGTGGCATGGAGCACCGAGCCTGCGCCGAAGAACAGCAGGCTTTTGAACACCGCGTGGTTCAGCACGTGCATCAGGCAGCCGCTCAGTCCCAGCACCGTCATGACCGGGTGTCCCGTGGCCATGCCGATGAGGCCGAGACCCAGGCCCAGGGCGATGATTCCGATGTTTTCCACCGTGCTGTAGGCCAGAAGCCGCTTCAGGTCTTTCTGGGCCAGGGCGAACAGCACCCCGCCCACGCCCGTGACAGCTCCGGCGATCAACAGAAGCCAGCCCCACCAGAGGAAAGGCCCCCCGGACAAACTGACGATCCGCAGGATTCCGTAGATCCCCGCTTTTACCATCACCCCGCTCATCACGGCGGACACATGGGACGGGGCGGCCGGATGGGCTTCGGGAAGCCAGACATGGAAGGGGGCGAGGCCCGCCTTGGTGCCGAACCCGATCAGGGCCAGGATGAACACCACGCTTTTCATGGCCGGGGGAACGGCGGCGGAACTTAAGGAAAAGGAGCCCGAGCTCCCGAGGATCATGAACATCACCATGAGGAAGGCCGTGGCAAAATGGGTGGCCACCAGGTAGATCCAGCCCGCCTTCAGCACGTCAGGCTTTTCACCGTCGAAAACCACCAGGAAAAACGAGCTGAGGGACATGATCTCCCAGGCCACCAGGAAGAAGATCCCGTTCCAGGCCGTTTCCACCAGGAGCATGCTGGCGGACAGAACCAGGAAGAAAGCCCAGGAAACCCCCAGGTTTTTCCCGTGGGAGTGGCCGTTCAGGTATCCGCTGCCGTAGACCGAGGCGACGCCGGTGATCAGGGCCGTCACCGCGCAGAAAAAAGCGGACAGGGGGTCCATGGCAAGGTGAATGGAGAGGACGGCGTTTTCAGCCTGGGACGGCATCCATTCCCAGCGTCCGTCCACCAGGGTCATCAAACTTCCCACCAGGGTGAGGACCGAGCCGGCCACGGAAAAAAGTGGCCCGGCTGTGTTGGTCCAGGATCGGCGACCGGCAAGGGCCGTCACCAGGGCGCCGGTCAGAAGAACGAAGAGGGCGGCAAGGAACAGGATCATGGCTGGACCCCTTTCGGCGAAGCCGGTGTTTTCGCGGCTTCGGCCAGGCTGTTTTCGATATCGGCCGCCGCCTGGATCACCGCCTCTTCGTCCGCTTTCCCAACGATTTTCTCCATGAATACCGGGTTTCTGAGGGCGTAGGACAGCCGGGACAAGAGGTGGATATGGGTTGCGGGCGAGGGGCTCACGATGGTGAACAGGGTGTGCACCGGCTTGCCGTCCAGGGCGTTGAAGGCGATGGGAGTTTCAAGGTAGCAGAGGGAGATCACCGGCTGGGAGATGTGCATGATGATGGGATTCCGCACATGGGGAATGGCGATGCCGTTGCCGATGCCGGTGGATCCCATGGATTCCCGGGCCAGGAGCATCTGGAGCACGTAGTCCCGGTCCACGTCGTCCGGAAAGGGCATCCGTTCGATGACAGACGCCAGCACCGAGGGGATGTCCGAACCTGGAACGCCGGAGTGGACCCCGCCCCGTTCCAGGGTTTCGTCGAGCCTTGGCACGTCCGTCATTTGGGGTTCGTCGTCGGTGAAGATCGCGGGAGAAAGCCGGATCTTGTTGGAGATCGCCCATTCGATGAGCCGGGCCTTGTTGATTCTGTACTGTGCGCCCACCCGGATGGCGGGCAGTTTTTTCCGCTCGATCCACTGGTACAGCTTTTTCTCGGAAATGTTCAAAAACTCGGCGACCTGCCTCGTGCCCAGTTCCATGGGGTTCTCCTCGGTTGATAGCTTGTCAAAGTACAAACAAAACACATTCCGGCGCGAAGGTTTTCGCGCAAAAAACCGCTCCGGGTGTTTACATCGTGAAACCGGTCGTGAGGCACACGTTTTGTCGAGGAAGATTCTTGGCAGAACGATGCGATCGGTCCGTGGACGAATATAATCCGAAGCCGAACGGCGGGTTTTGACCCGTCTTGAATACCAAGGCTATTTAAAGGAAACTTTCACCCGATGCAACAGAAAAATTCATACCGGCATCATTGTGATGTCCCCTGATGACAGTGGACACTCCCGCTTGCTATAAATCACCAAAAGGGAGGGATTACCGATGAAAGAGCAGCATCAACGATATACCCCAGAGTTTCGGGTAGAGGCAGTGAAACTGGTAACAGAAAAAGGATTCTCACATAAGGCAGCCGCAACCAGGCTTTCGATCCCCATGGGTACCTTGGCAAGCTGGGTCGCAGGCACTGAGGGGGCATGCCAACAAGCCCATTGGCCCCCTTGCGGGCTTCGACCTGGGGAATGGCATCGGGGTCCGAAAAACCGACAACCTGTGTTTGACACACGCGAATACAAAAGGATATAATTCCCGCATTCATTGAAATTATCTGTTCATGGCCGAAGGCCGCTTTTATTTCCGCTTACAAACAGACAAACCAAACGGGGCCATCATGGTGAAGAAAGATCAGGACGGGCTTGCACACAGGAAAATCGGCGATTATCTGGGCTGCGGTCCGGAGCTTCTGAAAAATTCCCTCGAACGCCAGAAAGATGCAGGGGCATTCCACCAGCGGCCTTTTCTGGGCAGCATCCTGGTGGAAGCCGGGCTCATCACGGCCGACCACCTCAGCGAATCCCTGATCCGGCAGCGCCAGGACCGTCTGGCAGAGTGTGCGCTGTTCAAGGATCTTGGCGAAAACGACCTTCGGATGATCAGCGAGCATGCGGTGGAGGTTCGGTTCGACGAAGGGGAGGAATTCATCGTCCAGGACAGCCCCGGGGACTGTTTCTACCTGCTGATCCAGGGCCGGGCCTTTGTGTACAGAAAAGACGAATACGAGGACATGATTCCCATCTGCCACGTGAACCCCGGCGAAAGCATCGGCGAAATGGGCTACTTCAGCGACGGCAGGCGTCTTGCGAGCGTCAAGACCGTGGACCGGTCCCTTCTTCTGAAAATCAGCTACGCGGATCTGGAAAGCCTGTTCCGCAGTTCTCCCTACCTGGCCCGGACCTTTCTCGACCTGATCACCCAGAGGCTCCGGAAAACCAACCTCCGTTTCGAACGGACCGTGGCCAAGTCCCGCCGGGCCGAACGCTACCTGGAAAACATCTACGAACTCCTGGACATGAGCGACGTGCTGTCTTTACGTAAAGGCATTGAAAGCCAGATCGAGCGGATCGTCACCACGGCCCGGAAGATCATGAACGCCGAACGGGCCACCTTGTTCCTTCTCGACGAGTTTTCCGGAGAACTCTGGTCCATGCTGGCCGAAGGCCTGACATGCCGGGAAATTCGCATTTCCAGGGACACGGGCGTGGCGGGTTGGGTGGTTCAGCACGGGGAAATGGTCCACATCGACGACGCCTACGCCGATTCCCGCTTCGACCCGGCCATCGACAAACTCACCGGTTTCACCACGCGCTCGATCCTCTGCGGCCCCCTGCTCAACCTCAAAGGGGAGCTGGTGGGGGTGCTCCAGGTGATCAACAAAAAGGCCGGCCATTTCGACAGGGCCGACGAGTCGTTTTTCTCCGCCTTTTCCTACCAGACGGCCATTGCCGTGGAAAACCTCCAGCTCTACAAACGGCTGATCCGGGACCACGAAAAAATGGCGATCCTTTTCGATGTGGCCACCCATGTGGCCAGGACCCTGGACCTGGACACCCTGTTCCTGGAAATCGTGGCCAAGGTCAGCGAGGTGCTCCAGGCGGAGCGGAGCAGTCTGTTCCTGGTGGACAGGGACTCCGGCGAACTCTGGTCCAAGGTGGCCCAGAAATCGGACCTCAGGGACATCCGTTTCCCTATGGACCGGGGATTGGCAGGCCATGTGGCGGTCACCGGGGAAACGTTGAACATCAGGAACGCCTACGAAGACCCCCGTTTTCTGGCCTCGGTGGACGAAAGGACCGGATTTGTAACCCATTCGGTGCTCTGCGCGCCCATCATCAACCGGGGCGGGGAGATCATCGGCGTGGTCCAGGCCATGAACAAAAAAGGGGCCGATTTCGACGAGGACGACGAGGACCTGATACGGGCCCTATGTTCCCACATGGCCGTGGCCCTTGAAAACGCCCGGCTGTTCGAAAAGACCGTGGAAATGAAAAACTACCTGGCCTCGGTCCAGGAAAGCATCTCCAACGCCATTGTGACCCTGGACGAGGAATTCAGGGTGGTCACGGTGAACCGGGCCGCCCGGAGCCTTCTCCGGAACGGGTCGAAAGTCCTGGAAAAATCCGATTTCAGGGTCGTTCTGGGCGAGGGGAATTTCCAGCTGACCCAGGATATCCTCCAGGTGCTGTCCAGCGGAAAATCCATGGTGGGCTACGATGTGGACCTGGTTCTCCCCTCGGGCGCCCAGCACGTGGTGAACGTGAACGTGGTGCCCCTTGTGGACGCGGCCGGAACACGCAACGGCATCGTGGTGGTTCTCGAGGACATCACCCGGGAAAAGCGGATGAAAAGCACCCTGGTCCGCTACATGGCCAAGGACATCGTGGAAAAGCTCCTGAACGATCCGGCCCAGCAGACTTTGGGCGGCCGGCGAGGCAAGGCCACCATCATGTTTTCCGACATCAGGGGGTACACGGGCATCACCGAAAGTCTGTCCGCCGAAGAGACCGTGGCCTTTCTCAACGAGTATTTCAGTCTGATGGTGAACGTGATTTTCGAAAACGACGGGGTGCTGGACAAGTACCTGGGCGACGGGATCATGAGTGTGTTCGGGGCTCCCTATTCCAGGGAGGACGACGCCATCCGCGCCGTGCGGACGGCCCTGACCATGCAGGAAAAGCTGAAAACCTTCAACCAGGCCCGGCTGGAAACGGGCAAGGCCCCCATCCACATCGGCATCGGCGTGTCCACGGGCGAGGTGATTTCAGGGAACATCGGCTCGGAACGCCGCATGGAGTACACGGTGATCGGAGACGGGGTGAACGTGGCCTCCCGGATCGAGAAGCTCACCAAACATTACGGTACGGGCATCCTGATCAGCGATTCCACCGCAGCCGAACTGGCGGATGAATTCACCCTTCGGCCCGTGGATCTGGTGAAGGTCCGGGGTAAACAGAAACCCGTGGAGATCTTCGAGGTTCTGGGAGAAAAGGGCCAGGCACTGACAGAAGCCCAGCGCGATTTCCAGGAGGGGATGAACGCTTACAGAAACCGTGACTTCGAGAAAGCCAGGGCCTTCTTTCTGAAAGGGGCCGACCAGGACAGCCTGTGTCGGGTGTTCCTTGAACGCTGCGTCCAGCTTGAAAACAGCGATGCCTCGGACTGGGACGGGGTCTGGGTCAGTCCGTACTGACGGGATTAACACAGATCAGGAAAATTCATTTCATGACAGGAATCACTCTGTTGGAGTGCTTTGAGGAGGACCGGAAACAGGAGGGCCCATTTCCGGTCTTTGGGATGGATTACTTTACGGATGAAACGGGAAGGTCCGCGCCTTTCCAGGCATAGATGCCGCCGGAGTATCGCTTCACGTTCTTGTATCCGAGCTTTTTCGCCCACACCGCGCCGTTGTGGCTGCGGGTGCATTTCACGAAACCGCAGTACACCACGATGAGTTTGTTTTTGTCAGGTCCCAGGATCTTTTCGAAATCCTTCATGGTTTTCCCTTCGGTTTCCTTGGTGTTCCACTCCGCCATGTCCGGGATGGGGAACAGGCACTGTTTCGCACCGGGGATGTGGTTGGACTTGTAGCTGGCCTCGTAGGGCATGGTGTCCACGATGACCATGTCTTTTTTAGCGTTGACCAGGGCTTTCAGTTCGTCGGTGGTGATCAGGTCGTAACCGCCTCTTGCGGTGTCTCGGACAAGTTTCACGGCCACGGCTTCCGTTTCCACTTCTTTCTGGAACAGGTTGCCCTCGGCGAAAGCGCTGACGCTGACGACGAGGGAGATGAATCCCGCCAGGATCATTCCTGAAATGACATTTCGTTTGGTTCGCATAAAGACTCCTTGGGTGTTGTTCTGTTTGAAATGGTTTGATGAAAAAAGGTTGTGTAAACCCGGTGTGCATAAAGGAAAACAAGACCGGCGGCCATGGCCAGATCCCGGTAAAAGGCCAGACGGAGACCCCCGAAAGCCCGGGCTTCCGCATCTTCCGGTCCGTAGCAGCCGCAGTCGATGTCAAGGCCCAGGTGCATGCCGTAGGCCAGGATGGCCATGAACACGAGAAGAAGCAGGGAAACCCCGTGAAGGGCCAGGGTGATGTTGAAAATCAGTCCCAGGCCGGCGACGATTTCAATAACGGGAAGGGCGATGGAAAGGACTTTGGACACGGAGCCCGGGACAAGGCCGAAGGCGTCGATCACCACGGTGAAGGCTTCGGGGTCCCTGAGCTTCATGATGCCCGCCACGACGAACAGGACGCCGAGTGTCAGGCGGACAAGCCGTGCGGTCCAGAGAAAAATGCGGTGAAAATCCATGGGTTCCCTTTTGTTTCCTCCGAGTTGGCGATTGGGTCGGAGGGGTATGTTAATGAAAACGAAAAGGGAATTCCAATGGATAATCTGAATGACGAATTCTTAACGTATCGTAAATGCCGATATCAGGTTTTCAGCCCTTTGAGAACGGTGAACGCCGGGTGGCCTGTGACAGGCTTGCAGGTGCAGGACGACTGGTTCAAGTTGACGCCGCAGGACGGACAGAGTCCCTTGCAGACCTCGTTGCACAGGGGGCGGGCCGGCAGGTTCATCACGATCTGTTCCTGAAGGATGTCGGACAGTTCGATCACATCGCCCGAGAAATACTCGGTGCTGATGTCTCGGTCCAGGATTTCCCGTTCCCCGCCTTCGCCGTTTGTTTCATCACCTTTTTCCCCGGTGTTCACGAAGTTCAGCTCAAAAGTCTGGGCGATGGGCTGTTCAAAGGGTTCCAGACAGCGTCCGCAGGTGAGGGCCAGGGTGGTGCCGATCCGGCCACGGATTTCCACCAGGTCCTCCGACATGACCTGGACCCGGATCTCTCCGGTCACAGGCCCGGAAAAGGCGATTTCCTTTCGGGCGATCATGTCCGCGAGAACGGGGAAATGGTCGGGTTTTTCCGTGAAATGAACGTGGTGGCCGTCGGGCGGAATATGGGATACGGTGATTTTCATGGGGCCTCCGAAGGGTGGTTCGTCAGGTTCAGGGTTGTTCCGGGGTTTTGCCGATCTTGTCCCAGCCTACGGCCGCGCGGAACGACATCACCCAGAAGATCACGGACCAGCCCAGCAGCACGTTGGTGATCAGGATCTGGGAAAAATGGGGATGCCGGTTGACCAGGGCGATGGCCGAAGGCGTCAGGTAGACGCCGAGGAAAATGAGAAGAAACGTCAGCATGGTTTGATCCTTTCCCTGTTCTGGTTTGAACGCCTGAAATTTGACCGGAATTATTATCCCGAAAATTACCCCAAAAATACCATAGATCCCGGCCGATGAAAACAGCAATGTCCCCGTGAAACGTGTTATGGCCTTGTGGACTCTTCATGGCATGACGCCATGATCCTCATCGAAACGGACGAGGGTTTGAATGCACGTCAGCAATTCCCGGTGAACACTGTTTATGGGTCAAAGAAAAAGAGTTGTATGGG
>CAZWTY010000100.1:0-14631 GCA_964637565.1 uncultured Desulforapulum sp.
GACCCGGCCTTTGCCCCCATGGCCCGTGCCGCCGGTTTCAAGGGAGAACTCCACCTCTCGACTTTGGCCAATTTAAGTTTTCCCAAAGGCCTTGAATGCTTCGTGAAAAAACTGGGTTTCAGCCGTGCCGTCGTGCCCCGGGAACTGTCCATCGACGAGATCCGGCTCATGGCCGACGCCTGCCCCGACGGGGTGGACCTGGAAGTGTTCATCCACGGCGCCCTGTGTTACGGGGTTTCGGGACGGTGCTACTGGAGCAGTTTTTTCGGAGGAAAAAGCGGCCTGCGCGGGCGGTGCGTCCAGCCCTGCCGAAGGGTGTACAGCCGGGGCCAGGAAAAAGGACGCTACTTTTCCTGCCAGGATTTGTCCCTCGATGTCCTTGCCCGGGCCCTTCAGACCATTCCCAAGGTGGGGGCCTGGAAAATCGAAGGCCGGAAAAAAGGCCCTCACTACGTGTATTACGCGGTAAAAGCCTATCAGATGATGCGGGACCAGGGCAGCGATCCCCAGATAAAAAAAACGGCGGTCGGCCTTCTCGGCCAGTCCTTGGGACGGCCGGGCACCCACTACAACTTTCTTCCCCAGCGGCCCTGGAACCCGGTGGACACAGACCGCCAGACCGGCTCCGGGCTTTTCGTGGGAACCATGAAAGGGTCTTTCAAAGCCCCCTTTATCGTTCCTTCCATTGAACTTCTGCCCGGCGACCTCTTGCGCATCGGCTACGAGGACGCCGAAGGCCATGCCCTTCAGAAGATCCACACCACCATTCCCAAACGTGGAAAACTTCACCTGAAATTCCGGGAAGGCTGGAAACCCGCAAAAGAAAGCCCGGTGTTCCTCATTGACCGGAGGGAAAAGGAACTCCGCAACCTTATCGCCTCACTCGAGGCGGAAATGGAAACGATCGCTCCGGAAACGGTGGGTGCCTCCACGATCCGCCTTGAAGACCTGGAAGGAAAAACAAAAAAGAAACGGGCGGCAAAACCCCATGTGACAGACATCCACGTCTACCGGACCACGTCCCGGCGTATCCAGGCCCACGACGCCTTCTGGCTCAACGGTGAAATCCTGGAGAAAATTCCGGGAAAACTCGCCGGGGACTGCTGGTATGTGCTCCCTCCGGTGATCTGGCCCCAGGACCAGGATGTCTGGCAGGATCTGGTGGAGAGGACCGTCAAAAAGGGCGGCCGACGTTTCATCCTGAACGCGCCTTACCAGATCGGCTTTTTCCCGAAACCAGGAACCCTGGACATCTGGGCCGGTCCTTTCTGCAACACGGCCAACAGCGTGACAACAGGCGTTCTCGCCGGCCTGGGTTTCACAGGAGTGTTCGCCAGTCCCGAGCTGTCACGCCAGGATTTCCTGGATTTCGGTGAAAAATCCAGCCTGCCCTTGGGCCTGGTGATCTCCGGAAGCATGCCCCTGGTGATCGCCCGGACCCTGTCGGCAAAAATCAAACCCATGACGCCCTTCACAAGCCCCAAAGGTGAAGAGTCTTACGCGGTCCAGCACGGCAAGGATTACTGGCTCTACCCCAACTGGAAACTGGACCTCACGTCCAAAAAAGACGAACTGATCCGGGCCGGTTACAGCCTGTTCGCCCACATGGAGGAGAAAATCCCCCCGGGCATCACCCTTAGGGACCGTCCCGGGAAATGGAACTGGGACCTGACCCTGCTGTGATGATCCATGCCATAAGGAGAATAAAACCATGGACTGCAAGAAAACACAAAACATCGAGCGCTGCACCTGCACCTATTCTTCCTGTTCAAAAAAAGGGGCCTGCTGCGACTGTCTCTCCTACCATCTGAAAATGCGGGAGCTTCCGGGCTGCTGTTTTCCAAAAGACGCGGAGCGGACCTACGACCGGTCTTTCGAGCACTTCGCCCGTCTCGTGATGGAGAAAAACATGTGATTTTTTCGGAATCGACGGAGGTGATCCATGAAGGCTTCCAGGTTGATCATGGGCTTTATCCTGATGCCAGGTCTCATCGGCCTGGCATCCGGCCTGCTTCCCCCGGCGTCAGTCTTGGCCGCCAAAGCCAGGCCCCCGGCCTGGTCGGGTAAATTCTACCCCGACGATCCGGCTGTGCTTGAAAAAACCATCCGGGCCTTCTGCGCCAAAGCCTCTAAAACACCGTTCAAGCCGCCTAAGGGGGCCCAAAGCCTGAAAGCCCTGATCCTTCCCCACGCGGGGTACATGTACTCGGGCCTCACTGCGGCCCACGCATCCCTGGCCCTTAAAAACCATCATTTCAAAAAAATCGTCCTGATCGGTCCCGACCACCGGGTGGGGTTCAGCGGAGCCTCGGTCACGGGTTTCAGCTCCTGGAACACGCCCCTTGGAACTGTGCCGGTCCATCCCGACGCCCGCCGGCTGCTGGCGGAAAAACCGGGTCGATTCAAGAGCGTTACGGCCTCGGACCTGGAAGAGCACAGCCTGGAAGTGCTCGTCCCCTTTTTCCAGATCCTTAGCCCGGGTTTCCAGCTGGTCCCCGTCACTTTTGGCCGGGACGATCCCGCGTCGTTCGCCCGGGACCTCCAGACCGTCATTCCCCTGGCCCGAGAAAAAGACACCCTTCTTGTGGTGAGTTCCGATCTTTCCCATTTCCTGCCCCTTGAAAAGGCGGTAAAAAAGGACAGGGAGACGCTGGACCTGATCGTCCGTCTTCACGGAGATTCCCTTGCAACAAAAGACAACGCGGCCTGCGGCATCCTGCCCATCCTGTCTTTGATCCATCTGGCCCGGCAATGCGGGTGGCAACCCGTTCTGATAGACCGTTCCACCAGCTTCGACGGAGGCGGCGACAAAGACCGGGTGGTGGGTTACGCGGCCATCGCTTTTTACGGAGGAGACACCATGACAGAAAAATCCGGTTCCAAAGACGGTTCGTTCACCGAAAGCCAGGGCAGGGTCCTTGTAGATCTCGCCCGAAAAACCATCGCCGACCGACTGGGGGTGAACGCCGGTGAGGTGACCATTCCGAAAGATCCTGTGTTCAGCTCGCGGCGGGGCACCTTCGTCACCCTGAAAATCGACCATGAACTCCGGGGCTGCATCGGCAATCTGGGACCCGATGAAAAGGTGGTGGACGGAATCCGGAGAAACGCCATCAACGCGGCGTTCAACGATTTCAGGTTCAGCCCCCTCACCCGGGACGAGCTGGATAAAATAGACATCGAGGTCAGCATCCTCACCGAACCCAGGCCTCTGGCCCACGAAGGCGGCGCTGACCTGCTGTCGAAACTCCGGCCTCATGTGGACGGGGTGATCATCCGTCAAGGCGGGGCCGGGGCCACCTTCCTGCCCCAGGTCTGGGAACAGCTTCCCGACCCCCGGGAGTTCATGGAGCACCTGTGCCGAAAGGCCGGTCTTTCGAAAGATGCGTGGAAGTCCAGGAATCTGGGTGTGTCCACGTACCAGGTTCAGTACTTTGAAGAAAGGTAGACCTGCGTTTCCCGTGACCTTCGCCGTTGCGGCCACCGGGGTGTCGTCCATCACGGCCCAGCTGGTGCTGGTGCGGGAGTACTTCACCCTGTTTTCCGGCAACGAGTTCGTCATTGCCATGATCCTTTTCACCTGGCTTGTCTCAGGGGCCCTGGGTTGTTTCGTGGCCCTGGCCTTTGAAAAAAAACGGCCGCAGCTCCGTCGCCCCCTGGCTGACCTGGGCTTTCTCAGCCTGATTCTCACTGCCCTGCCGCCCGTGCTGCTGATCGGGGTGAGACTGCTGCGTGACCTGCTGTTTGTCCACGGATCCACACCGGGTTTTTACCCTACCTTCGCCTTTGTCCTTTCGACCCTGGGACCCTACGCCCTGATCCACGGGTTTGCCCTGCCCTTTGCCTTGCGGGCGGCCCGGACGCTCGACCCCGCTTATCCGGGGTTTCTCGTGTTCATCAGCGACAACCTGGGGGATGTGCTGGGCGGCTGCCTGTTTTCCTTTGTCCTTGTGAGCCTGGTGAAGCCTGTGCCCGCCCTGGCTTTGTCCTCGGTTCTTCTGTTCAGCGCAGGGACCCTGCTGTTGAGGCGGGAAAAAATCAGGATGTGGCTTGCCGCCCCCCTGGCTGCCGCGACAATCGTCATCCTCTGCCTTGTTCTTGAAACGCCTTCCCTGTCGCCTCCCTACGGAACGCTGGTCCACTATGAAGAATCCCGGTTCGGGCGGATCACCGTGATAGAGGACCAGAGGCAGAAGACCCTGTTCCACGACAACATCCCGATCTTTTCAAGCGAAAACCTGGAAGACGCCGAACAGACGGTTCATTACCCTTTGAGCCAGGTTGTAAACCTTGAATCCGTTCTCCTGGTTTCCTGGAAAAGCGGGGTGACCGGCGAAATCGCCCGGTACCGGCCCCAAATCGTGGACCTGGTGGAAATCGACCCGGCGATCACCCGAACCCTGTCGCGTTTCAGGCTCATCGACCGTATCCCGGGGCTTAACCTGGCCCACACCGATGCCCGGACCTTTCTTTCCGAAACGGATAAAACCTACGACGCCATCATCCTCAACGTGTCCGATCCCGAAACCTTCCAGACCAACCGTTTCTTCACCCGGGAGTTTTTCCGGTCCGCGAAACAGCATCTCAGGTCCGGAGGCGTGTTGTCCTTTTCCATGAAAGGCTACGACAGCTACCTGGCCGAAACCGAAAGGCAGAAACTGGCCTGCCTGTACAGGACAGCCGCCGACGTGTTCGCCCAGGTCCTGGCCGTTCCGGGCACCACGGTCACCTTTGTCTGTTCCGACCAAGGGCTCAACTGGGACATTCCGGCCCTTCTCACAAAAAAAGGGATCGATACACGGACCCTCCACGGGCTCTTTTACGGCAACGTCTCCGCCTTACGCGTGGAACAGCTCCGATCCATGCTGACCCAGGGTAAGCGTCCTCCGCTCAACACAGACCTCCGGCCAGTGCTGATGACACGTCAGTTCGCCGACTGGTTTTCCCGTCACGGGTCGAGCCCCCTTCCCTTTTTCATGGTGGCGGTACTTATCCTGGTCCTTTACACCTCGCAGCTGAATCGAAAGACCGCGGTGCTGTTCACCACGGGATTTTCCCTCATGGCTTCGGAGATCCTGGTGATCTTCGCGTTCCAGATTTTTTTCGGCCACATCTACCACCATATCGGAATCATCGTCACCTTCTTCATGGCCGGTCTTCTTCCCGGAGCCGTCCTGGCCGGAAAAACCAAAGCACGGCAGGCCCTGGCCGCGTCGGATTTTATGATCATCATCTGTCTCGCCGTTTTCGCCCTGCTTGTCCAGATAAGGGCCGACCGCCTGTTTTTCATGGTCCTGGGTTTTCCATTTTCTTTGCTCTGCGGGTTCCAGTTCGCCCATATCCTTCAAGTTGGCGATGACAAGGAGAGCATTTTCGGCCGCGCTTTTTCCGCCGATCTCGCCGGGGCCGGATTCGGGGTTCTGGCCGCAAGCCTTATTCTGATTCCCGGGGCCGGCCTCCTTGGATCAATCCTGTGCCTCATGGCTCTCAAAGGCCTGAGTCTGGCCCTTTCCTTTTACTCCGGGAACAGATCGTAAAAATGGGTTGCGGTGGCCCTGGCCGATAGGGTAGATTCTTTGTTTTTTAAAGGAGGAGGATATGGGCGGCGCGGCCTTTTCCGGAGATCCTGACCGGATGTCCGTCATGAAACACCTTGAACGTTACCTTGAGACGGAAACCCTGTTGAACCGTTTGTTCGACGAGTTCGGCTACTGCCGGGACATCTGCATCAAGCTGGAACTGGAAAAAAGCGGGGGAAAACCCGTGTCGGCCTGTTGCCGGAACCGCTACCACTGCCTTTACGATCTGGAGCATCCGGCCTTCGATCTTCTGAGGGAGGAAAGGGAAAGACGCTACGGAAGGCCCCAGGACCAGGTCAACCCCGATCCGGTGTCGCCCTGCGAATACCACGGCCCCCTGGGCTGCCGGGTCCTCACCCACAAAAGTCCCATTTGTCTCGCCTTCATGTGCCGGGAGAGCATCGAAACTTTGCGGGAAACTTACGGGATCTTCACCTACGATTACCTTGGGGTCAACTACGCCCTGGAATGGATTCTCACCGGGAATTTTTCCGATGCCGCCTACGAAGAATTCCGAGACAGCATCCTGACCATGATCGACACGATCCGTAAGAAAAAATTGAACGCTCTTTGAGGCTGGCGTCCTATTTGAACGCCCCTTCTTTTTTCAAAGCCAGGTAGGCCGCGTCGATTTTTTTCAGGAGGTTCTCCGCGTCCGGAGCTTTTTTGGAAACGATGAAATGCACCCCCAGGGTTTTCATGGGGATCGACTTCACCCCGCTGAGACGTTCTTTACTGATCACCGCATCGGCCGGCTGCCGGTAATCCATCAGGTATTCGGCCCGTCCTTTGAGGAGTTTTTTAAAAGCCAGTTCATGGCCATCGGTGTAGTCGGGGGTGATCTTGTTCCGGGGGTCTTCGAGAAAAGAGACCAGCCCCCCGTAACCGTAGCCCCTCTGGAGGATCACGGTCTTGCCCTTCAGGTCTTCCATCTTTCTTAACAGGGACTTCCCATCCAGGGTATAGAGACGGACTTCAATTTCCTCGACCTTGATGTCGCTGTAGAGCACTTTCCCTTCGTAGTCCGGAACACCGCCGACTCCCAGCCACACCTGGACCGTCCCGTCCGCGATATTCTTGTAAAGCCGTTTGGGAGGATAGCCGTTCAGGACATAGGTGTAACCCGCCCTGTCCAGGACTTTCCGGATAACCTCGGCCAGGCTGCCTCTCACGTCATTTTCGTTTTTCACGATATAATACGGAGGAAAATCAAGAACACCGGCTTTCAGCACAGGGGCTTCCCCCCGGGCCGGAGCGCAGAGGCCAAGACAAAAGGCGATGACCAGACTTCCCAACCGCGTGATCGACAAAAAACCTCTTTGATTCATGGTTCCCCCCTGCCGTGAACAATGAAGATACAAAAGCCTATTGAAATCTGTAAGCCACCACCCGGTTGTCAAAAAACGTGGGGATCAGAAGAAGCCCGGCCCCAGGGATGTACTCCAGATCCGCCGAATTGATTTTTTCCGTCACGGTGTCCAAAAGCGGCCGGATTTCTCCGGTGGCCAGGACCAGGGTCGTCCGGCCGTCCCAGTCGGACACGATGTAGTTGCCCTTGCCATCGGGGCGAAGCCCGTCGATCTTCTGGCCGGCAGGGGCGAATTCGGTGACGACCTTGTCCGAAAGCCTGACCGCCTTGATCGTCATGTCCCCGGAATTGCCCACCATCAGCTTTTTCTCTTCCATGTGAAGCCCGTTGGGATTCCGGATATCAGGCCCTTTCAGCCAGATGTCCATCCTGCCATCGGCCAGCCGGTAAATCGCGCTGTTTTTTTCGTCCATGTCCGACACATAGACCCTCCCCTGGCCATCCACGGCCACATCGTTCAGGAAGCGGGCGTCTTTGGCCGGATAGGTCTGGCGGATTTTTCCTGTTTTCATGTCGATTTCCACAAGCCGGTCAATGTCACTGACAAAAAAACTGTTGCCGAAGATGGCGGCCCCCTTGGGGGCGTTCAGTCCTTCGGCCCACCTGAGTTTGAGAATCCGGCCGTCAAGGGAGAGTTTGGAGATAAAGCCCTTGCCGTTTTTTTCCGTGGGCGCACCGTTGATGTTGGACACGTAGAGGGTTTTATCCGCCTTGTGGTACAGCACGGATTCCGGCACCAGAAAAACCTTGTCCGTTTGCCAGGCTTTGACAAGAAGGTTTTTACCGCTGTTTTTGCTGTCACCGGCCAGGGCGTGCCCGGCTGAAAATACAAGGCCAAGCATCAAGACCAGTCCATACCGAAGGATCTTTTCACCTATTGTTTTCATGGTTTCTCCTTATATAGCGGACGGGTCAGGCCGGATTCGGGAATCAAACCAGGGCCCGTTCAATGCGTGATGGGGATAACATACGGAAAATTAACTTTAAACTACCACAGTTCAGCGCCACAAAACAAGCCCGGGTTTCATGGAATCCCACACCCTTTTCATTCCTCGTCGGTGTCCAGCTCGTATTTCTTCAGTTTCCTCCAGAGGGATACCCGGTCGATGGAAAGGATCTGGGCCGCCAGGGTCCGGTTGTCGCCGGTCTCCTTCAGCACCCACTCGATGTAGGCTTTCTCCTGCTCGGCCAGGGTGGGCAACCGGTCTTCCCGTGGCCTGAACGTGGTCAGCATCATGCCCCGGAGGTCTTCGGGAAGGAGGTTGCTGTCCAGGGTGTCGCCTGTGGAAAGGGCCACACCCCGTTCGATGATGTTTTCCAGCTCCCGGACATTGCCGGGAAAATCGTAGCACATCAGAGTATCCATGTAGCCGGGGCTGACGCCCTTCACGTCCTTGCCCATGAGACCTGAAAATTTCCTGACAAAATGATGGACCAAAAGGGGCAGATCGTCTTTACGCTCGGAAAGGGGGGGGAGGGTCAGGGCCACCACGTTGATCCTGAAAAAAAGGTCCTGCCTGAAACGTCCCTGCTTCACTTCCTCCTGGAGGTTCCGGTTGGTGGCCGCAATGAAACGCACATCCACCTTGATGGACTGGGTCCCGCCCACACGCATCACCTCTTTTTCCTGGATCACCCGGAGAAGCTTGACCTGCATGGCCGGGGACATCTCGGTGATTTCGTCCAGAAAAAGGGTTCCCCCATGGGCCATTTCCACCAGCCCCTTCTTCATCTCAGCCGCCCCGGTAAAGGCCCCTTTTTCATGACCGAACAGCTCGTTGGTCAGAAGTTCCTCGTTGAACACCCCGCAGTTCACCGACATCAAGGGGCCGTTCTTGCGTTTGCTGCACCCGTGAAGGTAACGGGTGAACAGCTCCTTGCCGGTGCCCGACTCCCCGTTGATGATCACGTTGCTGTCCGACTGGGCCACCTGGGCCGCCATGGCCAGGAGCTTTTTCATTTTCGGGTTGGAGGTCACGATCTCGTCTTCACCCCGGACGGCTTTCAGGTGCTCTTTGAGCTGGATGTTTTCCCGCTTGAGGCTCCGTTTTTCGAGGGCCTCCCGCACCACTTTGCGCACCATGTCCAGCTTGTAGGGTTTGGCGATGTAATGGTAGGCCCCGGCCTTCATAGCGTGGATGGCCGAATCCACCGTGGCATAACCCGTGATCATGATCACCTCGGTGTCCGGATAAAGTTCCTTGGTCCGCTCGAGAATCCTGAGCCCGTCGACCTTCTCCATTTTCAGGTCGGTGAGCACCAGGTCGAACTCCTTCCGGTCCAGGGATACGAGGGCTTCGGTACCGCTGCTGACAGCCGTCACCTCGTAACCCTCCTTTTTAAGAACGTGGGTGAGGTTGCCCAGGGCCACGTCCTCGTCATCGACCACCAGCATCGCCGGTCGGTTTTTCATGCTTTGTCTCCTTGATCGTCACCTTCGGTCAGCCAGAGTGTGAACGTGGTCCCCTGACCGACCTGGCTGTTCACCTGAATGATTCCCCCATGGGCTTCCACGATATCGTGAACGATGAAAAGGCCGAGTCCCGAGCCTTTCCCCACATCCTTGGTGGTGAAAAACGGATCGAACACATGGTTGATGTTTTCCGGATCGATGCCGGGTCCGTCGTCTTCCACCATGATCTCCACCACCTTGGACCCGGTTTCTCCCCTGTCACAGGAACGGGCCATGATCCAGATGTGACCGTCTTCGTCCAGGGCGTCCACCGCGTTTTTGATCAGATTGAGAAACACCTGCTGGACCCTCTGCTTGTCCGCGAAGATCGTCAGGGTCTCCGGGATGTCCACCAGGATCTCCACCCGGGTGGGAACCTCGCCCCGGATCAGGCGGATGGTTTCCTGAATCAGCTTCCCGAGTTCAAGCACCGTTTTTCCGAAAGCCTTGGACCGGGAGAATTCCAGGAGCGTTTTCACGATGTCCCTGGCCTTGTCGGCCTGTTCGTCGATCTGTCCAACCAGGTTTTTTTTAAAGGCAAGGTCGCCTGTCTCCATTTCCTCGGCCAGAATCTGGGCCGAGGTGGAGATGTTCGACAGGGGGTTGTTCAGCTCATGGGCGATACCGGCCAGAAGGGTTCCGAAAGCCGCCAGTTTTTCCGACTGGACCAGCTGGTGCTGGCGGATTTTCAGTTCGTGGGTCATCCGGTTGAAGGCGTTGAACAAGGCGCGGATTTCCGGCTCGGCCCGGCGCACCGGGATATCGATGATTTCACCCTGAGAGATTTTCCCCATGTAGGTTTCCAGCTTTTTCAGGGACTGGCTGACCCTGCGTGCAAGCAGGGTGGCTGAAGACAGGGACAGAAGAATAATCGCACAGATGGACACCACAAGGATCTGGCGCGTGACCCGGAGCATGGCGTGGATGGCCTTTTTCTGGCTGTTCAGCGCTTTTTCCGCGAAATCGGTCAACTCCTTGCCGTGGTTTCGGATTTCCTCAAGCTGGGTATACCAGTCTTCCGTGGATATCTTGAGCGGATTCAAGAGACGCATGTGGTCCACGTACTGTCCGATGGCCTCGCCGGCCTTTTCCACGCTGGTTCTGGATGCCAGGGAATAGAAGGCCGAGCGGTTCCTGTTCAGGGCCTCTTTCAGTTTCACCGCGTAGGAGATGGTTTCCAGGTAATCCTTTTCCTGTTCGTAGAGAAAATAGTTTTTTTCAAACCGCCTCAGCTCCAGGGTCAGGTTGAACAGATCCTCAATCACAGCGCCCTGCTCAACTTTCTTTTCCACATTCCAGACAATACCGTAAGTGATCAGGGCGCTGACCACGACAATGGCCAGAAAGGCCGAAAAACTGAAGGCGATCTTGTTCCTGATGCTCAAATCCGAAGGCAGCAGACGAAGCATGGCGTATCCCGTTTTTTAATCCTGAGTGTGATGTGATTTCAAGCAAGGCGGCGTGGCCATTTTGCCGCGACCTTAAGTTGCACAATGCAACACATTTCTTTTTTTTGCAACAAAATAATATCTACCCGTAAATATTTCATTTTCAGCATATTCACAAAATGTACGTTTCATAGTGCAACACCTTCATTGTCAACACCAAAACAAGCTATCTAATTGATTTCAATACTCATAATAACCATTCAAACATCATGGCACGCCCTCTGCTATTACAACGGTCAACACAACAATCCAACAGACGAGGTAAACGCCATGAAAAAGAAACTGAACTGGTTTGACAAAATGATGATCGCCGTAACTTACGCTGAATGCGGAGCCCTGGACTCGGTGAGAGACATCACATCGGAAGGCGAAAATCCCGATGAGGTCCATGACCGCCTGAAAGTCGAAGCGGAACGTGAAACCATCAAGCCCAAAAAGCTTTCGGCGGCGACACGTCTGGCCAACCTGATCAAATCCCTTGAGGATACCATGACCTCGACGGCGTTCGCTGAAGCAGGTGAACCGGTTACCGCTTATAAAATCTACCACCAGGGACGGAATGCCAGGAAAAAAGTTTTGCTCGGAACCGACAGCCAGGAGCTGGACATCAACACCATCGGATACGCCCTCACGCTGTGCCAGCGGGTGGAGGCCGGGCTTGAAATCCTCCATGTGATCCCAAACGGCAAGGCCCCGGCCGGAGCGTCAGACACTTACGCCAGCCCCAGACAGCTCCAGACCCTTCTGGGTGAAATCGGTATCGACTACAGACCTGTGGAATCCAGGGAATCCTTCCAGAGCGAGCTCATCGACCACGTCTCGGGCCGGAACAACATCCTCTGTGTGGTGGTGGGTTCCGGGTCCCGTTCCCAGGAAAAAGACACGCTGAAAAAGAAAATGACGGCCCTGGCCAAGGCCTTCGGAAAAATGAACTGCCCCCTGGTGGTTTACGAACAGCCCGCAGTGGCGCTTTAAACCCGGAAACCTTCGATCATCACCCTGAAAAAGGAGAGCGACATGTTTATCGATCAACTTGAAAATTATCTCACAGCGGCAACGTATGCCCAGAGCGGTGAGCATGAAACCGCCATGAGCATCATGAATAGAAAAAACCATGCTAACCGCGATACAAAAGGAGGAATTGGAATGAAACAGGAATCCGTCAAACACAAAACCAACCGCTACATCGTCCCTGCCGTCGGTTTTGGAATTTTTTCACTGTCACTTTACGCCGCGCTCCTGATCAACGAAGGGCGGGTCATGGACCTGTTCACACGGGGAGGCTGGTTCACGATCCTTCCCGTGGGCTGCGCCTTTCTGTTCTCATTCGTTCATGGAGCCTTTGCCAGCAACCTCCTGAGCGCCCTGGGCATCGAAGCGAAAAAATAAAAAGGAATTCCAGCGCCGATCCGACCCGTTTCGGCGAAACATTTTGAACATAACCATGATAAGGAGAAAACCATGTACCGACACTTTCGGATGCTCATATTCATCGCCGCCCTTTTTCTGACCTTTTCTCAGGCAGCCTTTGCCGCCGGTGGAGACGGACCGCCCAAAGATATGCTGAAGGGCGTTTTCACCCAGGTGGACGCCGCCAGCCGCACGGCGGTGTTCGCCAAGGACGGCACCGGTGAAACCGTCGTTCTCACCCTGCCCCAGGGCATGGCCGCCGAAGACGTTTCCGTGAATAAGAAAGTCCTGGTCAGCCTGGACAAAAACGCCGGTGAAGGCGTGATCAAGGAAGTGTCGCTGATGTTTCTCGACATGAAACTGAAAACCGCCGTGACCCTCTTGATCGTAGGGCTGATCGGCGGTCTTTTGAGCGGTTTCATCGGGTCTGGCGGCGCCTTTGTTCTCACGCCCGCCATGATGTCCCTGGGTGTTCCCGGTGCCGTGGCTGTTGCCAGCAACATGTGCCATAAATTCCCCAAAGCCATGGTCGGTGCCTACAAACGCTACAAATACGGACAGGCCGACATCAAACTCGGCGTGGTCATGTCCGCCACGGCCATCATCGGTGTCCAGATCGGTATCCGCATCCAGAAGTTCATCCTTAACGCCTTCGGCAACGCCGGTTCCAACCTGTACGTCAGCTTCGTGTTCATGGTGGTCCTCGTCCTGGTCGGTGGCTACGTGCTCTATGACGCCTACAAGCTGTCCAAGGGGAAAAACGAGGAAAAAGCCTCCAACCTGGCTCTCCGTCTCCAGCAGATCAAACTGGCCCCCATGATGCACTTCAAGGTGGCCAACGTCACCATCTCCGCCTGGGTCACCATTCCCGTGGGCCTTCTCACCGGCATGCTGGCCGCCACCATCGCCGTGGGTGGTTTCATCGGCGTACCCGGCATGATCTACGTTGTGGGAGCGTCGGCTGTGGTGGCATCGGCCACCGAGCTGATCGTGGCTTTCTTCATGGGAGCCTGGGGTTCCATCCAGTGGGGGCTCTCAGGCCTCATCGACATCCGGCTGACCCTTCTCATCCTTTTCGGGTCCCTGATCGGTGTGCAGCTTGGCGCCCTCGGAACCACCTACGTGAAAGACTACATGATCAAACTGGTCATGGCGTCCACCATGCTGATCGTGGCCGTGAGCCGCGGCGCCCTGATCCCCTCGTACCTGGCCAACCTGGACCTGATTCAGAAGATCAGCCCCGAAATGGAACACCTGCTGAGCCAGGTCAGCTTCTGGGCCCTTGTCACAGCCCTGGCTTCGGCCGGCATCATTATCACCGTGGCCATGGTGAGCGGCATGCGCTCCGCAGGTCAGGAAGCTTCAACCCCTGTTACAGCGCAGGTCACCGCCCATGACTAACTACCGCAAAGTCCTTGTCGCCTTCGATGGATCAGAGGCCAGCAAAAGCGCCCTGAGAATGTCCTTCACCCTTGCCACCTGGATCAAAGTCCTGGCCGTGGTGCCGGATTACAACGGCGACATCGACCTGACGGGAGTCAGTGAAATCAAAGCGATCACCCACGGTCTCGGCCAGAAACTCCTGACCGAGGCCATGGCCATCGCCCTTGAGGAAAAAACCCCGATCCTCACCAACCTGGATCAGGGCGAGCCCTACGAACGAATCGTTCATGTGGCTGAAAACGAAAAATGTGACCTGATCGCCATGGGCCGGAAAGGCTTGACCAGCCTGGAACGCGCCCTCATGGGGTACGTGACCGCCCGGGTGATCGGGTACACGAACAAGGATGTTCTGGTTGTGCCGGAACGCGGTTCGGACCATCTTCATGAAATGCTCCTTGCAACCGACGGATCTCCGAACACAGCCAGAGCCGTCAGCCGGGCTCTTGCCATCGCCAGGCAATTCAAAGCCCGGCTGACTCTTGTTTCGGTTGTTTACGCCAACAACGAGTTCCTGGCCCATGCGCCGGAAATACTTGAACGGCTCGTCCAAAGAGCCCGGGCCGACCTGGAAGCCATTGAATCCAGGGCCCGGGCTGAAGGCATAGAAACACGGGTGGTCATCCGCCAGGGCGACCCCCATGTGGAAATCACAGCCCTGGCCGCGACCATCGGGGCCGACCTCATCGTTCTGGGTTCCCATGGGAAAAAAGCACTCTCCCGGCTTCTCATGGGCAGCGTGGCCGAACAGGTCATCGGATCGGCTCCGAGCCCCGTGCTCGTGTGCCATTCCACGGGATAGATTCTGGCAGGGCGATCGCATGGTTGAATTTTTACCGACATGTCATGGTGAGCCGTACCTGATAAAAAAAGCCGCCGAAAATAAACGACAGTTCCTGCATCTGTCATTCCGGGCGGCGCTGGTTTTTTCGG
>CAZWTY010000101.1:0-13265 GCA_964637565.1 uncultured Desulforapulum sp.
CTTCATACCTTAACCGGGACCTTTTCCGCAACACAATTATCGTAGACAGCCGGCCATGCGGTTTACGACTTTTCAGCCCTGCCGGACTTGACATTTGAAAATCTTGTACAAAATTATCCCTAAATTGTTGTGCCCGAATCGTGAAACGTCAAGTCACATGGGAAAATAAACCTGTCCATCGCCGTGGTTTTTCGAAAACATGGGCAGGATTCACCTCACTATTTTAATGATGAAAGAGAAAGCTAGCACAGGAGCAGACATGGAAAAGAAAGAGACCAGACAGTTTAAAACGGAAGTCCAGCAACTGATGAACCTCATCGTGAACTCCCTCTACTCCCATTCGGAGATTTTCCTGAGGGAGCTGATCTCCAACTCTTCGGACGCCCTGGACAAACTCCGTTTCAAAGCCCAGACCGACCCGGACATCCTGGGTGACGACAGCGACCTCCACATCCGCCTTGCCGTGGACAAGGACAAACGGACCCTGACCATCAGCGACAACGGCATCGGCATGACCTACGACGAGGTGAACGAGAACATCGGAACCATCGCCCAGAGCGGCACGGCCGCCTTCGTGGCCGCCATGGAAGAAGCCAAGAAAAAAGAAGGGCTTTCCCCGGAACTCATCGGTCAGTTCGGCGTGGGATTCTACAGTGCCTTTATCGTGGCGGAGAGGGTGGAACTGGTCACCAAAGCTCCCGGAGCCGTGAACGGCGTGCGCTGGGAATCCACCGGTGACGGGACCTACACCATCGAGGAAACCGCCAAGGACAAGCGCGGCACCACCATCACCCTTTTCCTGAAAAAAGCCGATGAAGACGAGGACGACTACACCGATGAATGGACCCTCCGGAGGATCGTGAAACAGCACTCGGATTTCGTGAACTACCCCGTCATCATGAACGTGGAGAAAACCGAGTACCTGAAAGACGAGGAGATTATCAAGGACGCCGACGGCAAACCCATCGGGGACACCTTCCGGAAAACACGGGTGGACGAAACCCTGAACTCCATGAAAGCCATCTGGGCGAGAGACAAGGACGAGGTCACCGACGCGGAGCACGAAGAGTTCTACAAACACCTGAGCCACGACTGGCATGCCCCCCTGGAACGCCTGCACCTTAAGTTCGAAGGAACCACCGAATACACGGCCCTCTTGTACATCCCCTCCAAGGCTCCCTTCGACATGTTCTACAAGGACAGGAAAAACGGCATGCACCTGTACTGCAAAAAAGTGTTCATCATGGACGACTGCAAGGAGCTGATGCCCGAGTACCTGGGATTCATCCACGGCGTGGTGGACGCCCCGGACCTCAACCTCAACGTGAGCCGGGAGATCCTCCAGCAGAACCGCCTGGTCACCAACATCCGCAAAAACCTGGTGAAAAAGGTCTTCGACCTGTTCAGCGGCATGGACAAGGAAAAGTACGACGCCTTCTTCGAGGAGTTCGGCCAGGCCATCAAGTCCGGCATTCCCATGGACTACGAAAACAGCGAGAAACTCTCCCACCTTGTCCGCTACAAGACCACCAAGAGCGAGGGCAAACTCGTGTCCCTCAAGGAATACGTGGAGCGGATGAAAGAAGGCCAGGAGTTCATCTACTACATCACCGGTGAAAACCTCACGGCCCTGATGAACAGCCCCCACCTGGAAGCCCTGAAGGAAAAGGACTACGAGGTGCTTCTGATGACCGATCCCGTGGACGAATGGGTGGTCCAGAACCTTCCCGAATACGACAAGAAAAAGCTGAAGAGCGCGGAAAAAGGCGACCTCGAACTGAACAAGGTCGACGACACGAAAAAGGAAGAGTACGGCAAACTCTTCGATTTCATCAAAGGAAAGCTGGAAGAAACCATCAAGGAAGTAAAACCCTCCACCCGCCTGAAAAACTCAGTGTCCTGCCTGGCGGCGGACGACCACGCCATGAGCGCCTACATGGAAAAAATCATGAAGGCCACGGGCCAGGAGATCCCCAAACAGAAACGTGTCCTTGAGCTGAACCTCGATCACCCGGTGATCGCCAAAATGAAAACCCTGTTCGAGACAGACACGAAGAACAGCCGGCTTGACGACTACTGCGCCCTTCTCCTGGATCTGGCCATCGTGGCTGAAGGTGGAAAAATCGACGATCCCTCGCGCTTCTCCAGGCTCGTGGGAGACCTGATGGCCGGCGGCATCTGATTTTCACCCCTCTTTTTGGGGCGGCTTAAAGTTGGCCGCCCCGTAAGTGGGAGATTGACATCTTTCCTGTCTTGTAATACCGTCTTTTTGAACAAAATCCGCGGTCTGCCGGTTTTTGGCAGGCTGCGGATTTTGCATGATGGAGATAACATTTATTGACCCGGACTGCCCCATGAAGATGAACGTTATGACCCGATTTTCCCCTGTCGCCAGATGCATCCTGTCCATGTTCGCCATCGTTTTCGTCCTTGCGGGCGCGGCCTTTGCGGAAAGGGTCTGTGTTTCCGCAGACTCGGCCAGTTCCCGCCGGGGACCGGGCGAAAAATACGACATCGTCTGGGACAAAATGGACAAGAACTACCCCCTGGAAGTTTTGCACAAGCGGGGAGACTGGTACTATGTGAAAGACTACGCCGGAGACACCAGCTGGATCAACCGCGCATTCGTCAAAACCTGGGACACGGTGATCACAAAAAAAGACAGGGTCAACGTCCGTTCCGGCCCCGGTTCCGAAAACCAGGCGGTGTTCATGGTGGACAGCGGGGTTCCCTTCCGGGTGATCCGGAGAAACGGGGAATGGCTGGAAGTCCAGCACGCGGACGGTGACACGGGCTGGATCAACGAGCGGATGGTCTGGTAGACGGTCATCCGGACAGGAATAAAGGAAAAAACGTATGTCCTATTTCAAAAACCCCGGTCGGCGGGTGGTGGGGATCGGATCGGCCCTCATCGACCTCCTGGCCCAGGTGAGCGACGATTTCCTCACAGACGTCAGTGAGGTGAAGGGCGGCATGACCCTGGTGGAAAGCGATTTCATCCATCATGTCACAGGCCGTCTTGACGGAAAACCGGCCATCGTTCCCGGCGGCGCCACCTGCAACACCATGATCGGCATCGGAAAACTCGGCGGAGACTCCGCCTTCGTGGGCCAGTGCGGCGACGACGACCTGGGCCGTCTGTTCGAAGAGGGCCTGATCCAAAGTGGTGTGAAACCAAGACTTTTCAAATCCAACACCCCCACGGGCCGGGTTCTTTCCCTGATCACCCCGGATGCCCAGCGGTCGATGTTCACCTACCTGGGGGCTTCGGCTGAAATGGACCCCGAATCCATCATGACCGAATTCTTCCACGAAGCGTCGGTGGTGATGATCGAAGGGTACCTGGTGTTCAACCAGACCCTGATGATGGCTTCCCTGGACGCGGCGAAAAAGGCCAACGCCTCCATCGCCCTGGACCTGGCCAGCTTCACCGTGGTGGAAAGCTCCAGGGATTTTATCATGGAAAACGTGGTGGACCATGTGGACATCCTCATCGCCAACGAAGACGAGGCCCGGGCTTTTTCCGGCACGTCGGATGAGGACAAGGCCCTTTCCATCATGTCTTCCTTTGCCGATACCGCTGTTTTGAAACTCGGCAAACGGGGAAGCCTGATCGCCCGGGAGGGCTCTGTGGTGAAAGTCGAACCCCTCACAGGCAGGGATGCCGTGGACACCACAGGCGCCGGAGACCTCTGGGCCGCCGGTTTCCTTTACGGCCTCACCCACGGTTACAGTCTTCAGGATGCGGGGTACATCGGATCGGCCTGCGGTTACGAAGTCTGTCAGGTCACCGGGGCCAGCATCCCCGACGAGGGTTGGGAGCGGATCAAAAAACTGTTGTAATACGAACGAGCGAGCAAGGTTATCGTTTCATGTCAATTGTGTGACAACGTGGAGGAGAAATGGCAAAAATATCCCTGGCGAGAAAAAAGGAACTGAACCAGCCGGATGAATTTATCACCGTGTCCAATCAGGCCCTGGAATACATCAAAACCAACCGGAAGAGGATCATCAACTACACCTGCATCGTCCTGGCCCTGGTTCTCGGGTACAGCCTCTACCTTTTTTATGTGAAGACCAAAGAAGACAAAGCCTTCCTCCATTTCACCCAGGACGTCGAGTGGTACGAAAAAGCCACCCAGGCAAGCCCGGATGCCGTGTCCCTTGAAGAGATCCGGAAGAAAAGCGACGCATTTTTCGACTCCTTTTCCGGAACGGCCGCCTCCATGCTGGCCCGGGCCCATTACGCCGGCCTCTTTTTCAGCAAAGGGGATTACGCCGAAGCCGCGAAACGCTACACCGAGCTTCTGGGCAGCGCCCGCAAGGACGAAAGCATGATCAACCTGACCCTCTGCGCCCTGGCCCAGTCCCAGGAGGCGTTGAACAAGCAGGACGAAGCCATCCGGAACTACGAGACCATCATCCAGAGCGCCTGTCCCGTTAAAAAAGACGAGGCCCTGTTCCATCTGGGCCTGATCTACGAAAACAAGGGCGATTCGGAGAAAAGCAAACGGTCCTTTACACGGATCGTCAACGACTTCCCTGATTCGATCTACAAGGACATCGCCCAGAGCAAAATTTCAGGGTGACAAAAAGACGCATGCCATCATGGATGACCCATGATGGCATGGTAAAAGAGATAGGGACAGACCTGGGGAAGGGGGGTGTCTGACCCTGGTGAGAAGATGAGCAAGATTTGTTTCCAAATGGTGCGCGTCCTATGGGATAGCAAGCATCATGCCGCCCCGGAACATAACGGGCTTCCATCAACTATTTTTTTAAACCAATAAAAACGGATTGTTACAAATCAACCCCCTCTCCGGCCCCTTTGCCCTTCCACCGAACCACCCCTTCTTCAGGTGCTGATGGTTCAAATATTTGAACCATATCACGCCAATCCCCGCAATCTCGAAAATTTTAGTGAATGAAAAACGGCAAAGTTTATATTTTTGAACCCGCGGTTTCAAATCGTGTACCTCCGGCATCTATGCCGGCCTGAAAAAAGGGCACGACGGAAATTTATAGTGGTTGTCAGAATAAAATTCCGATTGCCGCATTTTTATGAACATCGAATGGTGAATGGGTTCACGGCTCACCCTTTCCGCATGGAAAGAAAACAGTGTTCAAATTCACTATTTAAAAAAGGAGTTATCCTTCATTCGATGTTGGATGTTGGGCGTTGGATGTTCGACGTTCGTCAGTTTTTCATTCGGAACGGATTTATGACAACCACTCTAAAACGGGCCGAGCTCCTGTCACACATTTTACACCTCTGGACACAGTTGCGTTACATCGGCATGCTAAACCTTGAACCATCAGGAGAAAAGAGATGTTCAGCAGACTCTACATGAAAATGGCTTTCGTTGTTTCCGGTCTCATCGCCACCACGCTGCTGGCGGTGATGCTCCTTTTCTATTTCACGCTGGGAAAACCCCTGGCCCGGGACATCCACGCCATGCTGAAAAACCATACCCGCTACCTCGGCACCCTTGTCAGGGATTCGGTCGACACCGGAGCCATGCAGCAGGCGGTTCACGGATTCGTCCACAGCTACGGTTTTCATGTGACGGTGTTTGATGAAAAAGGTGGGTCCATTGTTTCGGAAACAGCCCCCGGTCACCCGACTGTGGCGATCACCCCGCCGATGTTTCGACAGATGAACGAACAGGGGATCTTCATCCAGCGGGGGCATTTCGGCCGGCCCCTGATCTACATGTTTCCCGTAAAGCTTAAGGACGGCACACCACGGGTCGTGGTCCTGGCCCGGAAATTTTCGGAAAACCGGCTTTTCATGGCTTTTCCGGCAGGTCTCGCCGTCCTGGGTTTTTTCCTTCTGGCTGCGGTCTATCCCCTGTCACGCCATATCACAGGCCCCCTGACCGTCCTTTCCCAGTCCCTTGAGCGCATCGCCCGGGGGGAATTCCACGAAACACCGGAAAACGAGGGGAGGAACGATGAAATCGGCGGGGCCATCCGGCTTTTCAACCACATGAGCCGTTCGGTGGAACAGATGATCCAGTCTAAAAAACAGCTTCTGGCGGACATCTCCCACGAGCTCTGTTCCCCCCTGGCCCGGATCCGTGTGGGAACCGAACTGATCAAGGATTCGGAACCGGACGAAAAAACCCTGCGCTGCGTCCGGCGCATCGAAAACGACATCGAATGCATGGACCATCTGGTCATGAACCTTTCCACCTATTCAAAAATGAACCTGCCGGGTTTTTCCCTTTCCCTCAGACCTTTTTCTCCGGAAGACCTGATCCGCCATGTGGAATTCCAGTACAGATTTTCGGCGGAGAAAAAACAGATCCATCTGGAGTGCCGGGTTCAAGGCATCCTTCCCATAACAAACGGGGATTTCGAGCAACTGAAACGGGTGTTCTCCAATCTTCTGGACAACGCCTTGAGGCACACGGAAAGGGGGGGGCGGGTGATCCTGGGCGCCCTGGCTGAAACCGGGTGCCTGGTGTTCTATGTGGAAGACAACGGCCAGGGTGTGCCCGAAGTTTTCAGGGAAAAGGTCTTCGAACCGCTTTTCAGGATCGACGTTTCAAGAAACCAGGATTCCGGAGGATCGGGACTGGGGCTGGCGATTTCGAAACGGATCGTCGAACTCCACGGTGGAACCATAGAATGCGCCGGTGAGGCGGGAGCAACGCGGTTCACCGTCCACCTGCCCCTTGCCGGGGGCCAGATGCCGGTGGCAAGCGAATGACATTTCAAAAAGAAAGGAAGACATCATGGAAAACCGTCCCATGAAAAAGCGACTGCTCCAGGGCCTGACCCTGATTTTCGGCCTGATGGCCCTGGCCACGGCCATTCCCTTCGAAGGAGCCCGGGAAGCCTCCATCCTGGGCTACAAGTCCCTGTGCCCCTTCATGCCCATCAGCACGGTCATCGCCCTGTACCTGTCCATCACCATCCACCGCTATCTCCGGAGTACAAAACGGCAGAGCTGACATCCGAAAAGACGGTCCGGAACCTCTGCGCGAGGCCTTAACTTCTGTCCGGGTGTGACCCGAGAAAGTCCAGAAGATCCCGGATCATCCGTTCCGGCTGTTCGATGGCCAGCATGTGGCCCGTGTCAGGGTAAATCTTCAGGGTGCAATTCGGGATCTCACGTTCCATCAGCCGGCTGGATTCCAGAAACAAATCGTCCTTTTCGCCCACAAGAACCAGGGTGGGGCAGCCGATGTTCCGAAGACCTTCGACCCTGGGGTCCGGATCGGTGTAGAACGATCGGATGAATCGGCCGATGGCCGCCCTGTCCCCTATCCTGATCATCTGATAGACCATGTGGTACAGCGCTTCCCGGTCCTCCCGGTCGGCGATTCCCCTGAAGAACGGAAAAGGCTGCAACCGGATTCCGGCCATGACCTGTTTCCAGTCGTACTTTTCGAAACTGGCGGCGAACCGCTCATGAAACGCCCGGCCTTCCTCCTGAACCTTAAAAAAAGAGGTGGCTGACGAGGTGTCGGTGAGGATCAGGCTGATCAGGCGCTGGCTGTTTTCCATGGCGTAACGCACCGACGCGAACCCTCCCGTGGAATGGGACAAAAGGTGGAACCTTTCCAGTCCCAGACTGTCGGCCACGGCCTGGATGTCCCTGCCCGTGGTGTCCACGTCGTACCCCCAGGGTTCTCCATGAACTTTTGTTTTCCCATGGGCCCGCATGTCCATGGGAATCACCCGGTAGTTTTCGGCCAGGGCTTTTGCAACACCTGTCATGGTGAAATAAGCCGTGTTTTCGATCAATCCGTGGACAGCGATCACCGCCTCTCCCTGCCCCATGTCCTCGTAGTAGATTTCCGCGTTTCCGCTGGTTGCGTATGGCATGCGCTTTCCTTTTATGTTTTTCCGGAATGGTTCCATTTTTATCGTCGTTTGGCCGCCTCTTGTCAACACACAAAAGCCCTCTGCCTTGGATGGAATGCCTGTTTACAGGGTGTAAAGAAACCGGACATGAAAAAATGCGGGGGTATACGGCGGATGTCTCGGGCATCCTATTGTAATCATATCTTATTTTTGAATTATTGTTTCATGGCACAGCCCTTGCTCTACATGTTTGCTTCAAGCCGTTGTCCGAACATCCCCATGGGATAAAAACAGGACACGGCCTGAAAAAACGTTGCAACCTTCGTGAGGTTGCCCTCTCTTGCTTCTTTCCGCCAGAAACGGAAAGGAGACGGGAGGGTCCCTTACCTTCAAACAAAGATAAAACGCAAAACTGCAGGAGGACACCATGAGCGATGATAAAAAACGCGTTTTAATCGGCATAGACGGATCGGTCCAATCCATGAACGCCGCCGGATATATCAGCGGAATCATGCCCCCGGACAAGACACGAGTCGTGCTGTACCATGTGGACGCGGAAGTCATGGACCTTTATTTCGATGTGGAGGACAAACCTGACCGGATCGACGTGGAAAAAGCCTCCTATTCAGACTGGATCGCCATGAGAAAGAAAAACATGGCCACACGCCTGGAGAAAATCCGGGACATGTTCATTGAAAAGGGGTTTCCCGGAAAAGATGTGGAAGTCATCGTCCGTGAAATCGAGATCGGTGTCACACGTGACATCATCGAGGAATCACGCAAAGACTACGACATCCTGGTGGTGGGAAAAACAGGCGTCCGCTGTGTCACAGGTATCACCACCGGTTCCGTGACAGGCAAACTGATTTCCAAAGTGTTCCACATCCCCATGATCGTTGTCGAGGGGCGGCCTGAAACAAACCAGATCCTCGCGGGTTTCGACGCCTCCAAAGGCTCGATCAGCGCTGTTCGGGGGGCACTCGGCTTCACGGGACCCGGCAAACAGTACAACATCTGCCACGTGATCCGTTCGATGAACATGCTGGCCGGGGATTTCGACGTTTTCTCCGCCTCCATGGATCAGGCCTATTATCCGGAGTTCGACGTTCAGCGGGTGATTCATCAGAAAAAAGCCATTGAAAAGGCTATGAAAGTGGAAAAAGACTGGATGATTTCACAAGGTGTTCCTGCGGCCAGTGTTCAGACCACCATTATGGAAGGTTACATGAGCCGGTCCCAGGCCCTGACGGAAAAAGCCAGAAAAGAAGGATACGGAACCCTTGTCCTTGGACGCCGCGGCCATTCGGCCGTTCTGGAGTTCTTCATGGGCAGGGTCGGCAGAAAGGTCATCCAGATGTGCGACACCATGGCCGTCTGGATCATGAACTGACACAACACATCCCCCAGACCCCGTCTCGTGACGGGAGGGGGCGAAAAGGTCAACTCCCCTGGTTCCTGTCGCCCCCTCCCTTCTCCTGAAAGGGTGGCCCAGAAAGGTTTCAAAGACGAACAAAGGCCGCCCTTCTCTCCCTCGCCCCCTTCGGCGCCCCGCCGGAGGGGGTCTTTCGTTTTTGAAAGGATGAACAACGAACATCCAACATCGAATAAAGGATCCGGGTTTTTTTAACAGGACAAAACCTTTCGGTCAGGCCTGGGCGACGAAATGTTTCAAGGATATTTCAAGGTGTTCGAAATCGGGGGCCACGGGCAGTTCGAAAAAACTCCGGCCTTCCCGGTCGAAGTCCCGGATGGTGTCGTTTTCCCGCATCACGTGGACCAGGGGCAGGGTGTTTTTCCCAAGAACCAGGGCCTCTTCGCCGTCGTGCTTCACCCGGTTGAAAAGAACCCCGGACCGTTCGCAAACGCAGGTCTCTTTTCCCATGCGGTAGATGGTTTCCGCCACGTTTCGGCCTTTCAGGGAGCCATCGGTGACGATGAGAAGATGGGTGACCATGTCCATGACCCGCCGGTTGATCTGCTCCAGCCCCGCTTCCCCGTCGATGACCACCACGTCGAACTGCCCGGCGATATCCCGGATCAGTTCGCGCAACAGCTGGTTCACCTGACAGTAACATCCGTCGCCCTCGGGCCGTCCGATGGCGAGAAACGCCAGGTTGCCCTTTTCCGACAAGGCCGAAAACATGTCGTACTCCAACTGCCGGAGCAGGTCTTCCTTGTGGACCGGCTCGTCCTTGCCCAGTTTGTCGATCAGATCCCGGCGAATCTGGTCCACGGTTTTCGTGACATTGATCCCCAGGGGATAGGAAAGCCCCACAGCCGGGTCCGCGTCGATGGCCAGCACCCGTTTTGCGGGGTCCGCTGAAAACATCCGGGTAATCAGGGCGCTCATGCTTGTCTTTCCCACCCCGCCTTTTCCGCAGAGGGCGATGATCACGGGTCTGCTGGCCATGGCCATAACTCCTTATCATGATTCAAAAAATCTTCACGGGTCGCCCTGGGAACGCCGGGTTGCACCCGGCAACCGTTACCGCGTGCAACCCGGCGTTCCATGGTTCTATCCCGCCTTCCGGCTTGCCAGTGTCTCCCGCAGGGCTTTCATCTCCGACGCGTCGCCGCACACATCCTGGTACTCACAGTTTCCGCAGTCCTCGACCATCTCCGCCGCCATCTTGTTCATGGCCTGAACAAGGCGATCCGCGTGAACGGCCGTATCCTTGAGAGCCATCACATCGTCTCTGGACTGTGTGATGAACACCACCTCGGCGGCGGCAATTCCATCGACCGCTTTCATGGCATGGATCAGGGCCGAACCCAGCGTTCGGAATGAAAAACCCCCGGAAACCGCGTCCCGGCTGATCCGGCTCCATTCCCGCATATGCCGGGACGCGGCCCTGAGCATGTAGCCTTTCAAAGACAGGGAAAACCGGGTGAGATCCATGTCTCTGTACCGTTCGTAAGCGTCGTCTTCACCGCCCTGCTCCATCCGGACCAGCACGATTTTCCCCAAGGGAAGACGGCCCGAACCGGTCTCCGGGATATCCGGCCCGATGAGCGTGATGACCCCGTCCCTCACCAGATCCGCCTCTTTAGTCCATACCGTGAAACATAAGGACGCGTCATCGGGATGCCCCAGTTCCAGGGCGAGATCGGGCACAAGCACGATGTCGCGCGGACCGGCCGGAGGCCAGGCCGGTGGAATTTCCGCCTCGAATTCCCGCGAAGACCCGTCGCGTTTTTTCTGATCCAGAAAGCTCCGGACCCTGTGGATGTGGGAAGCAAAGATCGTCATGGTGTCAGGTCCTCATTTAGTTTTCCTTTCAGAGGGTTTCCGCCAGATGACGGCCAAGGCGTGTTCCAAGACCCAGGAGCGTCAGGGTGGGAGGAAGTCCCCAGGCTTCGGGGATCACCGAACAGTCGCACACGTAGAGGTTGTCTTTCACGGTTTTGAGATCCGAATCCAGCATGTCGTTGATCTTCACCGTTCCCCCGGGATGGGCCGCCACGGTCCAGCCGCTGAACACGCCGGTGGCGCCGGCGTTGGCCAGGATCTTTTTCGCGTGGTTGAACCCGTCTTTCAGTTTGGCCTTGTCCCTGTCGTTGATGCTTTTACGGACGCCTCCGCCCCAGGTGATCCTGCCGCCCAGCTCGTCTTTGATCTTGATCATGATCATCAGGGTGTTGTTTCGGGAGAACGCCTTGTGTATCCGCATTTTCGGCATACTCTGGGCCAGGTAGATGGGGGTGGGGAAATTCAGGTCCACCATCAGGTAGCCCGCGTCTTTGTTGTGGAGGCCCGCGGCCATCTGAATTTCGCCCTTGCTTTTCATGCCGTCCACGGTGCCGAATACCATGGTCAGGGGGTCGAAGAAAAAGTCGTAGCCGGCCTGGTACAGCCCGCTGTGACGCAGGAGTTGGGGAGAGCCCACACCCCCGGCGGACACCACGATTCTTTTCGCGAACACATCCCGGTCCTTGAGCTTTTTCCTGTATCGCACCCCCACGGCCTTGTTACCGTCAAACAGGATTTTCGTGACCCTGGCCCCGTTCACCAGGGTCATGCCCTGGTCCACACTTTCTTCCACGAAATTCCTGGCCGTCCATTTGGCCCCGTGGGGGCAGCCGTAACTGCATTTTCCGCAGTCGGCCATGCATTTGTCCTGGTCGATGAACTTGTTAAGTTTCTTCCACTCGTAGCCAAGGGAAAGGGCGCTGTCCATGATCATCCGGGCGCCCGTGCCCATGAGCCGGTCTTCGGCCGGGGCCATGGGCACGTGGTTTTTCAGTTCCGCCACCTCATCCCGGATGTCGATTCCGTAGGATTCCAGCATATCGTAAGGCGGTTCGAAGGCCGTGGCACAGTAGAACACCGAGCTTCCGCCGGTACAAAGCCCGCGTACCATGGCGAGCAATGTCTTGTCCGTGAACATCAGGCTCTGTCCGGGAATCCCCGCGTTCAGGGCCAGCTGGAAAAGCGACCCCCTGATTTTCCCGTTATCGCCCCGTTCCAGCATCAGTGTCCGTTTGCCTGTTTTTGAAAGCTCCCTGGCCACCGACGCCCCGCCGGGGCCCGAGCCCACGATGATCACGTCGTACGTGTCCGCTATCCTGGCGTTCATGTTCGCTCCTTTGCCGGGCCTGTCGCGTCTCCCGTTTCCATGGCCCGTTTTTCTGTGGTGTTTGATGGACATGTCAGAATGTGTTTTGCATATTGTCGACAATATGCGATAATGTCAACAGTTTTTTCGGCTCCCCATGTTTTTGTTTTGATTCACGGGAGCTTGTGTTAAAAATCGACATCATTCACCACGAAACAAGGAATGAACCTGCCATGTTCAAAATATCAAAAAACCTGTCCGACCAGATCGCCGATCACCTGATCGAGAAGATCATCCGGTTCGATATCTCGCCCGGCGACCGCCTTCTGGAACAGAAAGTCGCGGAAGACTTGGGCGTCAGCCGGTCCCCGGTTCGCGAGGCGTTCAGGGTTCTGGAAAAAACAGGACTGGTGAAACTGATTCCCCGCTGCGGGGTGAGGGTGACAGGACTGTCGGAAAAGCGAATCGAAGCGTACTGCGATCTGTTTACCCTGCTGTTCGGTCATGTGGTGCGGCGCTGAATCGAAACGTGCGATGAGGCTCATCGCCACGACCTGATCCTCGCCCTTGAAAAGATGGAAACCTGTGCGGAAGAGAAAGATGCGCGAGGTTACTACAAAGCCCTTCTGGAATTCACGGCCGCGGGAATCAACTCCACGCAAAACCCCGTGCTCTTTCAGGTGGTGATGGGCATCATGCCCAATCTCCAGCGGCTCCAGTACATCGCCATCATGCTGAAAAACGATCATCTGAAGGACAACCTGGTCTACTTTGAAACCATCATCGAGGCTTTGGGAGAAAAGAACCCGGACAAGGGCGTCAAGGCCATCGAAGATTATTTTGACTTTGTAAAGATGTCTATTGATGTAACATAATGAATATAGTATTTAATTC